>NZ_SJPF01000001.1:918081-1218081 GCF_007859755.1 Blastopirellula retiformator | reverse complement strand
GTGCGATACGCTGAGCGCCGCCAGGATCGCCACTACCATTTGGGCGCGGCTCACCTTCGCGTCATTGACTTCGGTCGGGGTCGGTAATTCCGGAGAGACTTCGCTGGTCAGCGTGGGGCCGCTGCTGTCGGTCGCCATACGTTCTTCTTGGGGCTTGCTTGCTGCATGAAGGGCATCCCCGATTGGATGCCGCAGAACGCCGAAAGAGACAGTAAGCGAACAAATAGGGTTCGCCCCACCAGCAAGTGTGGGGCGTTTGGCGGCCAAATGGCTTCACTAGCAGTCCGTTGATTTTCTCGACGGACTGCGTGATCGCACGGATGCGATCCCAAAATAACGACGTAAGTCGTTATTTTGCGAGCCGCGAAGAGCTATGCTCTGAGCCTGGCGAGGTTGGAAAATGCCACGATGGCATTTTTCACCAGGCTGCTAGCCTTCAAATCGCTTTTCGTAGACGACGGCGCCATCGACGTCAATGTGGCGAAATAGCAGTCCCGGCTGCTCGCCGGTCCGATCAACGTCGACGCACAGAAATCCTCCCGCGACCCGCAAAAAGCGGTGCTCCGGCAGGAAGTTCTTTTGATTCCAGCCCCCTGCATGTTTGTTGGTGCTGGGCCCACTGCAGAACTCGTTGAGCCCCGTCGCATCATCAACCGAGTGATATTGCCAATGACGATCGCCGCAGATGACGTGCATATGGTTGTCGACCAGGAACTTGCGAGCGCGATTTCCCTCGGAGGTCCAGACTGCGTTGGAGTGGTTGTCGTTCTTCCCCTGCGGTCGATCAGGTCCGACGATTGGAGTCGGACTGATCAGTATCTTGAATTTGGCGTCCGATGCGGCGACCGTTTGCTGCAGCCATTCCCACTGCTGCTCGCCCCAGATCGATTTCTGGGGACCATCCGCCATAGGATTGGGGCTGCGAAAGTCGCGGCCTTCCACAATCCAGACCTGGAGATCTCGTCCCCAGCGAACGGTGCGGTAAGGAGACTCACCCATCGGGTTCTGTTCATCAAAAATCGCCAATCCTTCCGCAAAGGTAAGATCACCAAATTTTTGACCAGGCCACGCATCGTCTTTCAAGACGTCGTGATCATCCTTCATAAAGTAGGAGGCCATGTTCGGATAGAACTGGCGATGGTATGGCAGGTTGTCCATCCGGTGCCAATGCAAGCGAGCCAATTCGACGTTCCTTGCCAGCGGTTCGGTATCGCCGTCGTAGTAGACGACATCGCCCGTATGGACAAAAAACTGCGGCTTTAGCTTCAGCATCTCTAGATAGATTTTTTGCCCCAGGCCGGGCGCATCCATCGTCGCGTACTTATGACAGGAAGTGACGACGAAGCGAATCGGCGTGATCGTTTCGGCAAGGGGCGCGGTCTTGAAGGTTCCGTCGGTCTGATTCGCCCCCAGCGAGTTCTTCGCTTCCAAGACAAAGCGATACTTAACGCCCGGAGAGAGATCGCTCAACGGAATCTGCGTGGCGAAGTCGCCATCGGCCGTCGTCGACTGCCAGGCGGTCGTTTTTTCGGAACCCGATTGCTCGGCGATCCAGTAGCGCACGCGCACGTCGGCGGCGATGCCCGGCAATGCGAAATTGGAGTCGCATTCATCTGCCGAGGAGGTCCGGGTCCAGAGAATGGCTGAGTCGGAGGTGACTTCCCCGACTTTGACTCCGCTCCCGAAGTAGGGTCCGGTCGTACTCTTTCCAAAGCTTTGTGCAGCAAATGTCAGCGGCAGTCCGGCAGCCAGCAGTTTAAGTGACGATCGACGGCGCATGTTCAACTCCCAATTCAGTTTACGACTAGACTGCCCTAACCTCACATTACTAAATTTGGGGGAGATGAGCCTTCAAAATCCTCCCAAATTCACGCAAAAAAGGCGAAAGAGGAAAATCTCAAAAATCCTAAAAACCGTCGCCTGGCGAGCCTCTCGCAGATAAGAATGGGACGATGCGCGAAACCTCTCTTTAACTGGGTCCGCGAGTCGGAAAAGACACCGCTTGCAGCCTATTTGGCGCCGCAACGTGGACGTCCACTTTTGATCGAACAGCTAACGTAAATTCGTGATCACACACTTTCTCTAATGCGCTTCAATCGTATCCCTCGGCGCTCCCAAAGAGACGACAACTTCAGGAGCCTCTCAATGGATATCTCGCATAACTGGTTCCTGTGGGCGATTCTCTCGGCCGGGTTTGCGGCGCTGACGGCGATCTTCGCCAAGATCGGGCTCGAGGGAGTCAACTCGGACTACGCCACGTTGATCCGGACGATCGTCATCCTGGTCGTGCTGGCAGCGTTCGTGTGGGCGACTGGGGCGCTGAGCGATCCGCGCCAGCTCTCGGGCAAGACGATCGGCTTCCTCGTCGCCTCGGGTCTGGCGACGGGCGCTTCGTGGGTTTGTTACTTTCGCGCTTTGAAGGTCGGCGAAGCTTCGCAGGTCGCGCCGGTCGACAAGTTCAGCGTCGTTTTGGTGGCGATCTTTGCCGTGATCTTCTTGGGAGATCGCCCGGCGGGGCGCGAGTGGTTGGCGATTGCCCTGGTTGGCGCCGGAGTGATGCTGCTGGCTTGGAAACGCTAACTGCCTGTTGAGAAAATCAAAGGACTGCTAAGCTTTCGTCGGCGGTATCAAACCCGGTTTGAAGTCGCAGTTCTGCGCTTTTGCGCTTGCGGTTCACCGAATTGGCGCGGGTCTGGCCCGGCGATTTCGGTACAAGTTCGCCCGGTTATTGGGAAAAGAGGGAATGAACCGTGCCGCCAGAATCGGCGAATTTTACGACTTCTGAGGGATCCACGCTGCACAATCGGCATAGTCGCTTTCCCCCGCGCCGAACGGTGCACTGCAATCTCGGAATGACCACATTGGTTTTTGTGATCGTCAACCTATCTTTGCTCAACGCGCTCCCTAGATCGGTTTTCCTCCGTCTGTATCGTTCTGGCTGGTTGCGGAAAGCAATTGATTAGTCCGGGATTAGTTTCATGAGCATCCAACGAAAAATCATCGTTCAAGTAACGCTCAGTTGCTTGGCACTGGCCTTCATCGTCGGCCTCGGCTGGCGGACTTCCAGCTATCTGCTCGGACAACTCGACCAAGTCGTCGACGAAAAATTCGTCCACCTGATTGATCACGAAATCGCTCCGCTGATCGAAGACGAAATGCTGCCGGTCATCAATAAAGACCTGCCCGAGCTTCGTCAGATGCAGGAGAGCATCGAACTGATGCTGCAGGCCGATCGCGACGTTCACCAGGCGATCATCGCTGAAAAACTCGCCCTGGCGGCGACCAGCGAAGAGCAATTCCAAGCCGCTCAAGCGACGCAAGAAGAAAACATCGGCCAAGCCGACAAACGGCTTCGTCTGGCCGCCAACGGCATGAACGATCCAGAAGTTCAAACCGTCTACAACGGTCTGATGGCGAAATTCAAGCTGTGGGCCGAAGCGTCCCGCAAGATCTTCACCGACGCTCAGAACGAGGCGAAAAAAGCGGAAGTCCAAGCGGCCAGCGACTATGGCTATGGCCTGGAGTCGTTTAGCGACTTCCGCGGTCACCTAGACGCGGTGACCGAGGCCCAAGCACAATCGCTCGCTCGGACCCGCGCCAAGTTGGAAGCGAAACAAGAACGGATCGCCCAGAAGCGAGCCGAAGCGAACGCCGCCCGCGACGCGGTGTTGGAAACGGCCGTTCAGATCCGCGCTGAAGCGGCCCAGAACATCTGGGTTCTGCTGACGATCGGCGGTCTGTCGATCGTCGCCATGTCGGTCTGCGGATGGCTGATCGCTCGCTCGATCCTGTTGCCGCTCAACGCGACCACCAAGATGCTGGACGAAATCGCCCAAGGCGATGGCGACCTGACTCAGCGTCTGCCGGAAAACAAACGTGACGAGCTCGGCCGCCTGGCCGGTTCGTTCAATCTGTTCGTCACCAAGATCCAAGAGATCATTCGCGAACTGATGGGAGATACCGAAACGCTCAGCAGTTCGTCGAACATGCTGAACGCGACCTCGGGTCGCATGACCGACGGCGCCAGAAGCACGCAGGAGCAATCGACCAGCGTCGCCGCCGCCGCCGAAGAGATGTCGGTCAATATGGAGTCGATCTCGACCAGCACCCGCGAAATGAACCGCACCATCGAGTCAGTCGCCGCGGCGGTCGACGAGATGACCTCCAGCGTGGTCGAAATTGCCCGCAACGCCGAAAACGCCACCAACACGTCGCGAGAAGCGTCGCAGTTGGTTGAAGCGAGCAACGCGACCGTTTCGGCGCTCGGCTTGTCTGCGATCGAAATCGGCAAGGTGACCGAAGTGATTCAGGAAATCGCCGAGCAAACCAACTTGCTGGCCCTCAACGCCACGATCGAAGCAGCCCGAGCCGGCGACGCCGGTAAGGGATTCGCCGTGGTGGCGACCGAAGTGAAAGACCTCGCCCGCCAGACCACCACGGCAACCGAAGACATTCGTCAGCGGATCTCGCGAATTCAGGAATCGTCGCAAGACGCCGTCGAATCGATCGGCAAAGTGCTGACGGTGATTCACAACGTCGACTCGGTCTCGCGCTCGATCGCCGCGGCGGTCGAAGAGCAAAGCATCGCGACCAAAGAGATCTCACGAAATCTGTCGTCGGCATCGACCAACGTTCGCGGCGTGACGGTCAGCCTGGAGCAATCGACGCAGGCCAGCACCGAAGTCAGCCGCAACATCGTCGGGGTCAAAAAGTCGGCGGACGACGCCGCCGAAGACTCGGCCCAGACCCGCAACGTCAGTCTGGAACTGACCCGCGTGGCCGACAAGATCCAACACATGGTGGGTCAGTTCCGCTGCTAGTCGGCGGCGACCTTCCACCTTCGACCACCCTCGCCCGCCTTCCCCGAAGGCGGGCATTTGTTTGCGCACTCTACGCAATCGGCACGCCCCGATAATCGGCACAATCGCTACGATCCCGATCTCCCAGGCCAATTCCCCAACTGGGGCCTGCATTTTCAGCCGCGTCGTAATTGTGACGTAAACTTCCCTATGAACAACGACGGCTCCGCAAATCTTGCCGGCAATTCCGAAATGCGCGAATACCTCCACACTTCGTTCAAGAGTCTAGAGCAGTTCATCGAGCAAATGGACTCGGGCGACTGGACCTACGTATTCGTCTTCGCGGTTATTTTCGGCGTGCTGTGTATGCGTGGAATCGGAAATCGCACCAACGCCTAGGCGTTTCTCCCACGTCTAACTCCCCACCGCCTGAAGTGCAGCTCGAGAGGAAGTTCGAGAAATGGAAAACTGGATGCTCGGAATCCCGGTCCCGGTCTCATTGGCGCTTGTCGCTTTGATCGGCTACTTCCTTGGGAAGCGCAACGCCAGCGCCGCTGTCGCCGAACAGAGCCGCGCGCGTCGCGAAGTAAAACGAGCCCAGGCCGTGATCCGTCAGTTGGAGGACATCTCGCGGGACATCCGCCGCAACCTGACGACGCATCAGAACAGCATTCTGCACTTCAAAGAGCGGATTAACGAACTGGGCGACGCCAAAGACACCCAGGCCTGGCAAGACCTGTGCGAAGAGGCGGAGCAAATGCTCAGCCCCACCATGCGGCTCTCGTCGCAGATCGCCAACGCCTATGACGAAATCCGCCAGCAAGCCAGCCTGTTGATGACCTTCACCGAGTCGCGAACCGATCCGCTGACCGGGCTCAGCAACCGCCGAGCGCTGGACGACTCGCTGGAAAACATGATCTCAATGAAGGGTCGTTACGACTTCACCTTCTCGCTCTGCATCTTAGACGTCGACCACTTCAAACGGGTCAACGATCAGCATGGTCACCTGCATGGCGACCGCGTGCTGGTGGAGATCTCGAACGTGATCGACAACTGCGTCCGCGAAACCGACATCGTCACCCGCTACGGCGGCGAAGAGTTCGTGGTGTTGATGCCGTCGACCGACATCTACGGCGCCTGCATTTTCGCCGAGCGACTGCGGACCAGTGCCGAAGCGCAGCTGGGCGTCACCATCAGCGGCGGCCTTTCCCAGGCGCGTGGTGAAGACGATGCGCGCACGTTACTGGCTCACGCCGACGCCGCCCTTTATCGAGCCAAAGCGAACGGCCGCAACTGCAACTTCTACCATGACGGCACGCGGATCCTGCCTTGCCTGGAGATCACTCCGGAAATCGAAGCGCAAGCGGTTGACGAGGCCGACACGCTGCTGTCGGAAGTGCGTGAACTCGAGCAACTGCACGGCGCCGGCGAACCGATTGTCGAGCCGCGAAGAGCTACGCTCTGAGCCTGGCGAGGTTGGAAAATGCCACGATGGCATTTTTCAACAGGCAGCTAAAGATTGGCCACCAGCTGGAAGGGACTACCAATGTCCCTTCTGGCGGCTGTATCCCATCTTATCGGCCTGCTCAAAGTCGCGTTTCGCGTCCTCTTCGCGGCCCAGGGCCTTGAGCGCTTCGCCGCGATGGTGATAGAGCACCCCGATCATCCCTTGGGCTTGCTTCAGCCGCATCTCTTTCATCGTCCCCCAGACGTCCTCTTCCTCTTCGACCTGGTTGATCAGCGACTGGTAGATCTCGATCGCAACGTTGAGATCGCCCACCGCTCCTTCGTTGTCGCCGGCGAAATGCTTCACATACCCACGGGTGTCCAGGTAAGACGCATCGGCGCCATAGATGCCGATCGCCTCTTCGATATCCTTCTGCGCCTGCTCTAGCGCCTCGGGCGGCAGCTCAGCGTCGTCCGACAACGCGAGCGCCGTTGCGTAAGCGCGATTGTTGAGGGCGCGATGGCGATGGAACTTTCCTTCGTCCGCCGCCGCGATCAGGTCGTCAGCCAGGGCGAGCGCCCGCTCATGCTCTCCCATGCGCGAGAGGAGGAAGTTTTTCATCGGCAGTAGCGTTACGTCCTCTTCTTCGCTCTCCTCCGCCGGTTCGAGCAACGCGAGCGCCTCTTCGTTGCGCTCGACGCGGTAGAGCAACTCCGCCATCCGCATTCGCATCGCGGCGGAATCGCCGCTCCAATCGACCGCCTTCTGGCCCAGTTCGATCGCCTGGTCGTTTTCGCCGGCTTCCAGTTTCTCTAGCGCCGACGCCCAGTACCACTGCCCGACGAGCGACGGACGAAGTAACTGCGAGAGAACCACGAAGACGATCGCGGCCACCAGCAACGTGCGGATCCAAAGAAGTCGAGATTTCACCAGGCGTTCATCCTGCCGACGAAAGCGGCTGCGAAGGAGTCGGGCGACGTATCGGAGGCGATTTCGCCGCTGGGTCAACCGTAACATTCCCCCTGGCCGCTGGCCATGGGCCCTTTCCGGCCAAGGCGGACGAAACGCGCGTATTCCCCTTCTTTTTGCGGCGAAATTGCGGTCAGGGCGTCGCCAGCAGTCCAAACTCCGTTGCTGGGATGTCGGCCAGAGCTTAAGATCAGCAGTACGGTTCAGGTGCACGAATGCGAGTGCCCGACTTCTCGCGGCGCGCCATCTTACTTTCCAGATGCTCTGTCCCGGTTAATGCTCTTTCGCGGAAAGGAGACAGCCATGCCGCTGTTCGAGATCGAGACGAACGCTCACATTCTGATTACCTGGGCGGAAGACGAAACGCAGGCCAAGGTCGTTGTCCACGACAACTATCCCAATGACGAAGTGATTCGTCTGACCAAGCGGCCTCGCAACAGCTGGGTCATCTCGAAGGCGGCCCTGGGACTGACCGATCACCGCTTGGACCCTTGCCTGGTCGCCCGCGACTGCCTGTCGAAGGCGGAGGGAGATAAGGTCCACGCGATTCGTTTGTACATGAACGAAACCGGCGTCGATCTGGATAAGGCCCGCAAGGCGATCGAATCGAACATGGTCCTTGGCTGGTAGGCTGGGACCACTCTGCAGGAAATCACGCTGCAGGAAATCCAAGCCGCTTCTGGCAATTGCGCGAACCTACGAAATACCGCTCTTGTCCCATTTTGACTTAACGGATACTACATCCGAACTCGATGAAAATAACATCGCAGTAAGTTTGGGGACTTCGGAGCGAGATTATTATGAGCCTTCAATGGCAAGAGTCGACGATTGGCGTCAGTGTCCCTGGCGGCGATGCTCGACATTTTCGCGTTCAATATTTCGACACCAAAGAGATGTTTTGGCATCGCCACGACGTTTACAACTCGCGTAACGACGCGGAAGCGGCCCTACAGCAACTTGCTAGCAAAGGCCTGCAGTGTCGGATTTTAGAATTCGGTTCGTGCGCCGCTGGTCGTTAAGCCGGCAGCGACGAACTGCAAGAAATGCAAACGGCGCCAGCATCGACTGCTGGCGCCGCGGTTGTTTCTTGCGGCCTAGCGCCGCAGATCGTGATCAATCTAGCTATCGAGGAACTCGACCTTGCCGGTCGACAGTTCGTAATAGGCGGCGACCGTCTGCACCGTGCCGCTCTTCACCAGGTCAGGCAGAATCGGACCGAGCTTGCGCAGCTTTTGAGCGTTGTAGATCGCGTTCTGCTTGGTGACGTTGACCAACTTGTCGCCCGGTTTGCCTTGCACCTGACGAACAACCGGACGAATGTAGTTGACCATGCCTTCGATCGCACCCGGCAGCGCATCGTTGTTTTCGATGTGCTCAATCGCCGCAGCGCAAGCGCCGCACGAGCTGTGCCCCATCACGACGATCAACTTGGCGCCCAGTTCGGCGACGGCGAACTCGATACTGCCGAGCAGAATCGGCCCCGACCCGACGATATTGCCGGCGACGCGGAGCGTAAACAGATCGCCAACCGGTTGGTCGAACACGATCTCTGGCGGAACCCGCGAATCGGCGCAGCCCAACACGATCGCCGGCGGCGCCTGGCCTTGGGCATCGCGAGCGAAGTCTTCCGGAGTCCGCGGCGACAGATTCGTCTTGCCGCTGGAGAAGCGATCGTTCCCCGCTTTCAACTCGGCCAGGATCTGATCCGGGGATTTCTCAGCGTCCAACTGGGCGGCGCTAGTGGAACGAAACGCACCGAGACTAGCGACCCCAACCGCCATGCCTACGGATTTAACAAACGATCTGCGGGAAGTTGGCTGATGGTCGCACATGGGCGCTCGCTCTCAATGAAGGTGGGATTGGGACTGGATGGTGAGTACCAATGAAACCTAGCCCACACTTGCCGGGGGCGTGCGAAATTCCGCCAACCGAATCATCGCTACAACCGGCATCTTCACCAGCGCGCATAAAAAGAGAGACCTCGCACCAGGGCGAGGTCTCTTCGTGAATCGGAGATCGCAGCTTCTCGAGGCTTAGTAGCCGCTCGAGTAACGCGAGCCGCCCGAGCTTTCGCTGGAGCTGGTCGACGGGTAGGTCGAACCGCCGGTGCTCGGATAGTTCGAGGTGCTGGTCGACGGATACGAGCTGGTCGCGGCCGGCGCCGAGCTGCCGCTGCCGTAGTCGCTGGTGCCGCCCGGACGATAGTGCGGGGTCGAACCAGTCGAAGGCGTCGGGGTCGATGGCGTCGATTGGTAGCTGGCCGGGCTGTTGTAGCTTCCGCTGCTGGCGCCCTGGTAGCTGTTGCCGGTCGACGGATAGCTCGATCCACCGGTGCTCGGGTAGCTGCTGCCGCCGCTGGTCGACGGATGCTGCGAACCGGTCGACGGGTAGCCGCTCGCTGCTCCGCCGGTCGACGGATAGCTGCTGCCGCCGGTGGTGGACCGGTACTGCGAACCGCTGCTCGGGGCGTAGCTGGCCGGAACGGCGCCGGCGCCAGGATAGCTGGTCGACGGTTGTTGGCCGTAGCTGCTCGGCGAGGTCCTGCTCGGCTGCGAGTAGCTGCTGCGCGACGGATAGCCCGCAGCCCCAGCCGCCGAAGCGGTGTAGGCCGCAGCGCCTTGAGCGGCGTACGGATTGCTAACCGGTTGCGTCATGCCGGCCGGATAGCTGGTCGACGCCGGTTGCTGCCCTTGCGAGGCGGCATAAAAACCTTGTTGCGGAGCGGACGGCGAGCCCATGCCCGGATAGGCGCCGCTGTAGCTCGGCGAACTCGCAGCGCCAGTCGTCGCGGCGTAGTTCGGCGTCACCGTACCGTTGAAGTTGCGGGCTAGCGACGAGCTGCTCTGCACCGGAGTCGAAGTGCTCGACGGGGCGACAGCCGTAGCGCTGTAAGGGGGCGCTTGTGATGTGGCGACGTTCGAGACGTCGGGGGCTTTCTTGCTGGCCCACCAGCTCATGCCGCTCTTGCAGCCGACTGAGGGTACAACGGCAGCGGCAAGCAGCGCTGCTCCTAGCGTCCATTTTTCGATTCGCACTCGCATAGCTCACGCGCCTTTGGCTCTGTGAGGCGGCATCGCACGAGAAAGCACGTCCCTGTGCTCGTCTGCGGCCTCGTCCCTGAGTGATTTGTTTTCGTCTGCCGACTGGTATGCGGCGACCTCCGTATAGATCCAAAAGTCGACCTGCGCGTAACCCGCACATTAACCATTTCGATCCGTTTTATCGGAAAAGTCTACCACGCGTTGTGTGCCGACTTGGGAGGGAGAGTATGGAGACGCTTCGCGGAGGTCAAGGTCAGAAAATGGGAATCCCCGCTGCTAGCAAAAAAAGAGCCGCTCGCAGGGCGAACGGCTCTTTCATGGATCGCTTGTCGCGGTCGCTCGACTAGAGCGGTTTTCCTCCATCTGTATCGTTCTGGCTGGTTGCGGCCGCGCTGGTCGGCGTTGACCTGCATCGACGAATCTTGAGGATTCACCTGCTTCGGTCGCCTTGACCAGCTTGCCTCACCGGCGCCAGAAACGCTACTGCGATGAGAAAAACGCTCTAGGCCTTGGCGGCGGCGTAACGCTTGGCCACTTCGTCCCAGTTGATGACGTTGAAGAACGCCGAGACGTAATCGGGACGGCGGTTCTGATAGTTCAGATAGTAGGCGTGTTCCCACACGTCCAGACCGAGGATCGGCGTGCGACCTTCCATCAGCGGCGTGTCCTGGTTGGGGGTGCTTTCGACCACCAACTTGCCGCCGTCGACCGACAGCCAGGCCCAACCCGAGCCAAAGCGGGTCGCGGCCGCATTGGAGAACGCTTCCTTGAACTTCTCGAAACCGCCCAGTTCGGCGTCGATCGCCGCGGCCAGGTCGCCGCTCGGCGTGCCGCCGCCGCCCGGCTTCATGACGGTCCAGAACAGCGAGTGGTTAGCGTGACCGCCGCCATTGTTGCGGACGGCGCCCTTGATGTTGTCCGGCACGGCCGACATGTCCGAGACCAGCTCTTCAATCGTCTTGCTTTCCAGCTCGGTACCTTTGATCGCATCGTTGACCTTGGTGATGTAGGCTTGGTGATGCTTGGTGTGATGGATTTCCATCGTCTTGGCGTCGATCGACGGCTCGAGCGCGTCGTACGCGTACGGCAATTCCGGCAGCGTGTAAGCCATAGTTGCTTCTCCGTTATGTTGATTCGAACGGGGTACGTTAAGTCTTCAAAGAAAAAGGCGCCATGCTTGCATAGACGGCGCCAGCGTTTCACGGTGTAACCTACCCCATTGCCAGGGTCGGCACAATCGCCCGCTGCAATCCTAGAAGTCGCCCCCACGAAATCAAACGCCTGGTTGCCGCGGCGCCTGACCGCAACTACCGCCGGCGCCCTGCTTTTGGCTCAATGGCAGGGATTCGTCTTGATTCCTAAGCCAGCTTCTTCTACTTTCTCGCGGCGTTTTTCGCGTGCCGACTGTCGCGTTTCCCAGGCGAACCTTGATGTCCGAGCTTAAAGTCTACACCCCTCCCACGACGCCCGAGGATGTCGTCATCCTGGTGCATGGCACGTTCGCCGGACGCGAACATGAAGAAGGGGACGCTTTCTGGCAACGAGGCAGCGAAGTCTGGCAAGAGCTGGAAAGCCGCCTGCCAGACGGCATTTCGCTACAGGAACAAGGCCGCCTGTTTCACTGGTCGGGCGAAAACAACGAACGCGAACGACTTAAAGGCGCCAAAGCGCTGCTCGAATACGTCGCCCAGTTTGAAGCGGCGGGCCAAGGCTATCACCTGGTCGGTCATAGCCACGGCGGCTCGATCATCTGGATGGCGCTCCGCCAGGCGAGCGTCGACGGCATTCCGCTCGATTACCTGCGCACCTGGTCGACAGTCGGTACCCCTTTCCTACGCCACCGGACCGTCAACCCGGTCAGCATCGCCAATGCGATCAACATCATCGCCGGACTTTTTTTTCTTAGTCACGCGCGCCAGTCGTTGCAGCAGATGTTCCGCATCATGCATTGTGCGATCTTCGATCCCGATCATTACGCCTCGACGCAGGTAGAACTGCTGGGCCGCGACGTTAACCTGATGGACTACTTGATGTACGACCATCTGGGCTGGCTGGCGATGGCCGGCGTGTTCGTCATGTTCTTCGTCTTCGCCCAGTTGGCCAGCTTTTTTATCGGCCCGGTGATTGAGTCGCGGCGGATCCGCCAAGAGCTGCATGCCGAGCAATGCGTGATCCAAGAGTATGGCCGTTGCTGGCTCGGCATCTTCTCTCCAGACGACGAAGCGATCAACGGCCTGCGGACGACGCTCCATCTCGACATCACCTTCGTCGGCAAAGTGACCGCCGCCGACCGGATCTTCGTCTCCGATTATCTCAGCTTCTTGTGGATCCCCTATTACTGGACCGTGGCGCCGACGTTCAACTACATCGTCCGTCCGATTCTTAATCACTTCGTGCGACAATACGTCAGCAAGGCGGTACAAGGGAACAATCGTCCGTCGGCCGAACTCTGCAACGTCTCGACCGCCCCGATCGGCGACACGGATGTGAACAGCATCCCCCCCCTTCCCTACTTCATCTCCCAGCGGATCACCGCCCGAGCCAACTCCAAGTCGAAAGACATCGCCCCGAAACTGCGGGCCTTGCTGGGGCAAAAGACGTTGATGGCCGGACTGGCCGCGTTCAACGCCGAACTATCCGGCGAAGAACTCGTGCATACCAGCTACTTCAACGACCCTGACGTCTTGAATCTGCTGACAATCCACATGGCGCTCCATCGCGGAGATCGACGTTACTTGATGCAAATGGCCGCCTACCATCGCCAATTGCTAGAGTGGACCCGCTATTTCCGCGAAATGACCGGCGACTGGCAAGGCGCCGAAACGCTCGATCGTATTCTGCGCGATACGCCGGCCGAACCGATCACCTTGCAGCGCCGCGCCGCCGCCTAAGCCAGGCAAGCGGCCAACGAGAAGCGACAGTCTATTTTTGGCCCTTTCTGTGGGCCGCTTGTTGAGATCTGCGCGCGACATGCACTACCATGGAGGGGCGTCCCATTTCGCCTCCACTTTTCATGGCCACAAGGATTCGGAAGATGCCACGTACCTTGCTGCTGTTTCTCGCGTTGATTCCCTTGACGTTCGGCTGCTCTGGCGTCGAACAGGCGGCGGCGCCCGACGCCGATTCGCAACAAACGCCGGTCGATCCGCCCCCGGCCGCTGCCGACAAGAACATGGAAACGGCGCCCAGCACGCCTGCGGAGACTCCCGCGAAACCGGCCGCTCAGCCCGCCAACCCGGCCGCCGCAACGGCGCCGACTTGGATCAAGGAAATCTCGCCATTCCTCGGCGAATCGACCTTTGCCATTGTTCGGCTCGACTGGCCCAATCCCGACCTGGAGGCGATCCTCCAGGAAATGGAAGAGAACGAGGTCGATACCGGCTTTTTTGAAGAGGACGTGTTCACCAACCCGGCAAACAGCCCCGAATTTGCGAAAGGGGTGAAGGAGTTGGCGATCGCTTTCTACGCGATGGAATCCGATCTTGGCAACGGCGAGACCAATACGCGAATATCCGCCTCGCCCCTCTTCCACACGACTGGCGCGGTCTCTGACAAAGACATCATCAAGATCATCGTCGGCGACCGCTTTGCGGATATCCCACCGGAAACGCTCGAGAAAGGTCTCATCCGGCATGGCGAGTGGTTCACGATGGTCAACCGCCCGGACGAAGCGGAACGTCTGGCCAATCTCAAGCCGTATGACGCGACGAAGCTCGATGCGGCGGTCGCAGCGATTGGCCCCGCCCCCATCCAGGCGATCGCACTGCTCGACGACGACTCACGCACCTTGATGATCGAACAACGATTCATCCCCGGCGGCCAGTTCGCCAAGTACTATCTCGACAAGGTCGAGTACACCGGAGTCGCGTTCGCCTATGTCGATGGCGCCAAAGTCAACGTCATCGTCGACGCCGATTCCCAAGAAGGCGCCCAGGAGCTGTATAACTGGGTCGACCTGATGACCCGGCCAGAAAGTCTCCCCATGAAGCCCCCGGCGGCGTTGGTCGAAATGGTTCGCCAGGCGATCTTGCCGAAGATGGACGACGACGAGCTGCGGATCTCGCTCGACAATCAGCAGATTACGACCCTGCGCGCGGCGCTGCAGCCGGCGATTGATGCGGCTCGTCAGGCGGCCAAGCAGACGCATGGACGCAACGACCTAAGGCAGTTCGCTCTGGGGATGCACAATTTTCACGACACCTTTGGAAAGTTCCCTCCCGCCGGCGTTCCGGATGGAAAAACGCCGGAAAAGCCGCTCCTCTCGTGGCGCGTCTACCTGCTTCCTTACCTGGAATATGGAGCCCTGTACGATCAGTTTCATCTGGATGAGCCGTGGGATAGCGAGCACAACATCAAGCTGGTCGAGAAGATGCCGAGTATCTATATCGACCCCGTCCATCCACTGGACGATCCCACGAAGACGACTTATGTCGTACCAGCCGGCGAGAAAGCCTCTTTTCAACCTGGCAAAACGCTCGGCATGCATGACATGACCGACGGCACGTCCAACACGATCCTGATCTTAAACGTGGCGCCGGAGGAAGCGGTCATTTGGACCAAGCCGGACGAATGGGATTACGACCCCGAAAACCCATTTCGCGGGCTCACCAACCTCAACCCGGAAGGAACCTTCTCGGCGGCCCTAGTCGACGGCAGCGTTCGCCAGTTCTCGACCAAAAAGCTGAAACCAGAAACGATGCGCAACCTGATCGAGCGCAACGATGGCAACGTGGTCAATTGGGACGAGGCGGAATAAGGTCGCCACGTCTTCGGAACAAAGCAAAGCCGCGTCGCCGTTGGGCACGCGGCTTTTTTCGTTTTCGATTCTACCGTCGCCAGTCTGCCGACTTCTTCGCTCGAATTGCTTGTCGGAGGCGGACGATCTCGGCTATCCTAGGCGGCTTGCCAATGATCCTTATTCCAACGAGCTGCGCCGCCGATGATCATCACCGAAAAAGATAGCTGGATCCGCATGATCTTTGCGTACCATGGCACGACCATGGATCGCACATGGCCTCGCTTGGCCGTGGTGGTCGGGTTCTCGGTCGTGATCACGGTCATCGCAAAATTCTTTCCAACCCAGGCGTATAGCTTGACGATGGAACCGTTTACGGTGGTCGGCCTGGCGCTGGCGATTTTTCTCGGCTTTCGCAACAACGCCGCCTACGATCGCTATTGGGAAGGACGCAAGTTGTGGGGCCGGATGGTCAACGTCTGCCGCACCTTTACGATGCAGGTCAACTCACTGATCGGCGAAGAGAACGCTGACAGCGATCCCGACGCCCCGCGAGAACAGCAGCCAGATCAGAATCGGATTACGGGGCTGATCATCGCCTACGTCCACGCCTTCCGACATCGGCTGCGCGACACCGACGCGACCGCCGAACTGCGTCAGCGCTTAAAAAACGACGCCGAGGCCGACAGCTACCTGGCGCAAGACAACGTGCCGGCCGCGATCGCCGATCGAATCTCGCGCTGCTTGAATCACGCTTGGCGAAGCGGACGGCTGAATGTCTTTCATCTCCCGCTGCTGCATCAGAACCTGACCGAGATGCTGGCGATCCAAGGAGGTTGCGAACGGATCAAGAGCACGCCGATCCCGTTTACCTACAGCGTGCTGACTCACCGCACCGTTGTGCTGTACTGCTTGGCGCTGCCGTGCGGCCTCCATGACAGAATCGGTTGGCTGACGCCGGTCGTGGTCGCACTGGTCGCTTATGCGTTTCTGGGCCTCGACGCCGTCGGCGACGAAATCGAACAGCCGTTCAGCACCGACGACAACGATCTGCCGCTGTTGCAGTTGTCCACGATGATCGAAATCAACATCCGCCAACTCTCGGAACAACCGCCAGAGCTTGTTCCGCCGCCGGTCAAGCCGGTCGATCATTTCTTGATCTAGTGAGAACCGCTATCGAAGAGATTCGCTGATCGCAATTGCTCCGCGCCGCGAACTGGGCGTTTCCATGCGCAAAGCGCGCGGTTTTTCGCCCATTCGGCTTATGCTCCACAAAAAGAACGGCAAACCACACACCACTTCGCCCCTAGCAACCTCGGCGCAGTGGGTTACAATTTGCCAATAGTTGATCTTTCGCTAATTGGCATCTGAGCATTGTCGAGCGTCGCTCTCACCCGAGCACGACGCTGGGCGCCTTTCCTCTTCGGTCGCAAACCATGTGACCGGCGAGCGATCTGGCCGTGCGCACCATCAGAACTTGCGTCTCGCGCCGTGCCCCAGTTGCCTTGTATCCTGCGGAAAACCATTGGTCTCAAACCACCCTGGAGCAAGATGACGCTCGCCAAAACGCCTCTTAATGATTGGCATCACGCCGCAGGCGGCCGCCTGGTCGATTTCGGCGGCTGGGAGATGCCGGTCCAATATTCTTCGATCATTGACGAACACAACGCCACCCGCACCGCGGCCGGGCTGTTTGACGTCTCCCACATGGCCCGCTTTCGCTTCGATGGGCCTGGCGCTGGCGAGTTCCTCGACAAGCTGCTCACTCGCAAAGCTTCCGTCGTCCCGATGGGCAAAATTCGCTACAGCCTGGTCTGTAACGAAGAAGGCGGAATCCTTGATGACGTCTTGATTTACAACTTGGGCGAAGCCGATCAGCAATACTTCTGGCTGGTCGTCAACGCCGGCAATCGCGAGAAGATCGCCGCCTGGATCGAGAAGCACCTGCCGGCCGAAGGGGTCGTCTTCACCGATCACACGCTCGAAACCGCCATGATCGCGGTCCAAGGTCCTAAAGCGATCGAAGCGGTTCAGCCGCTGTGCGACGTTGCGATCGGCGAGCTCAAATACTACTCGGGCGCCCTTGGTACCCTCTGCGGCGAGTCCGCCCTGATCAGCCGGACCGGCTATACCGGCGAAGACGGGGTCGAAGTGACCGTGCCGGCCGCCGCCGCGACCGCCATCTGGGACAAGATTCTGGAAAACGCCAAACCGCTTGGTGGATTGCCGTGCGGATTGGGCGCCCGCGACACGCTGCGGCTCGAAGCGGCGATGCCGCTGTATGGCCACGAACTGTCGGAATCGATCGATCCGCTGACCGCCGGCCTGGCGTTTGGGGTCTCGTACGACCACGACTTCTTTGGCAAAGACCGGATCGAAGCGGCCCGCGACATGGCGCCCAGCGTCGTTCGCGTTGGTTTGACCTGCGGCGATCGTCGGGTCCCCCGCGAGCACTGCACGATTCATATCGGCGACAAGCAAGTGGGCGAAGTGACCAGCGGTACGTTCTCACCTACTTTCAATAAGCCGATCGCGATGGGTTACGTTGACCCCAGCGTGGCGACCGTCGGCACCGCGGTAGAAATCGATATTCGCGGTAAACGAATTACGGCCGAGATCGCGCCGCTTCCCTTTTACACTCGTCCTCGCACCTAAAAAAAGAATTTTCAGGAGACTCTCCACGTGGACCCTTCCCAACTGCTGTACGCGAAAACGCATGAATGGGCCTTCGTCGAAGAACAAGACGGCGGCAAAGTGGCGACCGTCGGCATCAGCGCCTTCGCGATTGAAGCGCTGACCGACCTGGTCTACTTGGAACTGCCGAAAGTCGGCGCCCAAACGACCGCCGGTCAGCCTTTTGGTGAGATCGAATCGGTCAAAGCGGTCAGCGACGTGTATGCTCCCGTCACCGGCGAAGTGATCGCCGTCAACGAAGAGCTGCCGAACAAACTGGAATCGCTGAACGACGACCCCTACGTTGGCGGATGGATCGCCAGGATCAAAATCACGGACGACAGCGGCCTGGCCAACTTGCTGGACCAGCCCGCCTACGAAAAGCAGTGCCAGGAAGAAGGCTAGTCCACTTCCTGTCGCGATCGCCAGCGTCGCACCGTCAGTTGACGCTGCGGCCGGCGCCGCTCGAGGCGTCTCTTTCCTTTGTCAGCGATCACGCAACGTCAAATATGGACCAACGCGAGAGAACATGGCTTACCTATTTAACACTCCCCAAGAGCAGCAAGAAATGCTCGCCTCGATCGGCGCGGCTTCGATCGAAGAGCTGTTCGAGCAAATCCCGCCGTCACTGCGTCTCGGTCGTCCTCTCGACCTGCCGCCAGCGATGGGGGAACTGGAACTAACGCAACACTTGTCGAGCCTGGCCGCCAAAAGCCAAGGCCCGGGTGACAAGGTCTGTTTCTTAGGGGGCGGAAGCTACGATCACTTCATTCCCGCGGCGGTCGATGCGATCGCGTCCCGCGGCGAGTTCTACACCTCCTACACTCCCTACCAACCGGAAGTGTCGCAGGGGAACTTGCAGGCGATGTTCGAGTATCAGACGCTGATCTGCGAACTAACCGGCATGGACGTCTCCAACGCCAGTCTCTACGACGGCGGCAGCGCCCTGGCCGAAGCGGTGATCATGAGCATGAACACCGTTCGTCGCCATGAAAAGATCGTCGTCCTTGGCAGCATCCATCCCGAGTATCGCCAGATCCTGGAGACCTACTTCGGTCCGCTCGGTCTGGAAATCGTCGTCGCGCCGACCACCAATGGCACGGCCGATCCGGCCGAAGTCGAAGCGCTGGTCGACGACCAAACCGCCTGCGTCGTGGTCCAGTCGCCCAACTTCTTCGGCTCGCCCGAGCAAGTGCAAGCCTTGGCTGACATCGCCCACGCCAAAGGCGCGCTGTTGGTTCAGTCGTTCGATCCGCTCAGCCTGGGAGTGCTGAAGCGTCCCGGCGACCTGGGCGCCGATATCGCCGTCGCCGAAGGACATGCTCTTGGTTCGCCGATGCAGTATGGCGGTCCCTATCTTGGCATCATGACCTGCCGCGAGCAGTTCGTCCGCCGCATGCCGGGCCGTATCTGCGGCGAAACGACCGATCGCCGCGGCAAGCGCTGCTGGGTGCTGACGCTGCAAACGCGCGAACAGCATATCCGCCGCGAAAAGGCGACCAGCAACATCTGTACCAACCAAGGGTTGTTCGCCCTTCGCGCTTCGATCTACCTGGCCCTGATGGGACCGCAGGGAATGAAAGAAGTGGGCGAGTTGTGTGCCCGCAAGTCGCACTACGCGGCCCAGCAGATCGCCTCGCACGAGCGATTTGAGTTGGCGTTCGACACGCCGTTCTTCAAAGAGTTCGTCGTCCGCGATACGCAAAATGACGTCGCCACCGTGTTGGCCGAAGCGTCCGAAGCAGGCTTCTTCGCCGGCGTCGCCCTGGGAACCTGGTTCCCCGAACTGGCCGACTGCTTCCTGGTTACCGTGACCGAAAAACGAACTCGCGTCGAGATCGACGGTCTTGTGAAAACTTTGGCCCTGACTACCAACCGGACGACGATCCATGCGTAATACCCGCTCTACCCAGCTGCTGACCGAGCTTTCGCAACCGGGTCGTCGCGCCGTGGTTCTGCCGAAGTGCGACGTCCCCGAAACCCCGCTCAGCGAGCTGCTGCCCGCCGACGCGCTGGCCGATAATCCGCCGGCATTGCCGGAACTGGCCGAGCCCGAAGTGGTGCGGCACTACACCAACCTGTCGACCCTCAACATGTCGGTCGATACGCATTACTACCCGCTCGGTTCGTGCACGATGAAGTACAACCCGAAGCGGAACGAGCGTCTCGCTTCGCTGCCGGGCATCGTCGACTTGCACCCGTATCAGCCCGAAGATTCGCTGCAAGGAATGTTGCAGTTGCTGTTTGAGCTGCAGGACTTCCTGACGGAGATCTCGGGTCTGCCGGCCGTGTCGCTGCAACCTGCCGCTGGCGCCCATGGCGAATGGACCGCGCTGATGGCGGCCGCCGCCTACTTCCGTTCGATCGGACAAGAGAGCCGCAAGCTGGTCCTTTCGCCCGACAGCTCGCACGGCACCAACCCGGCCAGCGCCCAGATGGCGGGCTTCACCGCGGTCACCGTCAGAACGGTCGACGGCGCGGTCGATATGGATGACCTCCGCAGCAAGCTGAACGACCAGGTCGCCGTCTTCATGATCACCAACCCAAGCACGCTCGGCTTGTTTGAAACGCAGATGGCCGAGATCGCCGACGCGGTCCACGCCGCCGGCGGTTTGATCTATCTGGACGGCGCCAACATGAACGCGGTCCTGGGGATTTCGCGTCCCGGCGACATCGGCGCCGACATGATGCACTACAACCCGCACAAGACCTTCAGCGGCCCTCACGGCGGCGGTGGTCCTGGCGCTGGTCCGATCTGCGTCGCCGAAAAGCTGGGCCCATTCCTGCCGTCGCCAATCGTAGTCAAAGCAGGCGACAAGTATCGTCTCGACTACGATCGCCCCAACTCGATCGGTCGCGTTCGCACCTTCTTCGGCAATGTCGGCGTGCTCGTCCGGGCTTACTGCTACATCTTGTCGTACGGGCCCGATGGTCTGAAGGCGGTGTCGGAAAACGCCGTGCTGAACGCCAACTACCTGTTGAGCAAGGTGAAGCACTTCATGCCGGTTCCGCACGGGACTCGCTGCATGCACGAGTTTGTCGCTTCGGCGGCCAAGCTGAAGCAGGAGAAAGGCGTCACCGCGATGGACGTCGCCAAGCGGTTGCTTGACTACGGCTATCACGCTCCGACCGTTTACTTCCCGCTGACGGTGCCCGAAGCGATGATGATCGAACCGACCGAAACGGAAAGCAAAGAGATGCTCGACGCCTTCGTCGAAACCCTCTTCCGCATCACCGAAGAGTCGGCCGATCTGCTGCACGAAGCGCCCCACACGACGCCGATCAGCCGTCCGAATGAAGTGGCGGCGGCGCGTCAGCCCTGCCTGCGGGCCGTTTGCAACTAGGCGAGTGCGATGGCGGTTCGCCTGATAGAAAACGCTTCCCACCGCGGAAGCTGGAATATGGCGGTCGACGAATCCTTGCTGGAGTCGACCGCCGACAGCCAGAGGCCGACGCTCCGCTTCTACCAATGGAGCGAGCCAACCCTCTCGCTCGGCTACTTCCAGAAGTACGCCGACCGCTGGTCCCACGCAGAAAGTCGCGACGCCGCCTGCGTACGGCGCGCTTCCGGCGGCGGGGCGATTCTGCATGACGTCGAGCTGACCTACAGCTACTGCGTGCCGACGGCCGATCCCCGCAGCACGTCGGTGACCAGCCTGTTTGACCTGTTCCACCAGTCCCTGATTGTCACGCTGGCTGAGCTGGGCGTGACGGCGGCGATTTGCGGAAAGCCACAGAAGCATCCCGAAGGCGATCCGTTCCTCTGCTTCGAGAGACGGAGCAGCGTCGACGTAATTGTCGATGGATATAAGGTTTGCGGCAGCGCCCAGCGTCGCGGCCGGGGAGCGGTGCTCCAGCATGGCAGCATCCTGCTGGGGCGGTCGACTGCAGCCCCTCAATTGCCGGGAATCGTCGAGCTGGCAGGCGTGAGAATCGCCGCTGATGAGCTGCAAAATGTTTGGCTGCCGAATCTTAGCCAAATTTTGCAGGTGAATTTTGAAATTGGTGCGCTAACCGGGGGGGAAATCGATTTGGCGACGGAAACGGAAAAGTCGCGTTTCGCCTCCCCTGATTGGACCGAGAAGAAGTAGCCGCCCGCCCAGGCCGGAAGAAACATATCCTTTGACCCGGACTTTACGGTGGAGTATTATGATCCTGAAGCGGCTACCTCGATATTGCCGATATGCAAGAAGAAAGAAGACGAATCTGGGGATTGTGAAGTTTCCCAAATTGGAACGGAGCCCCTCAGAATGGTCATTTTTTCTAGCCGGCGCCAGCAGTAACCTAAGTAGCTAATCGCTCGCCTATTCCTACTTATCATCCGGGCTAGCGACAGACACCTTTTCCCTTTGATGTTCGACTGTAATCCGAGTGATAGCAGTCGAGACATCTCCTAAATCCTATTCGCGGTTTTGTTCCCAAATATTGCTAACCGTAATTATTTCGTTCAGAGAATCTCCGGGGGCGGGACTAAATGCGAAGGAAGGATTGTCGATGCAGGTAATGTTAAGGGTCGTTCGAGGACCGAGCGCCGGTAAGGAATTCAAGATTCCTGTCGACAGCTTTGTCATCGGACGCGGCGATGGATGTCATCTGAAACCGAAAAGCGACATGATTAGTCGCCGACATTGCGAGCTGCGCGTCGCCGACTCGAAGCTAGTGATCGAAGATTTCGGCAGCAAGAATGGCACCTTCGTCAACAACGAACAAATCAGCGGCACGATCGAATTGAAGATGGGGGACGAACTTCGCGTTGGTCCGCTCGAATTCCTCGTGCTGATCGATCATTCGCTCGGAGCCGCCAAACGGCCCCGTGTGAACAGCGTGAAAGAAGCGGCCACGCGGGTCGCCGAAGCTGGCCTCAACGACTCCGACGTCGCCGGCTGGCTGGCCGAAGCGGACGAGGAAGACCGGATGGATCGTCTGGCGAATCCGGAAGGACGTCAGTTCCGCATTGGCGAAACGGTCTCGGTCGACGACTTTGTCGAAGACGAAGAGCAACCGACCTCGGCCGACGAGGCGGGCGCCAACACCAAGTCGGGCTTCATGGGGCTCTTCGCGGGCAAGAAGAAGAAGGAATACGGCAAACTGCCGCATATGGACAAGGACGAAGCCCAAAACAGTCGTGACGCGGCTCAGGAAACGCTGAAAAAGATGTTCGATCGTCGCTAGGCGGCCGCTCGAGCACACCAGTAGATAAGCAGAAAGCCGGCTCCGTGCCGGCTTTTTTGCGTCTTTTCCGGCATAATAGCGCCAAGATGCGGGTTCGCCCGCCGAACTGCGGTAAGCCTGTCGATCGGCCCCAAGCTCAAAAAATCAATCTGCCTGGATGAAACCCCGGTCGACCTCACCAAGTAAGCACTTCTGAACGGAAAAACTCCGCGGAAAGGTTTGACCGTTGGTCTCCGACATTCACCTGCTAGTCGATCAATGCCGCAGTGGGGATGGTACCGCCATCGGGCAGTTTATCGACCTATTTCGAAACAAAGTGTATGGGCTCTGCTACCGCATGGTCGGAGAGCATCACGAGGCGGAGGACATGGCCCAGGAGACCTTTGTACGCGTGATGCGCAGCCTAGATCACTGGGATCGCGAGCGTCCGCTGGAGCCCTGGATCCTGACGATCGCCGGCAATCGCTGCCGCACTTTGCTGGCCAAGCGAAAACGGCGCCCTCAGGCTCACCCGATCGAAGATCATGTCGCCGATCATCGACCCGACCTGCAGCCGGCCCAAATTTTGGCCGAAGAAGTTCATTTGGCCCTGCAGCAAGTCCGGTCGGAATACCGACAAGCATTTTTGTTGTTTCATGAACATGAGCTGAGCTACATCGAGATCAGCGAGCAGTTAGGAAAACCGCTGGGCACGATCAAAACCTGGGTCCACCGAGCGCGGAGGGAGATGATCGCGCGATTGTCCCAACGAGGGGTATTGGAAGGGCGTGAAAATGAAATGCGTCGAGTTTGAATCTCAGCTGCACGACCTGTTGGACGAGCGGCGTTTTCATGAAGTCGATCAGCTGCTTTCGCAGGTCGACGCCGAAGATCGTACGCGCTGCGAGCGGCTCGCCGCCGACTACGCCATGCTGTTTGACGGCCTAGAGTCGTGGGATCAGCCGACCGCCGGTCCCCATCTGACGGCCTGCGTAATCGCGCAGCTGCAGACCACGTCGGCCACTCTGCCGATCGCCGCCGAGACTCCCTCGCCAGCAACGCCGGTGACCGCCTGGCTGCCAATCGCCGCCTTGGGGATGGCGGCGTCGCTGTTGATCCTGGCGGTCATCCCCTTCTCGCTGAACGATCAGCGGGACGATCGCATTGGCCAATACGGAATGACCGCCCTGACCGATGACCCAACCTGGGAAGAGCCGCTAGAGCCGCTCGATTGGGAAGACGCCCAGTACGTCTCGACCGTTCGCTCTCCCTTTGACCTTCCCTGGGATCTGACCAACGACCTGGTCGGCGTGACCACCACCGCCCAGCGCTTGCCGCTTGATTCGACGACGCTGGCGGTCAGCTCGCTCGACGCCCGACCTTGGATCGACACCGTGCAGCATCCGTTTCGCCCGCTGACGCAATCGATGGGCTCGGCCCTGATGGTGATCAAAGAGGTGACGATTCCGACGTCGACCGATCGCGACAACCTGGAAGCGAAGCCCCAGGCCCGCGGCGCCCGACTGCCGCTGCCGCAAGGACGCCGAATTACTTAAGGCACGAACCATCTACCCTCTCGGCCCCGATTCTCACGTAAATCTGGGGCCGTTTTGCTAGCCAGAAGGGGCTGGGCGGGTTACATTGCCAAGCGACCACCTTGGTTTCCCGCCAGATTCTTGTTCCCTCCTGAGCCCTATCGATGAACTCGCTTCACCTCCGCTCGCTTGCGCTCTCCGCCACGCTGCTCGCCTTCTGCTCGGCTCCCGCCATGGCCGAAGAAGAGTGGGCCCGGTTTCGCGGTCCCAACGGCAGCGGGCTGGCCGCTCCGATCGACTTGCAGCTTCCCTTTAGCGCCGCCGACGACGTCTGCTGGAAGGCCGATCTGCCGGGCCTGGGCAACTCGTCGCCGGTGATCTGGGGCGACAAAATCTTTCTGCTCAGCAGCGAACGTGACGGCTCGTACGTTTACGCCCTCTGCTTAGACGCCAAGACCGGCAAAGAGATCTGGAAGAAACGGCTCGCCTCGGGCGGATATCACCTGCACTCGAAGAACACCTTCGCGTCGACTACGCCGGCCGTCGACGCCCACTCGGTATACATCGCCTGGAGCGATGGCGAGCAAACGACGCTCGCCTCACTTGACCATGACGGCGAATTGGAGTGGACCACCGAACTGGGCCCGTGGGTCAGCCAACATGGGTTTGGCGTTTCGCCGATGTTGTACGACGAGTACGTCATCCTCTCGCTGATGCAGTTGGGCAATCCTCGCAAACTGAATGGCCGCGACGCCGGTCAAAGCCGCCTGGTGGCGATGGATCGTGCGACCGGGCGAATTGTCTGGGAGTCGGCCCGCGACAGCGACGTCGCCGCCTATTCGGTTCCCTGCATCTACAAGGCGAAAGATGGCCGCGACCTGCTGATCTGCAACAGCTCGGCCCATGGCATCGCCGCACACAACCCAGCCAACGGCGATCAGGTCTGGGCCAACCCTGTTTTCAAAATGCGGAGCGTCTCATCGCCGGTCGTCGTGGACGGCGTCGTTTATGGCTCGTGCGGATCAGGCGGCGGCGGCAACTACGTGGTGGCGATCGATCCCGAGACAGGCGAAACGCTCTATCGCTTCGAGCGTTCGGCGCCGTACGTGCCGGGGCCGATCGGCAAAGATGGCCTGACCTACCTGTGGTACGACAAAGGGATCGTCTCCTGCATCCGGACCGAAGATGGCGGCAAGGTATGGCAGCAGCGGATCGGCGGCAACTTCTCGGGCTCGCCCATCATCGCCGGCGACAAATTGATCAACGTCAGCGAAGAGGGCGAAGTCGTCATCCTAAAGGCAGGCGAACAATTCCAAGAGCTGGCCCGCTTCTCGCTCGGCGAAGGAAGCAACGCCACAGCCGCCGTCGCCAATGGCAAACTATATGTTCGCACGGCGTCGCACTTGTATTGCCTAGGAGCGAAGTAGATCCTCCCTCCATGCGGCCACCATTCAACACTAGCTACCTGTTGAAAAATGCCATCGTGGCATTTTACAACCTCGCCAGGCTCAGAGCATAGCTCTTCGCGGCTCGCAAAATAACGACTTACGTCGTTATTTTGGGATCGCATCCGTGCGATCACGCAGTCCGTCGAGAAAATCAACGGACTGCTAAACGCACAAAAAAAGCGACGCCCTCTAGCGTCGCTTTTTCGTTTCGTGTTTAGCTTTGTTCAACCTAGATCCCGGTGTTCCCGAGGATGTCGACCATGTTGCCGATGATGCGAGTCAGGCCGGGGTGCGACGTTTCGAATTCTTGCGTCGCTTTGTTGAGGTTGTCGACTAGCGACGGGTGCTGCAGCGCGTCCGAGTTATCCTGGTTGAGGGCGTCATGAATCTCTTCCATCGCCCCTTCCAGCAACCGACGCGTCTCGGCATCCATCTCGTCGATATCACGCAACTCGGCTTGGAGCTCTTGCAGTTTTAGCCGTAGTTGATCCGCATCAGTCATAACGTTTCGTTTCCAGGGCAGAATGAGGTATCAGGGTAGCGTCTAAAGCGCCGCCGCTTCGGTCGAGACCGTTTGCAGGGCCGCCTCCGATTTTAACCGCTGAACCACTTCCGACAAAATGTCAGCCGGAATTGCATAGCTGGCGACCCGCCCTGCCCGGGCGATGTTCAAGCCGACCACTTTGCCGTCGAGATTGACGACCGGACCGCCGCAATCTTCGGGACGCAGGAACGTATCATGCTGAAACGCCGTCGGAAAGCCGCTGCGACGCGAGCTGAGCGGTCCCCCCAAATGATTCTGAAACTCATGGCGGGCCATCCCTTCCGGCCCTTCGACGCCGGTGTAGCGATCTCCCAGCGTGCAAAGCAAATCAACATCGCTTTCGCCGCGGGCGATCGTCAGCCGCACGACATCCCCCGGCTGATAACCGCGGATCGCCTTTTGCAGCTGGCTGGCCGAGCCGATCGTGATGTCGTTGACCGAGCGAATCAGGTCGCCCGCCAAAAGGCCCGACTTGTCGGCGGCGCTCTTGTCAAACACCTGCATCACTCGAGCTTCGGTCACATTCTCCCCCACGCCTGGCAGCCGGATCCCCAGCACGCCATATTCGCCCTGAATCGTGCGAGCGGCCGAGCTCATCACGCCAATCGCCAGCGGATCGGCCTTCGGGCTGGTCGTGGCGAGCAGGCTGCCGACTTCCGGCGCGGTATCGGCCATCTCGATGACGTTCAAACCCGATGCGTCAATCTTCAGCAGCGCCAAGTCAAACTTACGATCGTGCGAGGCGATCGTTGCGGCGAAGCTGTCGCCGTTGGACAAGCGGCAGACCAGCTTGTCGACGTTCTCCTGGGCCATGATCTGGCTCGCCTTGGTGATGATCCAACCTTGCGAGTCGACGATGCCCCCCAAGGCGACCCGCTCGCCTTTGATCAGCAATTCGACGGTCGAATCATGCGGCTCGGCGACGACTTCGCGAAACGCGGCCATCACGCGAACGTTGCTCCGCTCGTTTACCTTTTGCAGGAACCGAGCCATCATCCCTTCGTGACGCTGCTGGCCGTAGGCGACCGTCAGGATCGACAGGGTCGTCAACAGTGCCGTTACGCTCCAGAGCGTCCGCGTGCGCACCAATTTCGCCATCATTGTTTATCCCTCAACTTGGACAAGAGAAAAGCCGGGAACATCCGCCCAATCTCAATTGCGCGGTCTTCTAACCGCCGATTTCGCGTGCGTCCTTGATCAGGACGTCATTCAGCGTCAGAGTTCGCTCCCCGCGCTGGACGACCACATCCACCTGGTCGCCGGGGCTTGTCTGATCGACTAGCAATTTCAAATCATCAAAAGAGTTGGTTTGGCGTCCGTTAAAGCGAATGATCCGATCCCCCACTTCGACGCCCGACCGCTCGGCCGGAGAATTGGGGGTCACCTCGATCACGATCGGCGCCTTCTTATCCTTGTCGCAGCGGACTCCCAGCACCGGACGCGTCCCCGGCAATTTGCCCCAGACTTCGCCATCGGTCAGCCGGGTCCAATTTTCGGAGTAAGCGTCCGACGGCACATGCATGTTGGCGGTGATCCGGTTGCCGATTCGGCTGTTGATGCCGACGACGTCGCCATCCATATCCAGCAGCGGACCGCCGCTGTCTCCACCCACCAGCACGCAGTCGGTCGCGACCACGTCTTCGTAAGAAGCCAACACTCGGCCGAGCCGCAACACCGGCAGGCGGTCTTTCAGATAACCGCCGGGATGCCCGGTCACCAACACCCACTGCCCATCGCGCAGTTCGTTGGAATGGTCGACCTTCAAGTGTTCGTACTTGCCCGGAGTCGTGATCTTCAACAAGCCCGAGTCGATGCTGCGATCGGCTCCCAGGGTGATCGCCTTCACCTTTTTGCCGCTGGGCAAGGTGATGGTCGCTTGCCGATTTGGCTCGCCAATCACATGACCGGCCGTCATCACATAGCCGTCCTCGGTGACGATAACGCCAGAGCCTTGGGCGCCGCCGACCGAAACGCCGACCGTGCAAGGAATCACTTTCTTGGCGACCTCTTGGACCCGTCGCTCGAGGGCTCGCAGTTCGCTCAAACTGTTCGGTGCGTCGCCCGCCAAGACTTCTTGGAAGTGGGCCGTTTGGACGACAGTCGGTTCCGCCGCCGCTTTCGGCAATTCTTCCGCCTTAGCGAGCGAAACCCCTAAGCCAGCGAACAGGAGGAGAAGGACAGAGAGGGGGAGTCTCGTCTGATGCGTCATAATCCGATGGTTCCGCGATCGTGAGATTGGGGCTTCGGGAAGGGGACTTCTATTATAGGCGACAATTCCGGCAATTTCGAAACAATTCGCACGACTCCACCCTGCGGAAATTCGCTCAAGCAGGCCGTATTGCCAGAATAGTCAGAACGTAACTGTTTTTGTAGACGCTTGTTACAGTCAGCCGAACCGCTAAGATCTAGCTGACGGATGCAAACTACCTACAGGTCCCAGAAAGATCTTCCATGAGCACGGGACAATCTCGTCGACTGATTTTCGGATGCGGCTACGTCGGCCTGCCGGTCGCCAATCGTTGGCGTGAGCAGGGAGACGAGGTCTTTGCCGTAACGCGAAATGCGGATCGAGCGGCGGAACTCGCCAACGCGGGGCTGCGGCCGATCATCGCCGACGTGACCGACGAAAACTCGCTCGCCGATCTCCCCTCGGTCGATACCGTGCTGTTTGCGGTCGGATACGATCGCTCGGCCGGTATGCCGATCGAAGATGTTTACGTAGCGGGTCTCGCCAAAGTTCTCGACCATTTGCCCACCAGCTGCGGCCGGCTGATCTACGTCAGTTCGACCGGCGTTTATGGCGACGCCGGCGGACAAGTGGTTGATGAACAAACCCCATGCGATCCACAACGTTCCGGTGGAAAAGCATGTTGGGCTGCAGAACAATTGTTGCGAGCCGATCCTCGCTGGCAACAGAAACACGTCACGCTGCGGCTGGCTGGCATCTATGGACCCGGCCGCATCCCGCGCGCGAGGGAAATCGCCGCCCAAACGCCGATTCCCACGCCGGGCCCGGGCGCATTAAACCTTATTCATGTAGACGACGCCGCCGAGACAGTTGTGCTGGCCGCCGCTCACCCTGCCCCCAAATCGTTGTACGTCGTCAGCGACGGGCACCCGGTCGAGCGAACCGAGTACTACGCCCAAATCGCCCGCAGCCTGGGCGCTCCGCCCCCCGTCTACGAAACGGCCGATCCCAACTCCCCCGCCGCCCAACGCGCCGCCACCAACCGCCGCATGTCCAACCAGTTGGTCACCGAGCATCTGGGCCTACGCCCCAAGTACCCGAATTACAAGGCCGGCCTGGCTAAGATTTTGGGAGAGAAGCGGAAAGCGGAAAGCTGAGTGGAAATCTGGTCCTCCGTAGGGTGCGTCGAGACGCACCCTACCGGCCATCTCCGTCATTAGACATTCGTGATTAGACATTCGTCATTCCTCTTCTCCCTCCGCTTTCCCCTCACTCTCCTCCCCTTACCTTGCCGCAGGGCTCAAATCGGATCACAATGAACCCCTTCCCTGCGGGCCTGTCTACCCGGCTGGGGACGCCACTTTCCTTTTAACTGCTTACGGTTTTCGCCAATGCCTAGCTGCGTACTCGCCTACTCGGGCGGATTGGACACGTCGGTCATCCTCGGTTGGCTGCAAGACGAAGGTTATGAAGTGCACGCGGTGTACGTCGATCTGGGGCAACCCTGCGAAGACCGCCAGGCCATTCTCGAAAAGGCGAAGACCTGCGGCGCCAAATCGGCGCGCATCGTTGACGGCCAAGAAGAAATGTGCCGCGACTTCGCCTTCCCGATCGCCCAGTGGCAAGCGAAGTACGAATCGATCTACCTGCTCGGCACCTCGATCGCCCGCCCGCTGATCTCCAAGATCTGCCTGCAGGTGGCCCGCGAAGTTGGCGCCGACGCCTACGTCCATGGCGCCACCGGCAAAGGGAACGACCAGTGCCGTTTCCAACTGGCGGCCGAAGCGCTCGACCCCAGCGTCAAGATCATCGCCCCGTGGCGGATGGAAAAGTTCCGTCAGCTCTTCCCGGGCCGCAACGCGATGATCAAGTATTGCGAAGAAAAGAACATCCCGGTCAAAGCGTCGATCGCCAAGCCGTACAGCTCGGACGAAAACTGCCTGCACATCAGCTACGAAGCAGGCAACCTCGAAGACCTGATGGTCAACGGCGTCGAAGCGGTCGATTTCGGCATGACCGTCTCGCCGCAAGAGGCGCCGGACAAAATCGAAAACGTGAAGCTCACCTTCGAGCAAGGCGTACCGGTCGCGATCAACGGCGAACAGCTCTCGCCGCTGCAGGTCGTCCTGAAGCTGAACGAAATCGGCGGTCGTAACGGCGTCGGCCGCATCGACATGGTCGAGAACCGCTTCGTCGGCATGAAGAGCCGCGGCGTCTACGAGTCGCCCGGCATGACCGTGCTGTACGACGCCGTGCTGGTGCTGGAGCAACTGACCGTCGACCGCGACCTGATCCACCTCCGCGATCAACTCGCTCCGGTCGTCGCCGAAATGGTTTACTACGGCTTCTGGTACGCCCCGAAGATGGACGCCCTGCTCGCCTTCGGCCGCGAAACGATGAAGAACGTCACCGGCGAAGTCAGCCTGAACCTCTACAAGGGGAACATCATGGTCGACAGCCGCAGCAGCAAAAACAGCCTGTACGACGAAGGGATCGCCACGATGGAAGGGGGCGGCAGCTACGACCAAACCGACGCCGAAGGCTTCCTGCGAATCCAAGGTTTGCCGAGCCGCGTCCAAGGCCGCGTTACGCCGCGGGCGTACTAAGCCGCGAAGCGAAATAATCGAAACGAACAAGGCGCCTTTCGGCGCCTTGTTCCATTTCTTGGGTGTTCTCATTTGTGATACGATTTCCACCAAACGACGATACTCAACATTCCTGGCAGCAAAAGACATGGCTTCACATCTTCACGAGCGTCTTCGCGACTCCAATCCTGGTTGGGCCGAATGGCACGCCTTGCTGCAGTTGGTCGAGTCGCTGACCTTCCAGCAGATCAACGACGAGTATCTCGGTACGTTCTTCGCCGCTGGTGATCGGCTTTGCTTTTCGGCCCTCGACGCTGACCGCTCGTTTCCCGCTTTCGTTCCCGCCTATGTCGCTTCGTTGTATGGTTTGAAGGCGGACGAGTACGAGATGGCAGGCGGCTATGCGATTGAGTTGAGCCACGAACCAGCCATTCGCGGCAGTTTGTTTAGCCCGCTGGGCAACGACGCTGATCTCGGCTATCCCGAAATCGATCCTCCGCCAGGCACGTTCCCTTTTTTGACGACCAACACTGGGGCCAGCCTTTTTCTGACCAGCAACTTGCAGGTCGTCTTCCCCGACGCCGAGAAGGAAACGTTCGCCACGCTCGACGATCTCAAAACCTTTACGCGCCGCTCCATCCAAGCCGCGGTGGAAAATCGCAACTGGACTTCCTTTTATGAACAGCAGTTGGGCAATCTGATCGACTGACTGGGATACAGGTGGCGTGCAGTTGCCGCATACCGAATGAAGACACTGGCTAAGGCCAGTGGCACCCGATGGAAAAGCAACTCGATTGTCCCAGCCGACGATTACCCAGCACTGGTATCGATCGATATCCAATCCCTTCATAATAGACTTCGATCGCAATCCCATTGAGAACAGGCGCCCCATGCCCCAACTCCGCAACCTCCAATTCCCAAACATCGCAGCGGCGGTCGACGATGCTCGGCAGCTTTTGGCCGGCGGTTACGTTCGGCATGGCAACTGGTCGCTGGGACAGATCTGTCGGCACCTGGTGCTGGTGCAAGACTTGAGTATCGACGGTTGCCCTGCTTGGATGTCGGTGTTCGCTCCACTGCGGCCGTTGATGCGGTGGTGGCTGTTGCCGAAGCTGCTGAGCGGCGATTCGCCGCGGGGGATCCGGACCGCGCCGATGTTTGTGCCGCCGGGCGACTTGGACGACGCGGTGGAAGTGGAAGCATTCGCCGCCAGCGTCGAGCGACTACTTCGTCACCCCGGCCCCTATGCGCCGCACCCCGGGTTCGGCCGCTTGCCGCCGGAGAAGATCCTGGAGATCCACGCCGCCCATGCGTCGCATCATCTGCGGCATTTGGCGGCTCAGGTCGAGACGGCTTGATTGGCGTTTTGACCGGTCGCCGATCTGCACCTCGGCAGCGTCTCTCGCTGGTCCTTCTTTTGCTTGACAAAGCGCACGGAATTGTGGTCGATTTCCGAGTGGCGAAGAATTGCTTGGGATCGGCCGGATTGGCTTGCCCCTTGACGATTTGGATACGAACGGTATTGGCGGTGCAGCGAAAAAATAGGAACGCGGTCCAGTCCAGTCGTTGGTTGCGGTTGTTGCGTTTAGTGAAAGTAGGGTCCGCTGTGCGGACCATGGAAGTGTGCACCGGTTGGCGAAGCTCGTTGGCGTTTCCCCGGTCCGCACAGCGGACCCTACGCTCGTCGAAAAAAATGGGAGAGCAGTCCAGTCCACCGGCAGCGGCCTCGGTCAAACTTGCGCAAGTATCGATGGCGTATACGTTTTCGGTGAAAGGGTGTTCATCGCGAAAAAAACGCGCGCAGTTGGTCCAGTCCAGTCCTCAGCCCCACGGCCGCAATCGAAGCCCCTGAAACGGCGGGCTAATTGAACGGGTCGACGTTAGAAAAATTAAAACGGTCCAGTCAAGTCGGTCCCGCGGATTCCGGCATCCGGTTAGATCGCCCCCGTTCGAGCTGAAGAAAAAAAGTTCGCACCGCAGTCCAGTCCACTCCCCAGTTGGGACCAATATCGGAACGCTGGTGACGAAAAAGAATAGCTGGAAAAAAAACGTGAGTCCGGAGTCCTATTTCCAGGGCGGTCCCAGATCGAGCCCAACCTTAGCGTCCGGCGCTGCATCAGGAGATAATGCCCCTCAACCCCGCAAACTCCATTTTTTTGCTGCACTTACCCGAGCCCCATCATGAAACGACTTTCGCCTCTTTTTCTACTTGCGCTCCTTTGGACCAGCGCCGCCGTCGCCCAAGAAAAAAACGTCTCGACTTCGGTCCTGCCGCGGAGCACGCCAGAGGCGGAGGGAGTGTCGTCGGCCGGGATTCAAGCCTTTATCGAAGCGGCCGACCAAGAGATCAGCTCGCTGCATAGCTTCATGCTGGTGCGGCATGGCAAGGTGGTGGCCCAGGCGTGGTGGGCGCCGGAGGCGGCCGACAAACCACACGTGCTGTGGTCGCTAAGCAAAAGCTTCACGTCGACGGCGGTCGGCCTGGCAATTGCCGACGGGAAGCTGAGCCTGGACGACAAGGTAGTTAAGTTCTTCCCCAATCTGACTCCGAAGGATCCTTCCGAGAACCTGAAGGCGATGACCGTTCGCGATCTGCTGACGATGAACGCCGGGCACCACGACGAACTCAACTGGCGCGAGCAGCCCCACTGGGCCAAGGCGTTTTTGAATCACCCCGTTCCACACAAGCCAGGCACGCACTTCCGCTACAACACGCCGGCCACCTACATGCTGTCGGTGATCGTGCAGAAGGTGACCGGCGAGACGGTGCTCGACTATCTGACGCCGCGACTGTTTGAGCCGTTGGGGATCAGCAAACCGGTTTGGGACCAGAGCCCGCAGGGAGAATCGATCGGCGGGTATGGTTTGTATCTGAAGACCGAAGATATCGCCAAGTTCGGCCAGCTGTATCTGCAAAAAGGAAAATGGAACGGCCAGCAGATCATCTCAGCCGACTGGATCGCGATGGCGACTTCCAAGCAAGTCCCCAACGGCGACACCCCGGACAGCGACTGGAACCAAGGGTACGGCTTTCAGTTCTGGCGTTGCCGGCACAATGCGTTTCGCGGGGACGGCAGAGATGGTCAACTTTGCATCGTGCTACCGGATCAGGATGCGGTGATCGCGATCACCGCCAACACAAGCGACATGAAAGCCGAGCTGAACGTCGTTTGGGATCACCTTCTGCCGGCGCTCCATGAAGAAGCGTTGCCTGCCGATGAGCAAGGAGTCGCCGAATTGAAAGCGACCATCGCGCAGCTAAAGGCGCAACGTTAAACGCTTCGCAAAACAGGCAGATCGCAATATGTCTCAATTTCACCACCCAAATTTTCAGGGCTGAAGAAAAGTCTGGCTTGGGTTACGATGGCGTCATCATCGATCGCTATCATTTTCATTCGTGATTTCGGAGTCCAACATGGCGGATATCGATCTCTCAAGCGTCTCCGCTCTCCCTATCGAAGAACGAATTAAGTTGGCTCAAGCGATCTGGAAAACGATTCCGGAGTCAGGCGCCGAGCAACCGTGGACCGCCACCAAGCCGGACGCCGCGTGGTGGGCCGACTACTTTGGCGTTGACGCGTTGATATACCTGCGTCACGTCGAAGCCAAGCTGCCGCAAGCCGCGCACCGTTTTCTGCAAACGTGCGGGCTGCCCAAATCCATCGTGCTCGAGGGACGTAACGAGCAGACGATTTCGTTTGCGGCTTTGGCCGAACCGCTGGTTGGCTACAACTCGCTGATCGGCTGGGGGATCTTTTTCGACTCGGAACTGGACGCCCGGATGAGCGAGCAACTGGTGATCGGCCAGGTTGACTCGGCCGCCGGCGTGGCGTCGTTCTGCGTCGAGCAAACCAGCGGCGCGGTCAACCTAGTCAACATCGCCGCCGCCCCGCCGCAAACCTTGGTAAACGCCAGCGTGCTGCAATTCGCCCAATCGCTGCAAGCGGTGATCGAGTGGTCAGCGCAGCGCGACGATTATCGCACGCTGCCGGCCGGCTTTGCTGGCCAGCTAGAAAACCGTCTGCAAATGATCGACGCCGACGCCTTCGCCGACCGCGAGAATTATTGGCCCCGCATGATCGGCACGATCGACGACCGCCAAGGACACTGGCGCGTCATTCGCGATACGGAGTAAATTGTAGGGCAGGCCGTGCCTGCCGAAGTGCATACGCTTTCCATTTCGGCAGGCACAGCCTGCCCTACGGAACTACTTCCGCTTTTCCTGAAACGCGGCTCGCGACGCTTCGATCTGCTGGCAGTGCTTTTCGGCCCAGATCCAGACGCCGCAGAAGGCTTCGCCCAGGCTTTCGCCAAGCGGGGTCAGTTTGTATTCGACTCGCGGAGGCGTTTCGGCATAGGCGGTACGTTCGACTAGCCCCTCGCTTTCCAATTGACGTAGCGATTGAGTCAACACTTTTTGGCTGATGCCGTCGACCGCGCGTTGCAACTGATTGAACCGGGCGTTCGGTTCTTCGTGCAGGGCCTCGATGATCGGCATCGTCCATTTGTCGGCGACGCGGGCAATGATCTCGCGCACCAGGCGAGTGACCTGGGTACCGATGTCCGACCACTCGGGAGAATTTTCGGCAGCTTCGTTCACAACTTTTCTCGGCGTTTCGCCAATTGTTACCAAAAGGTGCGTTACGCACTTTCATGTGCGTTCTTTCCATTCTAGCGACTGACGCCTATCGTTGCTGCAAACGGCATTTGCAGCGAACAGGAGCAGACGATGAGAAGCGACGGCAACACGATCATGATCACCGGCGGCGCGTCAGGCATTGGCAAGGCGCTGGCGGAAGCGCTACACAAGCTCGGCAACCAGGTCATCTTGTGCGGGCGGCGAACCGCAGCGTTGGCCGAAGCGGCCGAACAGCACGACGGGATGGCCTATTACCAGTTGGACGTTACCTCGCCCGAGAGCATCGCCGAAGTGATGCGTCGCGCGATCGCCGACTTTCCTAACCTGAACGTGCTGATCAACAACGCCGGTATCATGATCGCCGAAGACCTGCAGACCGATGCGATCGACCTGTCGGCCAGCCTGGCGACGATCACCACCAACCTGGTCGGGCCGATTCGCCTGACGGCGAGCTTGCTGCCGCATCTTCGCCGGCAACCGGCCGCCACCGTGATGATGGTTAGTTCGGGCCTGGCCTTCACGCCGTTGGCGATGACGCCGACCTACTGCGCAACGAAAGCGGCGATTCACTCGTACGCCCAATCGCTGCGATATCAGCTGAAAGAGACGAGCGTTGAAGTGTTGGAACTGGCGCCCCCGTACGTGCAGACCGAGTTGATGGGCAGCGACCAAGCGAGCGATCCGAGGGCGATGCCGCTGGATGAGTTCATCACCGAATCAGTTGGATTGTTGACCAGCGGCGGAACTCCACAGGGCGAGATCTTGGTCGAGCGGGTGAAGCCGCTGCGGTTTGGGGAAGCGAACGGGAATTATGAGGAGGTGTTCGCGGGGTTGAATGGGGCGCAGCATTTGGATGAATGACGCAGAGCATGGCGCCACCGGGCAAGGCCGGCTAGCGGCTCCAGCTAAGGGAGAACGAGATTAAGCCGCCGGGATCGATGCCGAACTCGTCGGTGCGGTCGCTGGAGAAGCCTTGGGCCTGGAAGACCTTGCGGTCGAACAGGTAGGCGGCCGAGAGATCGGCCGACAGGCCCCACGGCAGTTGACGCTTCAGCCCGATCGTCAGACGTTGATCGAAGAAGTAAAAGCGATCGTCGTTGTCGGTTCGCTCTGACAGCAGATAGATCTTGTTGTTGACCGAGTAGCCGCCGTATGCCACCAAATTGGCGCCCAGTTCTTGCTCGAGCAGGACATTGACGTTGGTCAGCGGCGTGTAGGTGAACGAGAACGTTCGTCGCTCGGTGGGACGATACTTCAGCGCGAACGGGACGCCGATATTCATCTCGAACTGTTCACTCGGTCGCCAGAGATAAGCGACGCCAGGCAGTGGGAATGGCAACTGACTGGTTGGCGAATAAAAGAGACTGAGATTCCAAGCGTCGCGTTCGTTGTTCCACGGAATGTTGACGAAGGCGAGCCCCGACATCGTCATGTCGTCGATGTTATCAAACGGCTTGTTGGTCGCCGTACCGATGGTCAGGTTGCCGCCGGCCTGCCAACCATTGTCCAAGGTGCGGATATGGGTGACGCCAAAGTTGAGTTGATAGAAGTTGTCAGGCAGCGGAATGCCGGTATCGGGCAGAAAGGCGTCGGAGTCGATGTTGAGCTGATCGTAGGTGATGTTGGCGGCCCAGATTCGCCCTTCCTGAATCGAGATCGGCAGCATCAACTTGGTAATAAAACCGTTCATCGCGAAGTCGCCATCCTGCCCCCGCAGGTTTTGCTGCGGCGCCCAATAGGCGTGAGCCTGAAAGGGATCACGTTTGGGAATGTCAGCCCCCTTCCGCTTCGGCTTTTCGTCAAGCTCTTCGAGGAAGTACATCTCTTCCTGGAACAGCTCGGTCTGCGGATCCTCGGGCAGCGGATAGGCGGCCTCTTGATAGGGAGCTGGCGCCGGTTGTGATTGCGGCCGCGACCAAGGAATGTACTCTGCCGTCGGCATCGCATGCGAGTCTTGGTCGAAATAGCCGGCTTGCTGCGGCAGCGGAGGATCGACGAACGGATCAAACGACTGCGCAGCGGCGTACTGCAGGCGCCCTAAGGCGTAGACTGCTAGCAGTAATACGAGTAGCCGGAATTTCATTCGGATCGAGCATCCCTTCTCGATGAACAGCGCAGCGAGGACAGTACTAGATACCGCGGTTGGCGTCAAAGGGTTTCAGGCCGATTGGCGTCTGAATTTAGCGCCAATCGAGGGCGATTTTCGGAAATCAGCCACGCCCGCTGGCGAATTGCCTGTTAGTACATCTACGACGTTCTAGCAACAGAAAGAGCGATGACCACGGCAAATGATCCCCAAATCCATCGACATGCTCCTTGCCACATCTGCGGCAAGAGCGACTTCGCATGGGGCAATATTATCACCCGTCTGGCAACCAATTTGTCCGTCGGCAGCCCTCGTCTTATCCTTCCCGACGACTCCTTTTGGATGCAACTCGGGGGCCGCAAGACAACGCATCGCGTCTGTCGAAGTTGCGGAGCGCTGCAAGCTTTCCTGGAGTCGCCATTAGACGAGACGTCAGGAAAGCGCCTTCAACTTCCTCACTTGAAACCCTACCAGAATGAGAATTCGATGACCGCCACCGACCGTCAAATCGACACCACCGATCCCCGGACCGCGCTTGCTTGCCCTGCGGCGCGATCCAAGGATTTCAGTCGCGTTCCTAGGAATGGTACTCACCTTTCTCCAGCAGCCATTGCCAAATCGCGAAGAGGTCTAGCCGCTACTTCTGCGGCAGCGCCTTTTGGATCGTCTCCGAAACATGCTTTGCCAGCTCTTTGTTGGCCGTGCCGTTGAAGTGGACGTTGCCTTGCTTCGTCTTCCACTTGTCTTGGTTCGGCTTCACGAAGCTCCACATGTCTTCGACGATAACGTCGGGGTGGCTCTTCAAGACTTCGAGCGCCGCCGCATTGTACTTGGCGGCGTCCCCGGGGATGCGACCGTTGGAACCTTCGACCGGCACCGGCGTGGTGTTCCGCCAGATGAGCGTAGCGCCGGTCTCTTCCATCCGCGAGACGAGCTTCTCCAGGTTCGCCTTGTACTCTTCGACCGAAACCTGCGGGTGAGCCTCCGGCGTGTCGATCGCCGTGATCGTCTGGCTATCCCCCAGCACGTACTTCAGATCATGCAGACCCCAGTTGAAATGGATCACATCCCACTTGCCGCTGCCGAGCCACTTGTCGATGTTCTGTACCCCTTGCTTGGTCGAAGCGCAATTGGCGCCGGGGCGATGCACATTGGCGACGCCCTTCAGATTGTCTTGTACCTGCATCGTGTAGCCGATCGAAATCGAATCGCCGATCAACAACACCTGCGGCAAGCCGGCGACATCCTCCACCTTGGTAAACGGCGTCCGCTTCTTGGCCTCTTTCTTTTGGGCCAGCGCAGGCACAACGACGGCGACCGACAACAACAGGGCGAACAAACGAATGGTGAGCTTGGGCATGGGGGGCTCTTGGGTGAGATAGCGATGGGAAATGATGAAAGCGATCAAACGCGATTACTGGGCCGGGCGGACCAACACCCGCAGACGCTTATGGATGTAGTTCGAAGCGTTGCCGTTGAAGGTCCAATCGCGGGTTTCGCCGCTGCTGTTGCCGATGCCGATGTCGGCATTGGCGCCAGCGCCCCAGTGATTGAGGGCGAAAACCGTTTGCTTGGCGGCGCCGTTGTGCACTTGCATGCTGCCATAGCCGTTGACCGGTTCGGCCTTAACGTCGCCAAAGTCATAGACTTGGTCGGAAGCGCCCGGAACCTTGGCGGCGTTTGGCGTTCCATAGTTGTGCGGCCAAAACTCGATGTTGCCGCCATCCAGATTGACTCCAGTCTTCAGGTCGGCGCCGCTGGCCCACACGGTCAACGACTTGACCGGCTGTTGGAACACAGCGCCGCTGGTGAAAGTTGGCACGCCGATCTTCGACAGGTCGTCGGTGAACGCGTCCATCGACACAAAGGCGGCTTTGCGCTCACCGCCGGAGGTTTGCAGTTCCAGCAGATAGCCGATCCGATCAAAGGCGAGCTTTTGCTGGCTGTTGTCGACATCGTACTTGACGCCGCGCGGCAGCGTCGCCAGATCGAGATCGTAGATCAACTTGTAGCCTTTGGCGGCGCCCACTTTCGGCAACGCGTCGGGCTTCGGCACTTCGCCGGCGCGGAACGCCGAAGTCGGGAGACCGGCGCTGTTAACCAGGTTCGGCTCGGCCAACTTGTGCCAAGCGAACCGCATCGCGACCGGCTGGTTGACTTCGCTGGAAGTCAGAATCACCGAATCGCCGTCGATCTTAGCGTCGGCCTTCATCCAACCAGTGTCGACGCCAATCACCTCGAAGTGAGTCAGCGGTTGATCGTCGCTCGACTTCAGACCAGCGGCGACGTTGTCGAACACCACGCGCAAGGCGCCCTTCTCTTCCTTCAGCTCTTTGAAGGTCGGTCCGTCGGCGATCACATCCTTCTGACCGTAAACGTCGCGGAGGGCGAGATTGGCCAGACGCAGGCCGACTTCCTGCTTCATCGGCGGGTGAATGTCGTTGAGCGTGGCGACGTCGTTGATCACCACCATCCCGGTCTTGGGGATATCGAGCGCGGCGGCCTGGGCTTCCCAGAAGACCGGCAAGACTTCCGGCTTTTCGTCACCATACTGATACGGCGCGATCTGCACGTAGAAGAAGGAGAAGTCGCCCATGTTCCACAGCTTTCGCCAGCCGCCGATCAAGGCTTCCATCTTGTACTTGTAGAGCATTCCCTCGCCATGGTTCGATTCTCCCTGGTACCAGATGGCGCCACGGAACGGCAGGCCAATCAGCGGATGGATCATCGAGTTGTAGATCGCCGTCGGGTCGGTTGCCGAGACGTGCGGCTGCAGATCACCAGGAACGGCGGGACTCGGCGGAATTGCTTCGCCGGCGGCGTCTTTCGCTTTCGCTTCGGCCAGCCACTTTTCGGTCGCCGCCATGTGCCCCTTGGCCAGCGCCCTGTTCTGCGGCGTGCCCGGCGTGCGGCGCTGCACCCTCTGCGACAGGTCTTTCAGCTCTGCGACTTTGGCGAAACCAACCGGCGGGGTCCACGGTTCGATCCGCGTGCCGCCCCACGACGAATTGATCAGCCCGATCGGCACATTCAACTCTTGGTACAACTTGCGGCCCATGAAGTAGCCGCACGCCGTGAAGTTGCCGGCCGTCTCCGGCGAGCAGATCGTCCAGGTCCCTTTCACGTCGTCTTGCGGCGCAGCGGACGTCTGATGACTGAACTTGATCTGACGAATTTCGGGATAGTTGGCGGCGGCGATTTCTGCGGCGGCGTTCTTCGACGAACGGACGACCCACTCCATGTTCGACTGGCCAGAGCAAAGCCAGACCTCGCCCAGCAGAATATCGCTGAGGGTCAACTTCCGTTCGCCGGCGGCGACCGTCAGCTTCATTGGACCGCCCCCGGCTTCCATCGCCGGCAGTTCGACCTTCCAGTTCCCCTTGTCATCGGCCTTGGCGGTCGCCGCGGCTTCGCCCAGGGTGACGGTTACCTGTTGGCCGGGATCGGCCCAGCCCCAAACCGGCAGCGGCATCTGTTGCTGCAAAACCATGTGATCGCCAAAGAAGCCAGGCAGGCGAACTTCGGCCAACGCCGGGGTCGCCCCGAGGGCGAGCAGCGTCGACAACAGGGCGGAAACAAGGCGAAGTCGAGTCATGAGATTGTGTTTCGGGGTGATCGGGATGTAGTGGGGAGGAGCAAGCGGACGGCAGTCCGCTTGATACTAAGATAATCGGGCGTGAGCGGGGAAGAAACCGGCCCCCCCAGCGCACAATTCAGCGAATTGCGCGGATCGCTTTGGCGACGGCTTCCAGCGCTCGCAAATAGCCGCTCGGGTCGTTCTGGGAGCCGACCAACAAGAAGAGATGCGTCACTGGCGCACCATCGACGCTGCCAAAATCAACGCCGTGTGGCGCGCAACCCAGAATCCCGACGACCTGATCGAGGCCATCAATTCGCGCATGGGGAATCGCCACTCCTCCACCGATCGCGGTCGTACCGACTTCTTCACGGCGATAGAGGGCGGCGAGCGCATCGGGCGCCAAACTCGCATCGAGCCCCCCCTGGTCCACCATCTGCCGAACGAGCGTCGCGATCGCGTCCTCTTTGGTGGTCGCTGCGATCTCATATAGCGTCCCTTCACCAACCAGAAACGCAAAGCCCCCGTCCGACTGCAACGCGGGCCACCACAGCAACACTCCGCAATTAGGACAAGGAGCGTCGCCTGGCGGACGGGAAGGAGAAATCGATATCGCGTCGCCGCAAAGCGGACAACGATTCGATTCTCCCTCGGGGGCGCGCGACGCCGGCGTCATGAGATCAGACCTTCGTAATGCAACGTTGCAAACTCGAGATTTGAGTCATGTGATTCGTATCACATTTCCGCGATAAAGTCTTGTCGGCGATCCTTGATAATAGCCGCTAGCGAAGCAAGATTCTGCGCAAAAAGATTTGCCATGGTTTCAAAACCTCATTCTAATGAACGCCACGCCCCCCCCTTCCCCGCCTCTTTTTTCGGAGTCCCGATATGGCCTTGGATCGCCTTTCTTCCGTCGATCGTCGTCATTTCCTCAAAACGGCCGCTTCTGGCGCCGCGCTTGCCGCAGCCGCCCCGGGCATGCTGCTGGGAGACGAAACGAAACCGGCGGCTGACGCCCAGTCGCCTGAATCGCTGGTCAAGGTTTTGTTCGACTCGATGAACGAGAAGCAGAAGAAAGAGATCTGCTTGCCTTGGGAACATACCGACTCGCGCGGACTGCTGCGAGCTCGGGTCGAAAACAACTGGCACATCACCAAACCGAGCATCAACAGCAACTACTTCACCAGCGATCAAAAGCATTTGATCCGCCAGATCTTTGAAGGGATCGTCGCCGAGGACTGGGTCGAGCGATTTGATCGGCAGCTGAAGGACGACGCCGGCGGTTTCGGCAACGATCAAAACATCGCGATCTTCGGCGCCCCAGGCGAGGACAAGTTTGAACTGGTGATGACCGGCCGACACATGACGATGCGTTGCGACGGCAACTCAACGCCGCACGTCGCGTTTGGCGGACCGATCTTCTACGGTCACGCGGCGAAGGGATTTAACGAGAAGCCCGATCACCCCGGCAACGTCTTCTGGCAACAAGCGGTCGCGGCGAACAACGTCTACAAAATGCTGGATGGCAAACAGCAGGAACAGGCGCTGGTCAAAACGGCGCCGTTTGAAGAGGACGTCAAGTTCCAAGGGCCGGAAGGAAAATTCCTGGGGATCGAGGTTGCCGATCTGGCGAGCGATCAAAAAGAAGGGGTGCAGAAGGTTCTGCAGACGCTGATCGCCCCCTACCGCCAATCCGATCGGGACGAGGTGGTCGCCTGTCTCGATAAGAACGGCGGCCTGGACGAGTGCCGGCTCGCCTTCTTCCGTGAAGGGGATATCGGCGACGATCAGGTTTGGGATATCTGGCGGCTGGAAGGCCCCTCGTTTGTCTGGCACTATCGAGGTAGTCCGCACGTCCATGTCTGGGTGAACGTCGCCGACACCTCCCAGGTTGCGACGAATTCCGCCTAATTAATAACCGTTCGCGTCATTTCAATCGTCACTGTCGTCTCAATCGGCCGTCTGGCAGGCTTTCGCGGTAACCGGTCGAGACGAGATAATTTGGCAACTTGACGATTCGATCGTAGATTTCCGATGTGGTGTTTCCACCCGAACCGGCTCTGTTTGCGCGAAACCTATGAACAAGCCTACGCAGCTCGAATGCTTCGAACTATTCGAGGAGTTTGCCGATGAGGCGGCACATGCTCTCGATGTAGAAGCGTCGCTTGATGCGCTGCTGGGGCACGATGTCGAGGTAATGCGCGAACGTCGCCGTAGCCCGCGACATCCGTTTCAGACGACGCAGATGTACGCCGAGTACGACGGCGAGAACATGCCGCCGACATCGCGGTTTCGGCTTGCCACGTTCCACGATATTTCGTCGACCGGCATTGCGTTTGTCTTGCCAATCAAACCGACCCACGCTCGTTTCATCCTGGCGATCGGCACGGTTCCGTTCCGCTTTTTTGAGGCCGAACTGGTGCACGTCCGCGAAATGGTCGCCAACGGTCAGGTTTCCTATCAGTTGGGCTGCCGTCTGGTGCGGCGGATTCTCCCTCATTAGCCGGCTTAGCGACTCGCCGTTGCCACGCGGACTTTTTGCGACAAGAATGGGGGGAGCTTTTCCCGTTCCCCTTCCGCCCATAGGCTTCGCGTGTTGATCCGAACTCTCACCTTGTCCCTGTTGCTTTGCTGTCAGGCGCTGCTCGCCGCGGCCGAAAGCGATACGTTGACGCTCAGCGACGGGCGAACGCTGGAGGGGATGATCGTCGAACGCCAAGCCGACGGCCTCGACTTTCTCGAGATCGTCAAGCCGGCCGGCAAGCCGATGTTCGGCGTGGTTCGCAATTTCCCCCAGAGCGAAATCCGCGCGATCACCGAAGTCGATCCCGAGTCGCGCTCGCAACTAATCCAACGAGTCGAACGTCTCCGCAACCGCCTGCAGTTTGAGGCCGAGAATCGCGAAACGATCCAATTGGAAACGGTCAAGCGAGATGGCGTTACCTATCGCGTGGTCACCGGTGAAGGGTATGATTTTTACAGTCGCTTGGACGAATCGCTAACGCGGCGAATGGCGGTCCGCCTGGAACAAGCCTCCCGCGCGTTTCAGCACATGATTCCGCCGCGAAAAGAGAGCGATATCCGCCTGCGTCTGATTCTGTTCGACGACATGCGCGACTACGCCGACTACATGGCGACGCTCGGCGCCGCCGTTCGCAACCCTGCGATCTTCCTTCCGCAGGAAGGCTTGGTTCTCGTTGGAACCGACTTCCGCCGCCTCCAGGCCCAAGCCAAGCGCGCCGCCGAAGAGCACAAGCGGCAAATCGGCTGGTGGGACGAACTGCGACGAGGTTTGCCCGAACGTTTAGAAGCCTATCGCAAAGAGCTGGCGGCCGCGAAGATCCCACCGGAAGAGATCGAGCAAGAAGTCTCGGTTCGCCGCGAAGCGTTTCTCCGGCAACGTCGTGAAGCGCTCAGTCGCATCCGCGCGGTTGAACGAACCAACGCCGACGCTTTCGAGAAAGCGATCGAAGATACGACCCGGCGCATCTATCACGAAGCGTTTCACGCCTACCTGGAATGCTTCGTCTTCCCGGTGGCTCAGTACGACGTGCCGATTTGGCTCAACGAAGGGCTGGCGCAGCTCTTTGAGCATGGGCAACTGGAAGGCGACTCGTTTCGCATCGACGCGCCGCCGGCCGACCTGGTCGCCGAACTGAAACGACGCCTGGCCGCGTCAGATCGTCCTTTGTTGGCCGAGATGCTTGAGCGCGACAGCGCCGCCTTTGTATTAACGATGTCGCCGCATCGCGAACAGCTCGACTATGCGCTGGCCTGGGGATTGGCGTGGCGACTTGTGTTTGAAGAGCGGCTATTCGAAGGGAATCGTCTCGAAAAGATGGTCACCGCCGACCCTGCGCGTCGCCAGCGTCTTGAGAACCTGATTAACGAGTCGCTGGAAGAGTTTGAACCGAAGTGGCGTCAGTACGTCGAGGAACTCTCACCTCGCTAAGCGGTCGCTAGTCCCGCTGAGCGCTAAACTCATCGACCGCTTCGCCCAAGCGGGCGATAATCTCTTGGAGCCGTCCTTCGTCTTCGATCTTTCGTCCTTCATCGTCCGCGACGTAAAAAACGTCGACGACTTGATCCAGGTGAGTCGCAATTTTGGCGATCGCCACATTCAGCCCCAACTGGTAGATCGTCCGCGAGATCGTATAGAGCAGCCCTAACTGATTGTGGGCGAAGATTTCGATGATCGTGTAGATCTCAGAGGTGTCGTTGTCGATCTTTACCTGCGTCGGCAACACCTGGACATGCGCGGCCGTTCGCGACGCTCTGCTAGTCCAACGAGCCCGGAAATTGGGCGGCGCATCGTTCTTGTCGAGCACCATCTTCTTGATCTTCGCCGCCAGATCCTCCATCCGTTCGTCGGCGGGCTCACCGTTCGACTCTTGATCGACGACAAAGAAGCGATCGAGCACCAGTCCCCGGGCCAACGTGTTGATCTCGGCTGACAGAATGCTCATCCGCAAGCTGGTGACCGCGCCGGCGATCCGGTGAAACACGCCCGGCGCCGCTTCCTCGTGCGTGCCGACGGTGATCTCGATGACGTCGCGATCTTCCAGATAGTTGGTGCTGACGAAGGCGTCCTGCTCGGGCAATGTTCGCAGTTGCGACAGTTCCTCGATAATCTGATCGACCGGCGTTTCCTTCAGGTAACTCGGCGGCAACGCTTCCAACTGACGCTGGAACCAAACGTGATCTTCCTGCTTCTGAGCCAGTTGCTCGAGCCGCTGGCGTTTGTTGCGAGTTCGCGACGACGACTCTCCTTCGACTTCGACGCCCAGATGCCCCATCGCCGCGCGATAGAGCTCGGCCAGTACGCGGACCTTCCAGTCATTCAAAACGCCGGGGCCAACGCCGTCAAAGTCGGCGCACGTCAGCACAAATAGCATCTTCAGAAGTTCCGGCGAACCGACGTCGATCGCAAACCGGACGACCAATTCTTTGTCGGTGGTATCGCGGCGAAAGGCCAGGTGCGACATCACCAGATGATTTTGCACCAAGTAACGCAGCGACTCCGCCTCGCGAGAAGTCAGCTCCAACTTAGCGGCGGTCCCTAGCGCGTAGCGAGCGCCGACGTCGCTATGATCTTCTTCAAAACCCTTGCCCAAGTCGTGGATTAGCAACGCCAAATGCAAGATTCGCTTCGAGCGGAGCGAGCGGTACGCCTCGCCAAGAGCGTCGTCTCGATCTTGATACCTTGTCGCACAGCGGACCGTACCGATGCAGTGCACATCGACGGTGTACTTGTGATATTGATTAAACTGCAACAACCCTTTGGCGTGCGCCATACCAGGGATAATCTTCTCGAGCACGCCCAATTCGTTCAAGCGTCCCAGCAACTCACCCAGACGAGGCGGTTGCGACATGATCGAGAGAAACCGCTTCCGCCCTTCGTCATCGAGCTGGATCTCGCCGATCGTCTGCATCCGCAGTCGGACCGACTCCCACGTCGGATGATCGATCCAGCGATCGTACAGATTGGCGAGATCCATCAGACGCAGGATCTCGGAGATCTGCCCACTCTTCTCCTCTTTCCATCGCTTCGACGTGCTGATCACCGATGGACCGACGTAGATGTCGCGGTCGACGCGATGGGTCATTAGCGGAGCGAGCGAACGGGAAAGAATCGATCGGGGGCGGATCGTTTCGATGAAGTTGCTAACGACGCTGCGCACGCCGCTGGAGTGCAAGAAGTACTGCTGCATGAATTGCTCGACCGGCAGCATCCCTTTCGTACCGACATAGCCGTAGCGATCGGCCAAGCGAAGTTGTTCGCCGCGGTCCAGCTGATCGGTCGACTTGCCGCCGTGAAAGTGCATCTCGTTGCGGATCTGCAGAAAGAAGTTCCGCGCGTTGCGCAGAATCTGCCGATCACGGTCAGAAAGGAGCCCCAGCAAACTGAGCGAATCGATCTCGACTTCGCCGCATCGCGCGAAGCCGAGCCAGCGGACCATCTGAATACCGCGCAGACCGCCGCGGGAACGTTTCAGGTTTGGCTCCAGCAGATAGACCGCATCGCCATACTGAATTCGTTCTCCTTGCCGCGCCAGAATGATCCCGTGAAACAGCGAACGAAAGCGGCGACAGGCCCGCGAGCGCAACTGGTCGGCAAGACTGCGAAAGAGCGAGACGCTGCCGGTCAGATAGCGATTTTCTGTAAGCGACGTAAAGATGGTCGCATCCGACAAGCCGAGACTGATCGCCTGACTGGGCGTTCGCAGACTATGTCCCAGGACCAACCCGACGTCCGACATGTCTTGCACCATTCGCCGGGCCAGCTCCGCCGCGCGAGCGTACGCCTTCGGATGATGCAAGATCATCAGGTCGACGTCCGAATAGGGCGCCACGTCGCGGCGTCCATAGCCTCCATGCGGCACCAAGGCGATCTGCGACGCCAACCCTTTGGGGCCATCTTCTCCCAGATCAACCAGCGCCGCTTCAAACAGATCGAGCACGATCTGGTCAAACAGATCAGTCAGTCGCGTACAGACCTGGACGCCAGGCGAACCTTGATCATGTTGTTGGCGAAGTTTCTCTCGGCCTTGGGCCAGCGTTTCTTTCGCTTTCAAAACGCTGGGACGCAAGCGGATCGCAGAATTCATCGATTGCCTTGTGCTGGACGGAGGCGTTAAACGAGCGAGGCCGAAGAAGCGCCGACTGGTCAAACATTACCAGAGTAGTCGGCGCCATCGGCTTGTTGAATAAAAGTTACTCGGCAGTTCGCTTCGCGACGGCCCACTGACGCACCAGGGCGCCGCCGGACAAGTTCTGCACGTCGGAGAACCCGTTCTGACGTAAGATCCGGGCCGCAGCGTGTGCACGAACGCCAACGCCGCACGAGACGACGGTCGGTTTCGCCGGATCGAGTTCTCCCAGACGCTGCCGCAGCTCATCCAGCGGAATCGGCAGCGTTCCCTCGGCGCCTGCAAGCGGCTTGGAGCTGACCTCCTTCTCGGTGCGGACGTCGACCACTTGGCGTCCTTCCAGATCGGCGTCGCTCTCCAGGAAGGCGTCAATGCCATCCAAGTAGTTACAAGCCGAGAATGCCGCCATGTGAACCGGGTCTTTCGCCGATCCAAAAGGCGGAGCGTAGCAGAGATCGACGCCGGCCAATTGACGCACAGTGGCGCCTAGCTGCATCGCCGTGGCGATCACGTCAATCCGCTTATCAACCCCAGCCACGCCGGTGCACTGGGCGCCCAAGATCTTGCCAGACTCTTTCTCGAAGACCAGCTTCAGGGCCAACTGTTTAGCGCCTGGAAAATAGCCGGCATGATGATTGGCCGCGATCGTGACGCTCAGCGGATCGTAGCCCAGCTTGCGGGCCATTTTCATGCTCAGGCCGGTGATGCCGGCCGCTTGCTCAAAGACGCGGACAATCGCCGTCCCCTGCACCTCCGGCATCTCGGCCGAGCCATCGGTCGCCGCATGTTCGCCAGCCAGTCGCCCGGCGCGATTGGCCGGTCCCGCTAGCGGCACGCGCATCTGTTGGCCCGTCGGGCCATACGTATATTCGGCCGCGTCGCCCACGGCGTAGATATCAGGATCGGACGTTTGGGAGAAGCGATTGACGGCGATGCCGCCGGTGGCGCCGATCTCCAGCCCCGCCGCTTTGGCCAATTGCACGTTCGGGCGAACGCCCAGCCCCAGCACCACCAGGTCGCCGATCGCCGCTTCGCCGCTTTGCAGTTTGACGCCCGACGCGTTGCCCCGTTCGTCGGTCATAACGCTGGCGATGCCGTCTCCCAGGAACAGCTGAATATCGCGATCGCGAAGCGCCTGCTCAAGAGGGTACGACATTTCCGGATCGAGCGGCGGCAAGACTTGCGTTTGCAGTTCGGCCAGGGCGACGTCCAGTTCCAGCCGATGAAACTGCTCCGCCATCTCCAAGCCGATGAAACCGGCGCCAACGACGACCGCCTTGCGGGCCGAGGTCTTGATCGCATGTTCCCGAATCTTGTCCGCGTCCGCCAAGTTGCGCAGGGTGAAGACCCCGGGCGCGTCGGCGTTTTCCATTGGCGGCGCCAACGGCGCCGCGCCAGGCGAGAGAATCAACTTGTCATACGCCAGGTCGTAGTCTTCCTGCTTCAGATGATCGCGAACCGACAACTGATTGGCGGCTCGATCGATCTTCTTGCACTCTTGATTGGCGCGAACGTCAATTTGAAAGCGAGTCCGCAGCAAATCGGCCGTGGCGACCAACAACTTCTGCCGCTCGGCGATCTCTCCCCCGATGTAATAAGGGAGACCGCAATTGGCGAAAGAGACATGCTCGTCCTTTTCCAACAGGATGATCTCGGCCGACTCGTTCATGCGACGAGCGCGGGTGGCGGCCGAAGCGCCGCCGGCGACTCCGCCGACGATGACAATCGTAAGTTTTTGGGGCATAGCGAGCGATTCCTGGGCGTAAGTCGTAACCCCTAGATTCTACGCCATTTCCCTGCATCGTCTCCAGCCGAGGAGCTGCGATTTCACGCTCCAAATTGCTCGTCGATGTCCTCGGCCGGCGGTTCCGGAAAGAAAAACGAAGCGATCACCCCCACCGTGCAGACGAATAGCGCCACTGCGGCGGCCGCTAAGGCGGTCGATTTGTCTGGCATGACGCTCGCCAACAGCGAGGTCACCATGGCGAACGAAGTGCCGAACATCCGGCCCCCGATGTTGGCGGCAAAGCTTTCGCCGGTCCCTCGCAAGTGGAGCGGATAGACCCGCGTCAGGTAGTTCCCCCAGAAGCTAAACTGCCCGACCGTCAGCACGCCGGCGAAGAAGATGCCGTAATGCAGGAGATCGAGGCTGTAACGAGCCGGATAAAAGGAAAGGAGCGGCACGAAAACCAATGCCGGAAACAGGAAGATCCGGATCAGCGTCACGCGGCTGACCACCACCAGCGCCAACACCGCCAAAACGAAACGTCCCACCAGACCCCCAATTTCCTGCACGCCGTTCACTTCGGCGGCGACCGCTTGTTCCGTCTTCTTCTGCTCCGGAACCGACATCCCTTCGACCTGCGCTTTCACCTGCGGCAGGCGCGGCACAATGCGCGGCGTCTGCTGCAGCGCACCAAAGGCGATTCCATACGAGCAGGCAAACATGATCGTAGTGACGATCGTCGTGCGTCGCAGCGCTGGCGAAAAGAGCTGTGCGATGCTTGGACTTTGCAGCGTGCCGGCCGCTTTCTCTTCGGCCCAGGCTGGCGACTCGGGCAAGAACGGCCGAATCACCAGCAGCGGAATCGCCGGGATCACGCCGGAGATCAACGTGTATCGCCAAGCTTCGTGTCCCCCCATGATTTCCGGCAGGTGCGATCCATAGTGAATCGCCAGCATGTTGGCGCCGGTTACCAGCATCCCGCCGATCGAGGAGAAAGCTTGGGGGAAACCAAGGACCGCTTCGCGCCGTTTCGGGTCGGGGAACAGCTCGGCCAGCCAGACGACCGCCGCAACGAACTCGACGCAGACGCCGATGAACGTGAAGCAGCGGAGCACCAGCAACATGTAAACCGCGGTGCTGAAACCGGATGCAAACGCCGAGACTGCGTACAGCAAGATACTGGCGACCAACACCCGCCGCCGCCCCAGCAGGTCGGTCAGATAGCCGCCGATTAGTCCAAATACCCCGCCGACCATGGCCGGCACAAAGAAGAGGAACCCAACCAAAAACATTGAACGCGTCGGAACCCGGGGCGGCGCCGATCAGCTCTTGTAGCGCCGACCGAACGATCAGCGGCAACATCAGTAGCTCGTAGATGTCGAAGGCGAAACCAATCGCCGCGATCACACAGACGGTCCACTGGAAGAAGGTTAGCTGCCTGTTGAAAAATGCCCTCGTGGCATTTTCCAACCTCGCCAGGCTCAGAGCATAGCTCTTCGCGGATCCCAAAATAACGACTTACGTCGCTATTTTGGGATCGCATCCCTGCGATCCAGCAGCCCGTTGAGAAAATCAACGGACTGTTAGGCGGGGAGCGTCAGACATGGGAGAAGCGTCCTGGGTATAGACTTTGGCAAGGCGGCGTGCACTGCCGTATTCGTCGAATTCTCAGGATCCGGCGATCCGTTCACAAGCGGAGATCGCCGCAAGATCGCCAAGAATGTGCCAACCGATCCCTAGTCGAACTAGAGTCGCCCAACCATTTTGGCGTGAGCGTGATATCGGCTACACTTCGTTACCGTGTTCCCGCTTGCAAGTCGCCAGGAGAAAGTCGCTTCCATGGACGTAGAAAATGAATCGCCGGATGGCCAACTCGACGAAATCAAACGCCTGCTCAAAGAAGGGCAGAAGATCGCCGCCATCAAGATGCTGCGTGAAGAGACCGGCCGAGGCTTGAAAGAGTCGAAAGAGTTGGTCGAACAGATCGAAGCGAAAATGGTCGCCGACGGCGAACTCGATAAACCAACTGGGGTCGGCTGCAGCGGGATGATCCTGCTCGGCGCCGCGACGATCGGCGCCGGAACGGCGGCCTGGTTGTTCGCGTAGAGGATTAATGGCGGCATGCTTTCACGGCGTCTTCGTCGCGTAAGCATGGCTTCAAAACGTTCTGATAGTGCAAAGACATACTCATCCGGCGAAGATGGCGCCAGGCACTTACCGCCAACTTGGCCTACGTCGGCCAGTTTGGCTCTCTCTTTTCTAGGAACGCCTTCATTCCTTCGGCGGCGGCTTCGGTAGTGCGGCTGGCCGCGCTGGCGGCGGCTCCGGCCGAGAGGTACGTTTCCAGCGTTTCGCCGATCGTTTCGTTCAGCATTCGCTTGGTCAGCGATATCGCTTCTTCGGCCGACAAGGCGATTTCATTGGCAATCTCCATTCCCCGGGCCCATAGCTTCTCGTGCGGGATCAGCTCTTGAAAGATCCCGATCGCCTCGGCTCGCTGGGCGGTGATCGTCTCGGCCAACAGCAGCAACCGGGCCGCATGCGAACCGCCGATGCGAAACGTCAACAGCGGGGCGCAGATCCCAGCGATCACGCCGCGGCGCGGCTCCGGAAAGCCAAACGTCGCTTCGGACGAGGCGATGGCGAAATCAGCCGCCAACACCAAACCGGCCCCTCCGGCGACCGCCGGACCATTGACCGCCGCGATGATCGGCTTGGGAAACCGCAGCATCATTTCGTACAGATCGCGGAGCCGGACCACGTCGTCGCGCCAACGATCAAACGAGTCCTCTTCGCCGGTGGCGGCGTGCATCTCGGCCAAGTCGAGACCGGCACAAAAAGCGGTTCCGGCGCCGGTCAGCACAATCGCCCGCACGCTCTTCTCGGCGTGCAGGTCGCGAAAGGCCTGCTCCAGCTCTTCGACCATGACCCGCGACAGGGCGTTTCGTTTCTCGGGGCGATTCAAAATGATCGTCCCGAGCGGGGCATGTTTCTTCACGACGACGATCGGTTCGCTCATTTTGATCACGTCTAGCTCGGTTAGTTATGACGGACAGTTGGATTTCTACCTAAGTTTTCATCATAGCGAAAACCGAAGAAACGCGACAAGTCTCATGGCAGCAAAGACTTACGATAAGAATCGCCGATCCAGGGATTAACGTCGCAGGGGAGATAAGTGAAGAATCGAACATGTTGAGACCAATCAACATCGAAGTTTCCCCTGGTTTTACGGAACTTTGCCACGGCTCGAGAAGACCTATTCAACAACGCTTCATAGCGTCTTTTTCAGTTATTACGGTTTGGTTCCCCCTTCCCCCCGGCTGATCTGAGGCTTGCTGTCGTTGATCGTTATCACCAAATCCCGCCGGATGATGCTCTCCGGCAACATGAAAATCGCCCAGGAGGCGTCGCATCATTTTCTTAAAGCGTTTGAGGGAATGCATTTAGGTCGATTGACGACCGCTCGGTATGGATTCGGCACGGACGCTGCATCTATGTGGATCGTCGCCTGATCGCTGACTCGCGGTCGCCCAGTCAGAACTCTTGAGGAGAACGCACCTAATGGTTCACGCGCATGACGCTTTCGATAACGATGACTTCGAACAAGATGAAGCCCGTCGCTTTTCGGCTCAATCGACCGAAGAACAAGACGAGATGTTCGAGGACGCCAATGACGACAGTCAGATTGACGACCCGGTCCGCATGTACCTGATGCAGATGGGCGAGATCCCGATGCTGTCGCGTCAGGAAGAAATCAACGCCGCTCGCCAAATTGAGTTCTGGCGAACCCGCTTCCGCCATGCTTTCATCTCGAACGACTTCATCCTGGAACAATCGGTCCAGCTGCTCGAACAAGTTCGCGACGGCAAGCTCCGTCTCGATCGCACGGTCGAAGTGTCGGTTACCAACGCCAAAGAGAAAAAGAACATCATGCGGCGGATCGGGCCCAACCTGGTCACGCTCCGCAAGTTGCTCAGCGGCAACGTCGCCGACTTCAAAGTCGTGATCAGCAAGTCGACGCCGCTCGCCAAACGGTGTGCCGCCGTGAAAGCGATGATCCGTCGCCGCGCGAAAGCGGTCCGGCTGATCGAAGAACTCAATCTACGTACCAACAAGATCGTCCAATTCCTGACCAAATTGCGAGAAATCTCGCACCGCATGGACGCCCTGCTCGTGCAGATTGACGAAGCGACCAAGGCGGGCGTCTCCCGCGGCGGCCAAACGGTTGGCGAACTGCGGACCGAACTCCGTTACCTGATGAAGGTGACGCTGGAAAGCCCGACGCTGCTCCGTCGCCGCTTGCTTCGTATTGAAGAGTTCCAGGAAGAGTACGACGCCGCCAAGCGTCTGCTGTCGGCCGGCAACTTGCGTCTGGTCGTCTCGATCGCCAAGAAATATCGCAACCGCGGGCTCAGCTTCCTCGACCTGATCCAGGAAGGGAACACCGGCCTGATGCGGGCGGTCGACAAGTTCGAGTACCAACGGGGCTACAAGTTCTCGACCTACGCCACGTGGTGGATTCGTCAGGCGATCACCCGCGCCATCGCCGATCAAAGCCGCACGATTCGCGTGCCGGTTCATATGATCGATACGATGGGCAAGGTGCGGGCAGTGACCCGCGATCTGCTGCAAGAGCTGGGCCGCGATCCGACCCCGGAAGAAGTCGCCGAACGGGCCGGTCTGTCGCTGGACGATGCCCGGGTCATCTTGAAGATGAACCGCAATCCGTTGTCGCTCGACCAGCCGGTCGGCGATCACGATGACAGCTTCTTCGGCGAGTTCCTGGAAGATCACCGCGACGAGGACCCGCTGTACGAAACGCATCAGCAGGCCCTGAAGGATCGCCTGTGCGAAGTGCTCGAGGCGCTCAACCACCGCGAACGTGAGATCATCCGTCTTCGCTACGGTCTGACCGACGGCTACTCCTACACGCTGGAAGAAGTCGGCAAGATCTTCTCGGTCACCCGAGAACGCGTTCGCCAGATCGAATCGAAAGCGGTTCGTAAACTTCAGCAGCCTTACCGCAGCCGCGGCTTGGCCAGCTTTCTGGAAGGGGGCGACGAAATGATCGTCGATCATGCCGAAACCGCGTAAGGCCTGCCACTAGCAAACCAGGCCCCACCATCTTTGGGTGCGTGAGAGGGCGAGTCCACCAGGCGACAACCAATGGACTCGTCCTCTTCCCTTTTCTTGTCACCCGTTTCTTGGCGCTGCTGTGCGCTATCGCGGCGACAGGTTGCACGCCGGCCTGGGAAGGGGCAAAATACCTGTTTCGTGCGGCCCGCCCTGCTGCGACAGAGATTGCGTCGCACGCAATTCGCCACCCCCCTTCCAACTCTTACTACGACGCCAAAGAGGAGCTCCACATGGCACGCCCCGTTATGATGTTCACCGGACAATGGGCCGACTTGAAACTGGACGAGATGGCCAAGGCGATGCGGGACTTCGGTTTCGACGGCCTGGAGCTCGCTTGTTGGGGCGACCACTTCGAAGTCGACAAGGCGAACGCCGAAGCTGACTACTGCGAAAAGAAACGGGAACAGCTTGAGAAGTATGACCTGCAGTGCCTGGCGATTAGCGCCCACCTGGTCGGTCAGGCGGTTTGCGACATCATTGACGAACGTCACAAGTCGATCCTGCCGCCGTATGTCTGGGGCGATGGCGACCCGGCCGGCGTCAACGCTCGCGCCGCCGACGAGATGAAAGCGACCGCCCGGGCCGCCCAGAAGTTTGGCGTCGACGTGGTCAACGGCTTTACCGGCAGCAGCATCTGGCACCTGCTCTACAGCTTTCCGCCGGTTCAGCCCAAGATGATCGATGACGGTTTCCAACTGTTCGCCGATCGCTGGAACCCGATTCTCGACGTCTTTGGCGAATGTGGCGTCAAGTTCGCCCTGGAAGTTCACCCGACCGAAATCGCGTTCGATCTTTACTCGGCCGAGCGGGCTCTGGACGCGGTCGGCGGTCGTGAAGAATTCGGCTTCAACTTCGATCCGAGCCACCTGCTGTGGCAAGGGGTCGATCCGGTCGAGTTCATCCGCGCCTTCCCGGACCGCATCTACAACGTCCACATCAAGGACGCAATCGTCACGCTCAACGGCAAGACCGGCATCTTGGGCAGCCACATCGACTTTGGCGATCACCGCCGCGGTTGGAACTTCCGCAGCCCCGGCCACGGCGGCGTAAACTTTGAAGAAATCATCCGCGCCCTCAACGACATCGGCTATGCAGGCCCGCTGTCGATCGAATGGGAAGACTCGGGCATGGACCGGATGCATGGCGCGGAAGAATCGTGCCAGTTCGTCCGCGACATGGACTTCGCTCCCAGCAACGTCGCCTTCGACGCGGCCTTCGATAAAGAGAAGCAATAAGGGAAATTAGCCTCCTACACTATTGAGTTCTTGCGGCCGCTGGAGACTCTCCAGCGGCCGTTTTGCTGCGCTCGTCGGTTCTCCCGGGACGAGCTGCACAGACAAACATGACCTCTACTTGCACCAAATAGGCGATTCTTCGCGCGGCACTTAAATTATCTTTTTTGATAGTTCCTTTTTCTTGCTGTTCAATTCGCTCTTTATTACAACGGTACTACCTGACTAAATGCGTCGATTTGAGGTGATGCTTTGTTTTTACAAGATCACCTTATTTCGGTTGAGCGCCTCCCAGCCGCACATCCCGCCATTTTGGCCTCCGATTTCAATTTCCAACGCAACCAACCGTAACGTCGCAAATTGAGCCTCGGTTGTGGAGAACGTTGCGTTGCGCGCGGACACCATTTCTGGGTTCGCCAATTCGGCCACCACAACACATTTGCAACGGCTTCGATCTTCCTCATTCTTTTTTACTCAAGGTAGATTGCTATGAGCGTTTCTTACTCGACGCATAGTCGCAGAGGTTTCACCTTGGTCGAATTGTTGGTCGTGATCGCCATCATCGGCGTGTTGATCGCCCTATTACTTCCGGCGGTACAACAAGCCCGCGAAGCGGCTCGACGTATGCAATGCACAAACAATTTGAAGCAGATTGGCCTTGCGCTGCATAACCACCACGACACCTTCCTCAGCTTCCCGGCTCTTACCTACGACAACGGCGGTACGCGTTCGACCGATCCTCAGGGGAATGAGAACCGGAGTAGCGGCTTCATGTTCCTGATGCCCTTCTTGGAGCAGTCGGCCCTTTTCGACATTCTCTCGGCGCCAGGAACTTACGGAGGGATCGATATTCTTCCGTTCGGTCCAATTCGCGAACGAGTTTACCCACCCTATCAAGCGACCATTCCCGCTTTCGTCTGCCCCTCGCAGCCATCGACGCCGGCAAATATCTGGAATCGCGCATGGGGCCCCCGCAACTATGCGACCAGCATGGGAGACTCGATCGCCAATAGTCACTCCATTGGAAACCCGCGCGGCATGTTTGCCCGTGGCGAACTCGACAAGAAGTCGACCACCAACATGGCGTCGATTATCGACGGCACGACCAACACCATCATGCTGGCCGAGCGGGCGTTTGGCGTCAGCGGCGATACGCGCAACATCCGCGGCTTTTTCGCCAATAACGTGAGCGGCCTCAACACCTCCCCGACCAACTGCCTGACAACCGCGAGTAACGGCAAATATTTGACGGGGCAATCGGTGCAAACCGATCGCGCCGCCGGCGTTCAGTGGTTTGACGGTATGCCGGCATTTACAGGCGTTAACACGGTCCTTCCGCCGAACAGCCCGTCGTGCGCCAACGACAACTGGGGAGACAATTGGGGGCTATTCAGCGCCAGCAGCTACCATCCAGGCGGCGTCTTGGTCTCAATGGGAGACGCTTCGGTTCAGTTTATCCCCAACACAATCGATACCGGCAATTTAACGTCCGCCGAGTCGACCAGCGGTCCCAGCCCTTATGGCGTCTGGGGCGCTCTCGGTAGCAAGGCTGGCGGTGAGACGGTGACTCTGCCGTAACGAACTTGGAGTTCCGTTGATCTCAGTTTCGTTCGCTTCCCTCTCCATGTAGGTGTTACGATGGCTCCGTCTTATAATCTTGCACTTAGCTCGGTCGGAATCTTCCTGGCGGCGACGATGATCGGCTGCGGCGGATCAGATTTGCCGAAGACGAGCCCGGTCACCGGCAACGTGACCTATCAAGGGCAACCGGTCGAAGGCGCCAACGTCATTTTCAGTCGCGGTTCGTACAATATCGCCAATGGAGAAGTCGCTCTCGGCAAAACCGACGCCGAGGGAAACTTCAAGCTGACGACGCACATCGGCGGTGAGCAGGACGTCAGCGGCGCCGTCCCAGGCGAGTACAAGGTGACGATCTCCAAATTCGTACCGCCGAAAGGGATCTCCGTCAGCGCCTATCAGGCAAAGGTCGATGCGGCCAACAAGATCTCCGCAGAAGGTGGTACGCTTCGTCCGGGACAAGAACCTCCTTCGCTGGTTGAGATGCTTCCCAAGCAGTACTCGGTGGCCGCTTCGACGAAATTGTCCGCCAAAGTACTAGAAGATCAGGCGAACGATTTTCCGTTCGATCTCAAATAGCCAATTCGCCGATATGATCGCTACAACCTTCAGGCCGCCAGATTGATTCCGGCGGCCTTTTTGCTGCCTGTTTTGCTGTGGGAAAGTAGACTAGAAGATAAGCCTTTGCCGCCCCGCTTCCCTGCTCTCCCCCTTAAAGTACGTGCTTGCTCCGCTTCTGGTCAGTTTGTCGCTCTTGGCCGCCGATCCCGCGCTGGATCGGGCGACGCTCGATGCACGCTTTCAGAGCGAACTGACGCAGTTGGCCGATAAGTGCGACGAGCTAGAAATGCCGCAACAGGCGGCAGCCACTCGCGGCTGGTTGCTGGAGCGGCGGCCGATCTACAACTACGCAGTGATGGTTCCCGAGAGCGACCCGCTCAAGCCGACCGGGCAGCCTACGCAGCTGATCGCCTTCTGGTACGAACGGCTGACGTCGCTCCGACAGGCATATGCTGAGCAACTATTTCAACTTGCCCGGCAAGAGCTGACCGCCGATCGCGCCGACGTCGCCTATCGCTTGATTCACGACGTCCTGCGAGAAAACCCTGATCATACCGAAGCGCGGCGGATCCTCGGCTACCGCCAGGTCGGCGGCGTCTGGCGACGTCCCGGCGTGACGACGCGGGTCAAGCAGCTTCGACTTGATCACCCGAAGTTCCCCTGGCCGGCTCGCACCTATTGGCTGATCGAGTCGCCCCACTTTGAGATCAGCACCAACCATAGCGAACAGGCGGGCCTGGAACTGGCCGAAAAGCTGGAGCAGCTCTATTCGGCCTGGGAGCAGATTTTCTTCGACTACTGGAGCAACTCGCGGCAGCTGAAAAGCTATTTCGATGGGGCGACGCCTAGCCCCAGTCGCAAGAAGTTTCACATCGCCTACTTTCGCTCGCGGCAGGAGTATGTCGACTATCTGACGCCGCTCGAACCCCAAGCGGCGATGACGCTGGGCATCTACCTTTTCAAGAAAGAAGAGGCTTACTTTTTTGCGTCCGACGATCCGGCAGCCCAGTCGACCTGGCTGCACGAAGCGACGCACCAGCTGTTTCATGAGTATCGCTCGGCCCCGGCCGAGATCGGCACGACCGCCAACTTCTGGGCGATCGAAGGCGCCGCGCTCTACATGGAGTCGGTCCGCATGTTCGACGGCTACTGCACGATCGGCGGCTTCGATGCGTCGCGACTCCAGTTTGCCCGCAACCGACGCTTGGTTGGCGAATTCCACTTGCCGGTCGGCGAGCTCACCGGTCTGTCGCGCGAGCAACTGCAAAAGCACCCCGACATCCGCCCGCTGTATAGCGAAGCGGCAGGCTTGGCTCACTACTGGATGGATGGAGACGCCGCCCAGTACCGCCGTCCGTTTATCGACTACCTGCGGACGATCTACCTCGGCCGCGATCATGCTCGTTCGCTGGAAGAAACGACCGGCCTGTCGCCAAGCCAGATCGACGACAGCTACGCTCGCTTCCTGCAAGTCGACGATGCGATGCTGGAACAACTCGATCCAGCGGGACCAACCGTCGATCTGGCGCTGGGACGCACCGCGGTGACCGACGAAGGGATGACCTCGATCGGCAAGCTGCCGCAGCTGACCTGGCTGGATCTAACCGGAACGAAAGTAACCAGCGCCGGCGTGAGGCAATTGCAGACGCCGCAGCTGCGTGACCTGGGACTGGGCGGAACGGCGACCACCGACGCGGCGACGCCGTCGATTGCGAAGCTCGCCAAACTAGGCGAGCTCGACTTAAGCGGCACAGCGATCACCGACGCCGGGCTGAAGCCGCTCGCACAGCTTGATCAATTGCAGATCTTACGACTGGCCGTTACTCGCATCACCGACGCCGGCCTGGCCGAACTTGCCCGCTGTGCGCAGCTACGTGCACTTGATTTGCGCCGCACGCTTACCACTCCGGCAGGCGTCGCGAAAATCAAACAGGCGATCCCTTCGCTGCAGGTTACGACCGACGACCAGTAGCCGTTAGAATGGCGGCATTCTTTTTTTGCACCCTGGTCTTTGCCGAAGGAACATCGCGATGAGCGGAATGCGCCCGTGGATCTTGTCGGAAGTGAATTTCGGCTACGTCAAAGAGCACCAGTACGAAGTAGCCGTGCTGCCGCTCGGCGCGACCGAGCCGCACAATCTGCACCTGCCGTACGGAACCGACATGTACGAAGGAACAGCGATCGGCGAGCGGATCTGCGAAGTGGCCCACAAGCAAGGGGCGAAAGTCTTGTTGCTGCCGACCATGCCGTACGGAACCGAGACGAACATGAACCAGTTTCCGCTAGCGATGAACGTCAATCCTTCGACGTTGTTCCTGCTGGTTACCGACCTGGTGCAATCGCTGGTCGAAAGTGGAATTCGCAAGGTAGTGCTGCTCAACAGTCATGGCGGCAACGAGTTCAAGCCGCTGCTGCGCGAACTGTATGGCAAGACCGAAGCGCACCTTTTCCTTTGCAATTGGTTTCGCGTCCTCTCTTCGGACGACTACTTCCAGATTTTTGAGCACATGGATGATCATGCCGGCGAAATGGAAACCTCGCTGATCATGGCTTGCCAGGGTCACTTGGTCGACAAGAAGGAGGACGGCACGTTAAACGCAGATCAAGGCGCCCAACGGCCGATGCGGTTTGAAGCCTTGCAAGAAGGCTGGGTCGGCATCACTCGGCCCTGGCATCTGTTGACCACTAACAGCGGTTCGGGCTATCCGCATGCGTCGACCGCGGAAAAAGGTGAGCAGCTTCTCGAAAAGTTAACCGAGCGGCTCGCCAAGTTTCTGGTCGAACTTTCGGCGGCGGAAATCGACGCTTCCTTCCCGTTTGAAGCGGGCTAGCGACGACAGCACGCTTTGCACTTTGCCTGGCAAGAGAAGCTCCGATCTACGACCGACGCGTCTCATTCTGAGACACAAGCATGAGACACTTGTCGCTCGCGTCCGTATGCGCGGATCTTGTTGCCGTGAAAATAAAGTGGCCAACTCTCGGCTGCAGTGGGACTTAGGCGATTCGCCGCGATCCGCGTCCGTTTCGGCACGCAGGATGCTATTGGTTTGGCAGCACCTTTTTTCAGGAGGAAAACGATGACGTCACAAGAGAGTGCCCCACGAGCCAGAGCAATCGCAATCGTAGCCAAGCAAGGAGATCTGGAAATGCAAAAGGCAAAGATCGCCTCACTATTCGTACAGAGCCTCGTCCTGGTTGGCGTGACTGCAATGTCAGCAGCGCTGATCGTTTCAACGCTGCAGTGAAGACAAGAGATGGAAAGGATGCCGCTAAACCAACGTACGTGGGTAACGTATGTTGGTTAGCTGCCTGTTGAAAAATGCCATCGTGGCATTTTCCAACCTCGCCAGGCTCAGAGCGTAGCTCTTCGCGGCTCGCAAAATAACGACTTACGTCGTTATTTTGGGATCGCATCCGTGCGATCACGCAGTCCGTCGAGAAAATCAACGGACTGTTAGTGGATCTTGTCCGCTGGCGGCTCGATGAGCGGTAGCCCCAGCCCTTTGACATTTGAAATCTGATACCAGTCGGTCTTTCCCGAGCGAATCAGCGAACGCTTGTGAATCAGCCGATCCTCGGCCAGGGCACGCAGTTCCGATTTGGTAAACGGCCCCGTTTCTGGCGAGTGAGAATCGAACTTAATGAAGTAGGTTCCCTTTTCAGGCGGCTTCTGCGGTTTCGCTTCCTGGGTCGGCGTGCTCTTGGCCGGACCCTTCTTAACGCGACTCAGCAGACCGCGAAGAGCTTCGGCAAACATCTTGTTTCTCTTCCGTTCCAAGGTGAGAGGCATTTCTCCATCCCTCCTTACGGAAGCGATCTGGTTCGGTTCAAGCAAACCGACGACGAACGCCAATTTTCTTCGCATATGAACGAAACATGAAGATCATGTAAACCCAACTTACATAGAACCTAGATTCGTCTGCAATCCCGGAATCGCCGCCGACAACTGCTTGGCGCCTTCCGGCGTCGCCTTCGTCTGCCACAGGTAAAGATTTCGCAGGCTGGGCAAGCTGTACAGGTGATCGATGCCGGCGTCGGTCACTGCGGTCCCGTACAGATTCAAATAGCTCAGCTTCTCGCAGGCAGCCAGGTAACGCAAACCAGCGTCAGTCACCTTGGTCTTCGCCAGGTTAATCCGTTCCAGGCTCTTCAGTCCGGCCAGATGCTCCAGCCCCGCGTCGGTGACTTCAGTTCCCATCAGGTTGACTTCGACCACGTTGCCAATCTTGCGGATCGGCGCCAGCGCGTCGTCGTTAACCGGCTTGTCCGAAAGATGATACGTGACCACCTTGGCGTCGCTGCTTTGCGCGATCCGATTGACCGTACCGCCCAGCGCCGTGATCTGTTTGACCGCTTCGGCTTCCGCCTGTTCGTCAATCGGCGCTTGCGGGTACTTGGCGGCGATTTCGTTGGCGGTGCGAGTCGCTTCCAGCATCTTCGGAATCGCCGCAGCCAGCGCCGCTTTGGCGGCCGCCAGTTCGGCTTCCATTTCAGCCCGTAGTTCGCGCTTCAGCTTGGCGATCTCTTCCGGCGAGAGCGCGGCGACCTCTTCGGTCTTGGCGCCTTCTTCCGGTTTCGCTTCCGGCATGGGCTCCGGCTTCGCCTCGGCGGCGGTGGGCAGTTGGCCAGCGGCGATCAACTCGCCATAGGTTTGTTTGTCGTTCGCCTTCGTGTCGGCGGCCGCTTTTAGGGCGGCGACGACTTCGGCTTCGGCCTTGTCCCGTTCTTTTTCGAGGCGATCCTTCGAGAACTGATCTTTGTGCAGAGTCTCGGCCAGGATGGCGCCGTACGGGTTGCGCTGCTTCTTCGATTGCCCATCGACATGGCAAACGTTGCACTTGGCGGTCGTGGCCGCCGCAGCGAACTGCTTCGCTTTGTCGTCTCCATCCGGGCTGACGTATTGCTTCTCGAAGACTTCCCAGAAGAACGGCACCGCCGCAGCCTGACGGGCCGACAACGAAACGAACAGGCAAACACTGAACGCGGCGGCAAGCGTTTTGAGGATAGCTGGCGATCGCAACATGGAGGAGACTCCCAAATAGGCAAGGCGGGCGAAGAAGTGAGTTCGGCGGGATACGTCCCTATTTTGACTGCGCCGCCGGAGAGTTTCAACCGAGCAGGCCGCGACAAAGCGCCCAGCCCCCCATCCGTTGGCGACAATAGCTTAGCTCACAAAACGGAAAATCGCATTTTCACCGCCGTCACCTGACAACCTAGAGCTTGAGCACTGTCCCGCAATGAAAGCAGTGGACCGCATCGTCGATGGCCTCTTCCTGCAGCAAATGAACCGGAATGGTAGCGGTTTCACCACATTTGCTGCAACCTAGGCGGCGAGCCAAGGGAACGCCGCAAGCGTGGCAGAAGCGCCCGCCTGCCACCTTCTCTCCACAAGAGGAGCAATGCGCCTCACCCGCCTCATCTGGGCGAGCCGCCGCCGGAGCGATTCGCTCTAATCGCTGCAACAGCGACGTTAGCCGCCCGTTCCAAAGAAAGACTTGTTGCGACAACTTATCGGTAATTTGTTTGTAGTAAGAACTCGGCAGCGGAGAATCTGCGGTCGTCGCTTGTTGTTCTAGCTGTTCGCGCACCTCGAGAAAGTTGTCTTCGACATCGGCAACCCGCTTTCCAGAGTATTCCAGCTCTTCCCGCAGTTCGATATTTTCGGCGCCGCTTAAATCCGCAGAATGCTGCGACGCATCGATATACATTTGGCGGACCGTCGCCAATCGCGGCGCAACATCGCTGACGCACCACTCGAGCAATTGCAGCGCGTATGCCCTGCGATCTTCGAGCAGTTGGCGATCGTGCGATTCGCGCTGAGCCCGCCACTGGCCGAAGGTGAGCGTCACGATTGCGACAATCAGAAATGCCGCCGCGATCATCAGATAGTCGCGATAGGCGCCTCCATAGACCCCGCTCATTACGATCCCCAGCGAGAGCAACGTCAGCGGAATCACGCGCCACAGGGCGAAACGTAGGTCAAGAATCCGCGTCACATGCAACGTTAGCAGCGGCAGCGACAATATCGCCGCGATCAAAACCGACTGCCATGTGTGGAGTTGCCCATGAAACTCCAACGTCGTGAAAATCAAAAAGAAGAAACAGAAGTTGCCCGCCAACAGGGTGAAGCGTCCCCAGCGAAAGTCGTCGAGATGCCCCGGGTGATCAAGCTCGCTGAGATACCAGAACCCAGCCCCGAAAAAGAGAACCGCGACGCCGGTCAGACGCAACAGCAACAAGACGCGCGCCGTTGGCGTTTGGGCTGACGGAATATTGACGCGGATCGCCGGCATCGTTACCAGGTTGGCGATCTCCCAGTGCAGTTGATTTGCGTTCACATTGGTCGGCTGCAGCGCTTCGTCCGGAATAGACCAGGTCGCAACATCCAGCTGAAGCGTTACTTCTCCGTCACCAATCTTCACCGCCGGCGGCAAGCGATAGACGAAATCATCTCGCCCCGACACCTGAAAGGTCCAGTCGACCACGATCGGTTGGTCGTCGGTAAACGTATAGCGGCACGCGATGCCGTCGCGGCCGTACACAACTTGCTCTGCCCCGAGCGGCTGTCCGTCAGCATCTTTGAGGTCGACCTTTACATGACTCGCTTCTACGGCTCCGGCCGGAAATGGCAACAAGAGCGAAACTTGCCGCTGCTCACCGGTCGGCGGAGCGACCTGCAATGAACCTTCGCTGGCGACGACGAACCGCGAAAAGATATCCCAGCCAATGCGATGGTAGCTGGAGTCCAACTTCATGCGCTGCTCGAGACGCTCGATCGTCGGCAGCGGGGTCACATCTTGCGACGAGGGGCGTGCAATCGGGGCTTCGGCCAGCGGCGTCGCCATCGGCGAGGACTGCCGCTTCGCCTTCTGGGCCGACTCGCGGGCCATCTGAACCGCCGGTAACAGCAGCGCGGTCACCAGCCCAATCACGGCGACGACCACTAACAATTCGACGAGGGTAAAGCCGATCCGCCGGATCGGCGCAGCAGGGCGCGACGACATGGGACGATATCCAATTTTGGAGAGGAGATTGCAGAGGAGATGATACTGCGCAGGTTAAATCTTCTCGTCGAATCTCGCCATCAATTTGCGGCGGCTACGACGCTTCTTTTTCGTCGTCGATCTCGCCGACCAGCTCTTCCAGCACATCCTCCAGCGTCACCAAGCCGACCGTCTTCTCCTCTTGCTGCACGATCGCCAGATGAATCCGCTTGGCGCGAAACTCCTTCAGCAGGTCATCACAACGCGTCTCAGCTGGGATCACCATCGCCGGACGAACCAGCCCTTCAATTGGCGCCGCGTCTTGCTCTTCGGTCAGTTCTCCAAGGATGTCGTGACTGATGACCATGCCAATCACTTCGTTGACCGAGTTGCCAAAGACGGGGTAGCGCGAGTGCGTATGCTGCAAGACCTGCTTGGCGGCGTCTTTGACCTTTGCGTCTCGCTGAACGCCGACGATATCTTTCAGCGGCGTCATGATGTCGGCGGCCGTTTTGTCGTTCAGCAGAAACGCGCGATGGACCAGCCGCAGTTCATCATTGTCGACATGCCCCGCGGTTCGTCCCAGCGTCGCCAGCGAGCGAATCTGCGCCTCGGTCCCGACAGGACGTTCCCCTTGTTGCATCTGCCGCGAGATCCAGTCCAACGGCAGCACAATCGGGTACAAGACGTAGATCAGCGCTAAGATCGGGGGCGCCGCCAATCGGGAGATCAGCGGAGCGTAATGCGTACCGAGCGACTTGGGAATGATCTCGGAGAAGATGATCGTGCCGAAGGTCAAGATCGCCGTGACGATGCCGATCACGGTATCGCCGTATAGCTCGATCGCCTTGTTGCCGGCCAGGATCGGCCCCAAGATATTGATCGTGTTGGTCAGAATCACGACGACGACCACCGCCCGGGTGATCCGGTTTTTCACTGCCTGTAAAGCGACGGCGCCCGGCAGCTTCTTCATGACCATCTCCTCAACCTCGCTGCGCGAGACGCTCAGGATGGCGGCATCGACCAAGGCGGCGACCCCGGAAAGGCAGATGAAGCCAACGATGTAAAGGATCAGGGTAAGCATGGTCGGTTCCACGGGTAAGAGCGTAGCAAGGTGGGATCAGAATCCCATAGTAACGGACCGGCGGAGATGTTCCGAAGGGCGCCCTACTCCAACGCAACGCCGAAGGACCGATCGCCGGGCGAAACGGCTGGGCCGGTCCCGTTCAGGGACGCCGATCCAGCGTCTTCCTAGAACGCGTAAACCCTCAAAAACCGGGACCAAAAGAGGGCGCAACCGGCCGGTTTCACTATTTCTCACCTCCCGGATGTAGTTTTCTTGTAGATTTCGCCCCCAAATACCGCCCGATCGTTGACGACGGGCCCCCACACGCATAGGATGCTTCTCAGTTTTGATGGTGGCTTTACCGGTTGCGAGAGTGTTTTTTTGACCGGCAGCCACAGCTTTATGTTTTGTGAGTGATTTTGATGCCAGAAGGTAAAATCAAGCGTTTGACCGACAAGGGTTTCGGTTTCATCGACACCGGGTCAAACAAGGACTTGTTCTTCCACATGTCGAGTTTGGAAGGCGTCCGCTACGACGATTTGCGCGAAGGCCAAACGGTCTCGTACGTCGAAGGCCAAGGTCCGAAGGGTCCGCGCGCTGAGCAGGTCCAACTGATCTGAGCTAGGCCAAGCTAAATGCAGAGCCGCCTCGCGAACTATCAATCGCGGGGCGAGCTCGCCTTTTAGGGTTCTTCCCCAACTCTCTCGCGATTCTCGCGAACTTCCCGCTGGCCAAAGCAGCCGGCCCACTTTCCGCCAAGCGATCCCAAGATCCTGTATTATGGCGTCTCCAACCTACGACTAGCCGCCGGTATCGTGCGGTCGGTCAATCACCATGCTCGTCGCTAGGTGATCGCTCACCGTGCCGTACATTTCATCCTTCTCTAGATGGTTTTGCACCATTTGGGCGTCGTCGACCAAGAAACCTAAATGACAGATCGGCTCGCCAGGGCTTACCGCCGGCAGCGTTGTCGTGCCGATGACGATCGCATCAAACGGGGCGACGATTTGATTCAGCTGGTTGCCAAGCAGCCCGGCGTTGGTCGCTAAGAGTTGCCCCTGACGGACCACCTCACCGGGCGCGGCGTGAAACTGTAGAAAACCACCCCGATCGGCGCGTACCCACTTTGTCTTGTCGATGATAAACTTCCGCGACGCCGGCACATGAGTACCGGAGATCATTCCCAGCTTAACCAGCACGTTTCGAATCCCTCGCAGCTCCCAATTGACGATCGACGGTTCGACCTTCGAGACCTCGCCCGCCTCCAAAATGATCGTCGCACAGCCGACGCCGCAGGCCGTACGGCGGAACGCCCCAATCGGGCCCTTGCCGGTCACGATCAACTCGCTGCCGAACGCCTCGGCCAGCTTGCGGGCCTCCGGATTGCCCCAATCGACCCGAACATTGGGAAAGTTCGTCCGCCGAATCGCCGCCGTGTGCAGGTCGATACCGTAGTCGCAGCGAGCGACGATCTCGTCAAAGATTCGCCGCGCCATCCGACTGGCAAGACTGCCGCTCGGGGACCCCGGGAAAACGCGATTCAAGTCGCGGCGATCGGGGAGATAGCGGGTATGGTTATCGAACCCGAGGATATTGAGCACCGGGGCCAGGACGAGAACCCCTTTTTTGAGCCGTAGCGTGTCATCCATGATCAACGACCGGATCGCGCCGGTCCCGTTGATCTCGTCCCCATGCAAAGCGGCGGTAATAAAGACGACCGGACCATCTTCAACTGCCCGGCGCACTTGCACCGGGATCAAGACGTCAAAGCCGCTGTAGCTTTCGCCGATCGAAACCTGCACGTCGCGGGTCTGCCCTGGCTCAATAATGACGCCGTTCCAATCGTCGATGGGACGCTTGATCCGCGGCTCCGCGGACTCGCCTTCATTGCCCGTCATTGGCAGTGTCTCTGGTACGTATTCAGGTGGACTTCCTAGCAGTCCGTTGATTTTCTCGACGGACTGCGTGATCGCATGGATGCGATCCCAAAATAGCGACGTAAGTCGTTATTTTGCAAGCCGCGAAGAGCTATGCTCTGAGCCTGGCGAGGTTGGAAAATGCCACGATGGCATTTTTCAACAGGCAGCTAGCCCTTCCCTTTATCGCGTTGGCGGCCGGGCTTGGCGTGCTGTTCGATAAATTCGATCACTTTACCTGCCACGTCGACCTCGGTCGCCCCTTCGATCCCTTCCAGCCCAGGCGAAGAATTGACTTCCATCACCACCGGGCCATGGTTCGAGCGAAGGATGTCGACGCCCGCCACGTTCAGCCCCATCGTCTTGGCGGCTCGCTTGGCGGTGGTTCGCTCTTCCGGCGTAATCTTGATCTTGTCGGCATAGCCGCCGCGATGCAGGTTCGAGCGGAACTCGCCCGGCGCGGCCTGGCGTTTCATCGTGGCGATCACCCGATTGCCGACGACGATGCAGCGAATATCGCTGCCGCCTGCCTCTTTGATGAACTCCTGAACCAGGATGTTCGCATCCAGACCGCGGAACGCCTCGATAACGGCCTGGGCCGCCTTCTTGGTTTCGGCCAGGATCACGCCGACACCTTGGGTCCCTTCGATCAGCTTGACGACGCAGGGCGAACCGCCGGCGATCGAGATCAGGCCATCGATATCCTTGGTTGAGTGGGCGAAGCCGGTAACCGGCAAGCCAACCCCGTCGCGTGCTAGCAACTGGGTCGAGCGGAGTTTGTCTCGCGAGCGATTGATCGCCTGCGACTCGTTGACGGTGAAGACGCCCATCATTTCAAACTGGCGAACGACCGCGGTCCCATAGAAAGTATAGCTGGCGCCAATTCGGGGAATAATCGCGTCGGGAACTAGTTCTTCCCCCTGGTATAAGACCCGGGGACGATGCGACGTGATGTCCATGTAGCAGCGGAGATAATCGACCACACGGACGTCATGCCCTCGCTCTACGGCCGCTTCGCGCAGGCGACGGGTCGAATACAGAGAGGCTTTCCGGGAGAGGATTACGATATCCATCGACATAGTCTGCTAATCACCGAGGTTGGGGTACAGTTGCCTAGGGATGCCGCCATTGAAGGACGAGAAATCGACGATTTGGGCCGCTGGGTTGAATATTCGACTAGAAATTTATCGCGCCCCGTGTAACGATCGGCCGTTTATCTTAGCAATTGACCATATCCTGCCAATGCGGCGTCTCTTTCTGCACCGGGGAACTTTCCAGCCATCCTATGTTCCACAAACGTCATCCCCAAGTCGGCGCCGCTCCCGGAACCTTGGTCATTCCCGAGGACGCCCCGACGCCCAGATTCCGCCAGATCCTCTATTCGATCGATGGCCTGAAGTCGGACCGACCGATCACCGATCTGGAGGAATTGGAAGCGGCGCCCGAATCAGGGGTCTCGTGGGTCGATATTCAAGGCTTCGGCGATCGCCGACTGCTGGTCGAACTGGCCGAGACCTACGGACTGCACCCGCTGTTGCTGGAAGATGTCGTCAACGTACCGCAGCGGTCGAAGGTGGAACTGCACGATGACAATCTGTTGATCGTCTTGCGGATGGTCAAAGTGGAGGAAGACGCCAAGATTACGATCGAGCAGGTCGGAATCGTCCTGGGCGAAGACTATGTGCTGACCTTCCAGGAGAAATACGGAGACGTGTTCGACCCGATCCGCAAACGAATCACCGCCGGACACCGCCGCTTTAGAGAAAAGCGAGCCGACTACCTGGCCTACTCGATCGCCGACTCGATCATTGACCATTATTACCCGGCGCTCGAAGTGATTGGCGAGCGTATGGAAGACCTGGAAGAAGAGGCGGTCGTCGCTCCAACAACCGCGATTCTGCAAAAAATCCATCACATGAAGAACCGCCTGATCAACCTCCGCCGGGCACTCTGGCCACAGCGCGAGGCGCTGCACTCGATGGTCTGGGAACCGAATACGCTTGTCGGAGAAGAAGTTCGCCTGCACTTGCGCGACACTTACGATCACTGCGTGCAGACGACCGAAGTGATCGAAATGTACCGTGACATGGTCAGCGGCATGATCAACACCTACCTCTCGGCGATGGCCAATCGCACCAACGAGATAATGCGGGTACTGACAATCGTCTCGACCATCTTCATTCCGATGTCCTTTTTGGCAGGCGTCTACGGGATGAACTTCGTCGACATGCCAGAACTGCACTGGACGTTTGGCTACCCAATGTTCTGGTCGCTGGCGACCGTATTAGCCGTTGGCATGTTGATCTTCTTTGGTCGCAAAGGATGGCTACGCCCGCAAGAGACCAAGCAGGTAAACGACCCCGAGTAAACGGAATCACGAATCCGAGGCGCAAGCCGAGGGAAAGCGTTCGCCAGCGACAATAAGGCTTCTACCAGCTTTGAGCCTCGAACAAGAAATAAGCTCTGATCACAGCGATGATCGCACTCCCTCGGCTCGCGCCTCGGGTTACGATAGGTCGTCACTCCCAACAGAAAACGCCCCGGTCTTTCGACCGAGGCGCAAGTCCACCGTGGTTCTTTGTTCGCGATCGCGTTACGCCGGATTCAGACCCGACTTACCTGCTTCGACAACGAAGCTGGCTCGCGTGTTGAGCGGTGCATCTGGCTTGGTGACGAACGGCACCGTGCGATAGTGGGTCGTCCAGGTTTGCGGCGTGACTTCGCAAGCGACGTAGCCCCGTTCGTAGTTATTGAATTTGACGAACGGATTTTGCGCCAATACCATCGCGGTATCATCGCGCTGTTCGGCGCCATTGCCGCCCGAGCTGATCGACGTGCCGACAAATTCGACCGCCACAGCCGCCGAATCGGCGTCTTCGCAATTGACCTGCAAGTCGTTCGCCCAATTGCAGTGGATGTCGCCGGTCAAGACGACCGGGTTCTTGTCGGGGTGTTGTTCGAAGAACTTCAGCATCCGCAGACGGTTCACTTCGTAGCCGGGCCATTGATCCATCGAATAGCCGACCTTTTTGCTCGGGTCGCGATCGACGCGGCCCATCATCACTTGCTGCGCCAGCACGTTCCAAACGCTGTCCGAAGTCTCGAACTGTTTGGTCAACCAGTTTTCCTGCTGATCGCCTAGGATCGTCGCTTCCGGCAGGTAGACTTCGTCATTCGGCTCTTTGCGACCATCGCCGCACGGCTGATCGGTCCGATACTGCCGCGTATCGAGCACGTCGAAGTCGACCAGACGACCGAACTTGACGCTGCGATAAAGCTGCATGTCAGGACCAGTCGGCAATTGCGCCATGCGGAGCGGCATGTTCTCGTAATACGCTTTGTAGGCGCGAGCACGTCGCTTCATGTATTCGCCGTTTTGGTTCCGCTTGGCGTTGGGATGTTGCGGAATCTCGTTGGCGTAGTTGTTGTCAAATTCGTGATCGTCCCAGGTCACCAGCCAAGGGCACATCGCATGCGCCGCCTGCAGATGTGGGTCGGTCTTGTACTGGGCGTGACGGACGCGGTAGTCGCCCAGGCTGTCAATGTACGGCCCGGCGTGCATCCGCGTCTTGCCACCTTTCCCTTCCCGCTCGTAGATGTAGTCGCCCAAGTGTGCGACGACGTCGAATCCTTCCCGCGTCATGTGCTGGTACGCGGTATAGTGCCCCGATTCGAAGTGCTGACACGAGGCGAACGCGAACTTGAGTTGCGACAGCATGTCATTGGCGTTCGGAGCGGTCCGAGCGCGTCCCTTCGGACTGATCTCGCCGGCTGCGGCGAACTGATAAAAGTACCAACGGTTCGGGTCGAGCCCCGGCACTTCGACATGGACCGAGTGCCCCATGTCGGGCGTCGCGATCGCGGTCCCTTGCGCGGCGACCTTGGTCATCGCTTCGTCATGGCAGACAGTCCAGCGAACTTCGACGTTCTCGTTCGGCATGCCGCCGTCATGCTCTAGCGGCTTGGGCGCCAGACGCGTCCACAAAACGAAACCGTCCGAGCTTGGATCGCCTGAGGCGACGCCGAGCGAAAACGGATAGTCGCCCAAGCCGACGTTGCGACGAAAAGCGGCCGAAGCGACGCCCCCCAAGGTCGGCCAGGCCGCGAGCAGCGAGCCTCCCATCGCCAAGACCTGACGACGGTTCCAGGTTCGACCAGGGACATGAATCTTTTGGGCGCACATCGGGCAGATCTCCGGCAGCGGTGGGCGAGATTGAGCGGGCGGGAAGTAGATATTGAATCAACTTAGTTGACCCGCTGTTGACACTCGAAGTCTAGTAAATCGAGCTTTGACGGATCAAGTTAACGAATGATGAAGTTGAACCGCAGGCTCCGTTTTACGGGAAATCATGCCCAATACTATCTCTGACGCGCAGCAGACTCGCCGATTTGCGCAACAACTTCGCTATTGGGACGAGTCGACTCGAAATCGATTCATTCAGCAGACCGCAACAAGTTCTGAAGAACTCCTACTAAACTCCCTCGTAGCGATGGACCGCCGCCGTGATTACGGCCAGTTCATCCGCGGTCAACTGCACATCGCCGGCGCCGGCGTTATCAATCGCTTGCTGCGGCGTCCGAGCGCCGCATAGCACATGCGAACAGCCAGGCTGAGAGAGCGTCCAGGCCATCGTCAATTGCGCCAAGCTGATCTGATGCCGCTCGGCGATTGCCTGCATCGGCTCGAGCATTGCCAGCACCTGACGCACGTTGTCGGGTTTGAAACGATCTTTGTACCGTCGTTGATCCCCTTCCCCATACTCACGCTCGGGCGTGATCTTGCCGGTCAACAAACCTTGGGCTAGCGGGCTATAGGCGAGAAACGCGATGTCGTCGCTGGCACACTTCTCCAAATTGGCCAACTCCATCCCACGGTCGAGCATCGAGTACTTCTCCTGATCGGAGTCGAGCTGGCCAAATTTGCGATACTCCTCCATTTGCTCGGGCGAAGCGTTCGAGACGCCGATAGCGCGGATCTTTCCCTCCTGTTTCAGCTCCTGAAGCGCACCCATCCGCTCTTCAATTGGCGTCGCGTCCAGCTGCCAATGCGTTTGATAGAGATCGATCACGTCGGTCTGCAGGCGTTTCAGGCTTCGTTCGACTTCTTCGCGAATCCCGTCGCGACCGTTGTAGATATAGACGTCGAAACTCTCCTCGCTCTTCTCACCGGTCCAGTCGACGTTCTCCCGCGTCGTCGAAAATCGCTTCTTGGCCCGTTTGCGCTGCTCGTCGCTCAGATCCCACCGCATCGAGCACTTGGTCGCCAACACCACTTTATCGCGTCGATCGGCGATCGCCTTGCCGACCACTTCCTCACTCGCCCCAAATCCGTAGACGGGCGCCGTATCAATCAAGTTGCCGCCAGCATCGAGAAACGCATGAATCGCGGCGATCGACTCTTTCTCGTCCGCCCCACCCCAAGTCCAACCCCCAATCGCCCAAGCGCCAAACGCGACGACGGAAGCTTCGATGCCAGATTTTCCTAGGGGGCGAGTTTTCATGGTGTACTCCATTGGGTGGTATTTAGAAAAGACGCAAAGCTAGAAGCGCGAAACAAAACTAGCTAGGCACGATTCCCTGGCGGGAAAACCCCTTCGACGATGAGTTGCCGCCGATGAGCGACGCGATGTCCGACGTTGACCTGAAGAAGCTCAATAGTAGCCCGGCCCTCAGGAGTTTCGCTTCTTAGAATCGGCCCATCCCACCGAAAGTGTTCAAACCAGTTATGACTGCGGGGGTCAAACAGAAACGCCTTTTCACTTGTCTTAGGATCGATCGCAGCAATATTAGGGCCTTTGTGATTGTTGCATTTGAAGCACGCTAAACAAAGGTTCTGCAGTTCCGTCGCGCCATTCATTTTCTCCGGAATGACGTGGTCAATCTCGAACGTCACGGGATCGAAGTCTTGCGGCATCTGGCAATACTCGCAACGATTCTCCGCTCGTTGCCAGATGGCGCGACGCAGCGCAACGGATATCGTCATGAACTAGTCCGCGTCATCGCAATCCGAGCTCGCGACTGGAGGATTCCGAGTAAGCTGCTGATTCGTTCATAGCTCTCAGCTTCGTCGCGTTCTTGCTGCGTCAATTCTCCCGAGCGTGCCTTTGCGGCCAGCAGGCTCATCCGCTCTTTCTGCTCTGCAGAAAATCCTAGAGCAAGAATATCCTCGGCGGCTGATCGAGAGATCACACCATCAAGGTTCGCAAGAATGGAATCGTCATAGATTTCAGTCGCTGGATTCATGTCTGAATTATAGCCTGTCGACCGACAAGATCGAATTACACCATGCCAGCCCTGCCCTTTGAGTGGGCCCCGAGGTCTCGCCAACTCACCCTAAGCCCCTATCATCACAGTCTTTTTAAATCGTCCCAACCGATGCGAGAGCAAAAGAAAAGCTCGATACGTGGCTCGCCAATAAGTGGCGTTAGAGATGCCCCAAGCAGATCGAAAACTAAACAAAAATCACCAAACAAACTCTCGCCCTATTTCCTGCATGGATACTTGCGTCTTTTTTCATCACTCACGCATGACCTTCTGCACAGCCAATGGGCGCCCTAGACCGCTATCTGCGAGTCATGGAATGAAGATTGGTCTTTCCTTGCGGAAAACTGACGACTTCATCCAAAGCCGATCCGCTTGGCACAGCGATTGCCACGTTAAGGTCTCTTGTGAAGTGCGGCCTAAACTGCTGCGCGATTTCGGCAGGTTGCGGTTTCCGTGATTGGTCGATGGCGCCCAGGGACGACGGTTTGGGTTTGCACTTTGCCTTCGCTTTCCCAATTTCAAGTGTAGGTTTTGAAAGGCCAAACATGCCGATCGTCCCATCCTCTGCGCGCGCGCTGCTTGCCGTCGCTCTCACTTCTACTGGACTTTGCTTTGCCCAGGCGGAAACGCCCCCTGCCAGCGACCAGAAAGATGCTGCCATCGCCGGGCGTGAACAATTTCCTCTACAGCTCTCTGCCGGCGTGCCAAAGTCAGCACTAGCGCCTCGATTTACTCCGAAAGGAGCCGCCGTTGCGCTTACCCCTGGCGATCAGGAAGGCCTGCCTGGCGTCGATCACCTGGTCGGCCGCATTGAGCTCGGGCCGCAAGAAATGCGTGGCGAGGGCCTCTTGATCTGCATTTCTCGCAGTGAAGCGGGCAAGCCGTATGACACGCTGCTAGTCGACCTCAATCAAGACGGCAAGCTCAACGACAAGGCTCCAGCAACCACGACGCCCAACATCCTCCGCGGCAAGATCTGGTCATCGTTTACCGAGGTCACGCTGCCCGTTCGTCATACGGCGGGCGAGGACGGGCTCGTCGACTATCCTGTTTCGCTCTGGGTCGTTGTCGCTGACGAAGCGGAAACCCCCGATGCGATCCGCTTTACCCGCACCGGCTTTCTGCAAGGCGAGATCAAGATTGATGACCAGAAGTACCAGGTGGTGGTCGCTGACGCCAACAACGACGGCATCATCGCCAAGTACGATTCGTGGGCGATTTGCCTGGTTTCGGACGATGCGAAAGCCGAACCGCCAATCTGGCGACGGATGAGCGAGTTCACTTGGGGTGGAGAAAAAGCCTGGCACATTTGGATGAACGGCACCGATGGCTCCTCCGGCGAGATCCTGCCGCACGACCCCGGCATCACTCGCCAAGAAGATATCGAGAATCGCGACTTCATGCGCGTCGATCGCATGGCCAAACAAGCCAAAGAGCCGGTGCCGTTTGAAACCGACTGCGAAGTCGCCATCAAAAAGGCCGCTGATGCCGGCAAGCCTTGTTTCGTAAAGTTTGAGACCACTTGGTGCTTACCCTGCAAGCAGATGGACGCCTACGTCTTTACCGCCCAAGACGTGGTCAACGCGGTCGAGGCCGAGGGAGTCGTCTGCGTTAAAGTCGACGGCGACAAACACCGGGACCTAGCCGACAAGCTGAAAGTCACAGGCTATCCGACCGGTATCCTGCTTGATCCGTCAGGCGAAGAAACGGCCCGCTACACCGGCTACCGCTCGGTGAAGCAAATGACCGCGTTCTTCCAAACCGCCGGCGAGTAACTGGCCGAGATCGACAAACAAGAAAAGGCCCGATGCGAAATGCATCGGGCCTTTTTCATTCTTAGTGCCGGAGGTGGGAATCGAACCCACACTCCCTTGCGAGAACTGGATTTTGAATCCAGCGCGTCTGCCAATTCCGCCACTCCGGCTAAGGCATCTCTTAGACCGCTTTCGCCCAGGGGCGGTTCGCGGTCTTCTCTTGGGTAGGAAGAGCAAGCTCCGCCCTATTTGAGAATTTCGCATTTTAAATTGGAAGGGCTTCGGACGCAACTACCGTTCCGAAAAGAGGTTCGACCGCTGGCGGTAACCGCTATGGCCGGAATAATCGGACTGCTTCCGCGGCCTAAGTCGTGGCCAAATCGGACGATCGGGCTTAGAATCGAGTTTTTGCTTGCTTCCCCCGGCGGCCGAGTTGGCTTCCGCCGAAACCTCGGCTGAAAAGTGCGGAATGAATCCACTTCACTTATGCATCGCGTTGTGCCCGCTGGCCGCCTACATGTTTTTGTTGGGGGCGATCAACCTATCGCGGCGTCCTTTTTTGACCACCGGGGGGCGAGATTCGTACGCCTTGGGCGTGGCGGTGGTTGGTTTGATGATCGCCGGGCCGATGAAACTCTTCCTGCCTGACAATGCAGCCGCCCTGTTTGGGCCTTACATCTGGTTGCTGATGCTGTCGCTCTACTTTCTGGCGGTTACCTTCTGGGTGCTGATGGAAAAGCCGCGGTTGGTCGTCTTCAACTCGTCGATCGATCAGCTGAAACCGGTGCTCCGCCGCGTGGCGAATGAATTGGATGCGGAAGCCCGCTGGTCGGGCGATGCGATCCTATTTCCAACCCTCGGCATTCACTTGGTGCTGGAAGAATCGTCGGCGATGCGGAACGTGCAGATCAACTCGGTCGGCAGTCGGCAAGACTTCTTGTCATGGCGACGATTGGAGCTGGCCCTAGGCGGCGCACTGCGGCGCGAGACGACGACGCCCAGTCCCTACGGCGGCATCCTGCTGACGATCGCGTTCTCGATCAGCGTGCTGGTCTTTCTGCAACTGATGCGACGGCCTGATTTGGCGGCGCTGGAATGGCGTGAGCTGATGATGTTTTAGTGAGGATCAGACCAGCACGAAGACATGCTCATCCAGCGAAGACGCCGCAAGAACATGGCGCCATATTGCTAGCAGTCCGTTGATTTTCTCAACGGGCTGCTGGATCGCAGGGATGCGATCCCAAAATAGCGACGTATGTCGTTATTTTGCGAGCCGCGAAGAGCTATGCTCTGAGCCTGGCGAGGTTGGAAAATGCCACGAGGGCATTTTTCAACAGGCAGCTAGGCGTTTCTAGTCGGCGGGCGTGCCGAGTGAGTAGAGATACTCGTAGGTGTAAATGCCGGAGTAGTGCCCGTCGCTGAATTGGATTTGATAGGCGTAGCGGCCGATGGGGTTCATCCCGGTAATCTTCAGCGGGGCGATTTCTTCAGGGCGGAGGATCGGCAGGTCGGTCGATGGCTTGGCCGCTTCTAGCCGAGCTTTTTCCATGGTCAGCGCATCGGGACTGCGCTCGCGCAGCATGCGGACTGGATAGACCAGTTGCACATCGTCCGACCAATGAATCCAAAGTCGCCCATCGTCGAGTAGTTTCAGCTCTTGGGGAAATGCAGACATCGCTTAACCAATCTCCCGCAGCAGCGCCAAGACGCGATCCACTTCTTCCGGCGTGTTGTAGTGCACCATCCCCAGGCGAACGGCGCCTTCCGGTTCCAAGCCCAGCACTTCGGTCAGCGGCAGCGCATAGTAGTTACCATGCCAGGCAAAGACGCCCCGCTCGCCCAGGTAATGGGCCAATTGCTTGGGCAGCATCGCCTTGTGGCGAATCGAAAAGGTCGGTAGTCGCTCGCCAACTCGGTGCGAATCGGTGATGCCGTAGACCTTCACATCGCTGTTATGAGCGAGTCCGTCCAACATGTGAGCGCTCAGCGATCGCTCATACGCGACGATCTTGGCGAAGCCCGCCTTCAGCTGATCGCGGCGTGAACCTCCGCCGCCAGCGATTTGCGAGAGGTACTCAATCGCAGCGACGACGCCGGCGATCCCTTCAAAGTTTTGCGTGCCGGTCATCCAGCGGCCAGGCAGGTTTTCTGGCGCCGGACGCAATTTGTAGGGCCGCAGCGTCTCCATCAGCATGCGTTTGCCGTACAAGATGCCGACGTGTGGGCCAAAAAACTTGTAGGCCGAGCATGCGAGAAAGTCGCAGTCCCAATCGGTTACGTCGATGAGCGCATGCGGCCCGTAGTGCACCGCATCGAGAAAGACGAGCGCGCCGACCTCATGAGCAAGCCGAGTAATCTCGGCCACCGGATTGATCGAACCGACGGCGTTTGACGCGCAGCCAACGGCGACCAGCTTGGTCTTGCTCGAAAGCTTGCTGCGGAAGTCATCGATGTCGAGCGTGCAGTCGTCAAAGTTGATATCGATCTCTTTGACCAAGGCGCCAGCATCCTGCGCGGCCAACACCCACGGGCTGAAATTGGCGTCATGATCCAGGCGCGAGACGATCACTTCGTCGCCTGGCTGCCAGGTGCGGGCCAAGGCCCGCGACAACGCAAACGTCAAACTGGTCATGTTGGCGCCAAAGGCGATCAGGTCCGAGTAGTTGGCGCCTAACAGATCAGCGACGGCGGCATGCGCGTCATCCATCAGGGCGTCGGTCTCGCGACTGGTCGCAAACGCACCGTGCGTATTGGCGTTGTGACGCAATAAGTAGTCGCTTACCGCGTCGCCAACGCTTTGCGGAACCTGCGTACCGGCCGGGCCATCGAAATAGACGATCGGTTGGCCATTCAATTGCCGCCTGAGGGCGGGAAACTGCTCACGACTGCGTGAGACGAATTCAGGAAGCATTTCGTTGATCCACAAAGCGACGCCCTTTTCCCTCGAACCGAGGAAGCGAGCCAATCTCGACCGAAGTAACCTCTATCCGCAGACCCAACCGGATCTGCAACTCCTTCGCCACGCGCTCAGGCCGATCTAAACGATCCTCGACCTCGACCGACAGCTGATCCATCTGCCCTTGCTTGAATGCGGTCATGCGAAATTCGACCACTTCGGGAAAGCCGCGGACGATTTGCTCGACTGACGACGGGAAGACGTTCACGCCGCGAATGATCAGCATGTCGTCGGCCCGGCCCAGGACGCCACCTTCCAGCAGCACAAAATTGCAGGGCCCGTTGTGATTCCAACTGGGGCGAACCAGGTCGCCTGTCCGATAGCGAATGACCGGGGCGCCGGAACGGCCGAGCGTGGTGATCACCAGCTCGGAAAGCTCTTGCTCGCCGGCTGGCTTGCCAGTTTCAACCGAGATGAACTCCGGCAGGAAGAACGCTTCGTTGACGTAAACGCCGCGCTGCTTGTCATCGGAGAAACCCCACGGGCCGATCTCGGTGGCGCCAGTGTGATCGATCACTTTGGCGTTCCAAGCCGATTCAATCTTCTGGCGAACATTGGGGATCGAACCGCCAGGCTCGCCGGCCAAAATTATCCGGTGGACATTTGAGTCGGCGATGTCCAGCTTTTGCTGATTGGCGACCTCGGCCAGATGCAAAGCGTATGTTGGCGTACAAAACAAAGCGGTCGCCCCGTTTTGCCGGATAAGCTCCAACCGAGCGGCCGTACTGAGCCCGCCGCTGGGAATCGCCAGACAGCCGCGCGCCGCGACGGCGTCAAAGGCGCTCCAGAACCCCACAAACGGTCCAAAGCTGAAAGCCAGAAAGCAGCGATCTTCCGGGCCAATCTCGGCCGCGTCGAGCACAAATTGCCACCCATCCAGCCACCATTGCCAGTCGCTGGCCGTGTCGAGCACCACCATCGGGCGTCCGCGGGTGCCGCTGGTGCGGTGAAAACGGACGTAGCGTTCCAGTGGATAGGTCCGATTGGCGGCCAGATCGCCCCCTTCCACCTTGCCAACCAGTTCGTCCTTAAAGGTAAACGGCAATACCGCGAGTTCGTCGAGCGACTTCAGCGGCCGCTGCAGCGACCCCAGCTTGTCGGCGTAAAACGCATTGTGAGGCAGAATTTCCTCAACCAGCGCATTGAATTTCGCTAACTGGTGGGCGGCGAGTTCTGATGCGGTAAGACGCCGCAGCTCATCTCGCTCGGCGCAGTTATAAGTAGTCATGCCTGCATCATAGAAGGTGCGGCGACCGGCGAAAAGTCGGCCCTGCGGCGCCTGCCAACCGCCGCTGACCCCAAACGGGGAACTAGTGCTACAATAGGCCGTTTTCCACCCTACTCTCCCTGACCTCCCTCTAACGCCCACGCACCGCATGAGCTCTGCACCTGCCGATAAAGTCGAAAACACCAGCCGCGGCTCGTTAGCGGTCGTCTTTTTGACGGTCTTTATCGATCTGCTCGGTTTCGGCATCGTCTTGCCGCTGCTGCCGATTTACGCCGACCAGTTTGGCGTTGACGAGCATGGAATCACGCTCGGCCTGTTGATGGCCAGCTTTTCGGCGATGCAGTTCCTGTTTGCGCCGTTCTGGGGACGCTTGTCCGACCGAATTGGCCGCCGACCAGTGATCATGATCGGGCTGCTGGGGAGCGTGATCTTTTACACGATTTTCGGCATCGCGACGGTTGAGAAGTGCGTCTGGCTGCTGTTTCTCTCGCGGATTGGCGCTGGCATCGCCGGGGCGACGATCTCGACCGCCCAGGCCTACATCGCCGATACGACCAGCCTAGAGAATCGCCCCAAGGGCATGGCGCTGATCGGCATGGCGTTTGGCCTTGGCTTTACCTTTGGTCCTTTGGTCGGCTTTCTGGCGGTTCCTACCGGCGAAGGCGATCCTGGTCCGTGGCCCGGTTATGTCGCCGCGATTCTATCGGCCGGCGCTTTGGCGCTCGCCTGGTTCAAGCTGCCCGAGTCGTTGCCGAAAAACGCCAGCGCCGGCCGCGAGAATTCGCACCGCGGTTTTTCGCTCGGTTCGCTTGGCTCGGCCCTGACCACCAAGTCGATTGGCGGATTGCTGATCGCTTTTTTCGTCTGCGTCTTCTCGTTCGCCAATTTTGAAACGACGCTCGGCCTGATGATCTCAGGCAGTCACTTGGAAAACAGCCCGTTTCATTTCACGTTTGGCCAGGTCTGTTTGACGTTTGCCTTCATCGGCTTCACGCTGGCGATCGTCCAGGGTGGAATTGTCCGTAGACTCGCCGGGCGAATCTCGGAAGGCGCGCTAGCCGCTGGCGGCGGCGTTGCCCAGATCGCCGGCTTTCTGATGATCGCCGGAGCGGTTCGCTCCGGCTCGCTCGGGCTACTTTTCGGGGCGTTGGCGATCATCGTCAGCGGCTTCGCGTTCGTAACGCCGTCACTCAACTCGCTGCTATCGCGGCGAACCGATCCCGAGAAACAAGGGGGCATCCTGGGACTGGCGCAAAGCGTCAACTCGATGGCCCGCATCGTCGGGTCAGGGCTGGGAATTCCGCTGCTGAAGATCTCGATGACGCTGCCAGCCTACGTCGCCGCAGGACTAATGGGGGTTGGCGTGTTGCTGGTGATCATCGCCGCCAAGAGCGGGAAAGACTATGAAGTCGAGCAATCTTAATCTTCGTAGGGTCCGCTGTGCGGACCACCGCCCCGCCACACAACTTCAAGAGGCAGTTTGACAAACTGCAGGAACGGAGCACAACCATCGCTTCGCTTGGATCGTGCTGGTCCGCACAGCGGACCCTACGCTGGATACTAACGTGCTAGTCGTCCAGCGATTCCAGCCCCGCTTCGGCCCGGGTCGGGTTTTCCAGATAGGCGGTCAACAAGATTTGCGCCGCCAGCTTGTCGATCTTCGCTTTCTTCTTTTGCTTAGTCAGCCCCAAGCCGCCCAGCATTTCTTTGGCAATGCTGCTGGTGAAACGTTCGTCGTAGTAGATGATCGGGATGCCAGTGATGTCGCCAAGCCACTTGCCGAACTTGCGAGCCTCGCCCGACTTGCCGCTTTCGGCGCCGCTCATATGGACCGGCACGCCGACGACAAACAACACGATCCGCTCTTCGCGGGCCAATTGCTCGAAGTACTGGCGATCGAGCTTCTGCGTGCGGCGATTGTAGTTATCAAGCGGGCTGGCCAAGATCCGCTCGGGATCGGTGATCGCGATGCCGATGCGAACCGTACCGAAGTCGACGCCGGCGATGCGGCCAACCGGCGGGATCTCGGGAATCGCGGCGTCGCTCATAGATGAGCGTCCCAGCCGTTGGCCTGCAGCTTTTTCACCACTTCGCGAATATCTTCTTCGCGCTGTTTATCGGCGACGAGCGTCGCATCTTCGGTATGCACCACGATCGTACCGCTCATACCGAGCGTCACGATTAGATGATCGCCGTCCGCCTTAATGATGCAGTCTTTCGTGTCGATGCCGAGATGATTGGCGAGGACTGTGTTGCCGTCTGAATCGGCGTCGTTCAAACGCTCCAGGCTTTGCCAGTTGCCGACGTCATCCCACAAGAACGGCGCTTCGATCACAGCGACATCCTGATGATGCTCCATCACGGCGTAGTCGATCGACTTCCCTTGAATCGCGGCGAACTCCCGCTGGAACGTCTCAGCTTGCTGCGGAGTTCCCCAGTCGGCGTTAATCGCTTCCAAGTGTGCAAACATCTCCGGCTCGTGGCGCTTTAGCGCTTCCAGAATCGTCTTCGCCTTCCAGATAAAGATGCCGCTATTCCAATAGAAGTTGCCCGACTCGAAGTACTCGCGTGCAACGTCTCCTTTCGGCTTTTCCCGGAACCGAGCGACCTGAAACGTCGGCGGGGCCGAACTGTCACTGGTCAGCGACTCGCCCCGCTCGATGTAACCGAACGTCTCGGCGGCGTACTTCGGCTGAATGCCAAAGGTGACGATCCGATTTTCGGACTCGGCGACCAAACCTGCGCCGTAGCGAACCGCCGATTGAAACGACGCCTCGGGCGAGATCACATGATCGGACGGCATCACCACCATGATCGCCTCGGGATCGTCGCGCGACACGAGCAGCGCCGCCAGTCCGATACAAGGCGCGGTGTCGCGTTTGCACGGTTCGCCCACAATCGCAGCGGCCGGCAACTGCGGAAACTGCTGCTGGATCGGCTCGACCAGTCGCTGACTGGTCACCACCAAAATCCGCGACGGATCGACCAAGTCGCTCAACCTGGCTGCGGTCGCCTGGATCATGGTGCCGTCGCCGGTCAGATCCAACAATTGCTTCGGCCGGCCGGCGCGACTGGCGGGCCAAAAACGGGTTCCGGCTCCGCCGGCCATAATCACCGCATGTAGCATCGGCTGCTTATCCTATTCTGACAGGTCCCCCAGGACCGTCGGTTCGACGACTGGGGACAATCCTTCCGCCTTCGATTTTAGTTCTTCCGCATCGATCGCGTAGAGCGGGCTGATTTCAATCGGTATGCCCGACTCGACGCTGACGCCGGCTGCGGTCAGCCACTCGGCGTAAATCGCCGTCAAAGCGGCGCGAGCGGCGCTGGGCGTATCGCTCGGAGCGCCATCGGCGTTCTTGACCGGTGCGAACGTCGTCGCCGGCGAGATCTCCACGACGATCGCATTTTTGGCGTGCGGGAGCAAGTCGAAGATGAATCGCTCGAACTTAATGCCGTTGGGCGATTCGGGCGCCACTTGCTCTCCGGCAAAAGTGCAGTACGGAACTTTCTTACTCGCCAAGTGCCACGGCAGACTTTCGGCGTCGGCCGCCATGCGGGCGAGAAACGCGACATTGATTCCATGAATCGCGATATTACCGGCCCAATACTTCAGCGAGCCGCTGGCGTCGCGTTCGGCCGCCAGTTCTTCGGAAAGCTCGCTGTACTCGACCAATCGCAATCGGCCGTCGACTTCGACCAGGACGCCTACTTTTTCTTCGGGACGCCGCTTGGCGACCACCTGGGTCGACATCTCGCTACCGCTAAGCAGGTGGTAACCCAAAAAGAGCGGCTCGCAAACGTCAGCCAGCGGGTTGTCGACCTGGAAGTAGTAGATCTCTTCTAGCCCACGTTTTTGCATGTCGGCCAGACAGCCATTTTTGACCAAAGCGGCGAGCGTGCCGCCGTGCCCATCGGGGCTGAGGGCGAGATGCTCGGGATCGGCCAAAAGCAGCTTGCCGGTTTCGGCGTCGACCGCCGGCATCGTTCCCTGGCAAAAGATGTGCAGTTGCGACTCGGGAAGACCGAAGTTGTCATTGGCCGCGAAGAAGTCGACCGTTTCGTCATGCGTGGCCGGGCTGGTCATCAGGTAAAGCGGAATCGGCTTGCCGTAACGATTGCCGCGGGCGAGCAGCTTTTCGATGAAGATCTGGAACAGCGTCCGATCGGTGACCGGGCCAATCGGGAACATCCCCTTGGGGTGATCAAAACCAAGCCGCGTCCCCTGACCACCAGCGACCAACAACGCGCCGACCTTGCCGGCCGACAGTAGTTTTTCGCCTGCGGCGATCGCCTCCGCTTCGCCAATCCGCGGGACGGCGTCATCCAGGCGAATCGCCGGGGGAGAGTCCATCTGCGCCGGGACGCTCGTCGCTTCTTTCTTTTTTTCGAGCGTCGCGGCGATCTCTTGCAGATCGACCGCTTCCAGCTGTTTCGACAAATGGGCCACGACGTTTGAATCGGCCGATTGCAGGTACTCAAGCAGTTGCGTTTCGCCGGCGTCAGACAGTTTTGCGGAGAGTTGCGGATCGATCGACATTTCGTCAGTCCTTTTCCTGTATTTTTTCAGCTTGCGCTGTTACTAACGCCGTCCCTGCACCGACGCCAAAGCGCCAGACCCGAGAGAGAAAAACCAGCGAAGATCAAGCCGTTCGTGGCGATCGTCACGCAGGCAAGTCGCGGCGGCACGGACCTGAAGCGACTCCTCTCCCACAAGACCTCTATTATTCGTGGTTTACGCAATCGAACAACCGCGCGACGAAGAACAATCGATGAAGCGGCCAGGAAATCTTGATTTACTTGGCCGGCAGCTCGCGCAGACGAACATCCATGTCGTCATATCCCTGGCTCACCTCGTCATCCTGGCCATCGATTCCCAGCGAATAGACGCTCAGCCGAATCTGATAAGGACGCCCATTATCGTCGTCGATCAGCATCTGCGGCAGATACTTTGGCGTCAGCGTTGCGGCCGACATGGGAAAATTTCCGTGGTCACGCTGATAGGCGGCGACCGCCAAGGCGATCTTCGTCATGTCGAGCAGTTTGCGATCGCGCCGATAGCAGTCGTAGTAGTCATCAGCCGGATAGAAGTAGCGATCGAGCAGCGACTTCGCCACGTCGCGCCCCAGCGCCTTACCAATCGACTTTTGCTGAAAAATCCGGAGCAACAGGTTCGGCTGCTCCTCTTCGTCCTCAGAGACGAACTCCCAGTACTGGTCGCTCACCTTGGAGAGCGCCTCATGACTCGCTTTGACGGTCGGCTTCCGCATCGCCGCGTCGGTCTTGTCGTAGAATTCGTTGCCGATCCGCAGCGGCTCGTTCCAGTCCATCAGGTGATTGCCAAACGCCGCGTCGAGCACCTTGGCGAAATCGCGATCCCGATCGCGCGTCTTGTCAAACGCCTCATGCAACGCCATGCGAATCGTCAGCTCGATTTTGGCCAGACACAAGAGACGTTCGAAGTAACCGTATCGCTCCAACAGAAACTTGTCTTGAGGAACCTCGTCGATCTTCGCCTGGTGAGCCAGTAGAAAATCCGAGGTCGCTTCTGGATGATCTGCAAGCGTCCGGCTGACGCCGCACGCCGTGTAGCGAATATCGCCGCCGCACTGCCAGGCATAGACGGTCGGCGAAGTGCAAACGAGTCCCGCCAAGCGGTGCAGACGAACCGCATCTTCCGCGGCGCCTGACAGATCGCCAGCGCCAAGCCGATGCATCGCCCGGGCAGCCAACAAGTCGGCGGCGTTCACCGCGATTTCAACCGTCGGCTCCGCCACTTCGTACATTTCGTACTCCAGCGAGCCGAGACTCCAGCAGACTGGTTCGTAGAAGTGATCACGCTCGACCGCTTTCTCGATATGCTGCAACGGCTTCTCATTCCGCTTTAGCCACTTCGCCATTTGCGGAAATTCTTCGTCGGTCCAAGGACGAGCGGTCGCTTCCAACAGGCGGTTTTCCAGTTCGTAGTATTGCTTGTTTTCCAGCTCGTAGTCGACATCCTCGTCATCCGCTTTCTCGGTCGGCGGAGGGAGGGCAAAATCTTGCCAGTCGACTAGAAACGGATCGTAGCTCGGAAACCGACGCAGTCCGATCTCGCCAAAAAAGTCGCGCGTGCCGATATTCTCCGCCGCCCAATAGTCGGGCCCAGCCGCCAGCCAGAGTTCGATCACCGCGTTATTCTCGGGCTCGACCCCTTCTTTCAGCCGGGCGTTCATCGCCTTCAGATAGTCGACGTTCCCGTCCGCGTCGAGCGGCCCTTCGATATGGGTCGTCTCTTTGCCAATCTGAATTTTGCGGAGCTTCTTCTTTAGCTCCTCTTTCGAGAGCTGCTGCTGATCAGGCTCTTCGCCAAACGACGGAGATGGCGAGACCCCTTGCACAGTACACAAGCAGAACAGGACGACCAAAGAGACGTATCGACGTCGCATGGCGAATTTCCGAGAATCACAGAGGTGAACGAACGAGACTAGTTGAGGCTCATTCTATCACGACGGCGGCGGCAAAACATCCTCGGCTGCGGCGGCTAAAACTCGCCAAATTCTGAAGCCGCGTGCAGCTCCAATACCACCGAGAACGCTTCATCCAGACTGCCGCTGCGGCGCAGTTCGACCCGGGCGCCATGCGCTTCGACCAGCGACGTTTTGACCGACACTTCCGGCCCTTCGACCTGGCAGAGTTCCATCTCGGGCGGCGACGCTAAGGGGGGACAAAACGCGACATGCAGCGTCTGATGACGCTCGCCTACCGCAAAGTCGGCCCGCAAAAAGCCGTAGACGACCTCGGTCGTCGCTTCTCGGGCTCGCGTCAATTGCTGCGAGACATTGCCGGCGACAAAGTGCGGAGCCGGAACTTCCGCCTCATCAAATCGCCACAACTTGTCTTCGGCGTCCATCGCGGGGGGCGGAGTGCTGCTAAGCGGCGAAGCCGCAGCGTTCGGCTCATCGAAGCGGCGCATCGGCGGTTCGGAGGCGATGGCGTGCGCCTGTCGCAATTCATCACGGGCACTGACCGGCTCTTCTTCCTGCTGGCCGACTGGCAGAATTTGCGGGACGAAAAAAAGAAGTGTGATCGCCTCTTCCGCGGCGACGATAAACCACAGCAGAAAGACGACGAAGCCCGACATCTGCCCGGTGGTAAGCGACGCCGCCAACACGACGCTGCAAATCAGCGGCGCAATCGCAATTGCGTACTCGACCGGCGGCAACGAACGACAACGTCCGCCGAACAACCAGAGAGCGCGAATCGCCGCACAGACGCCCGCCAGCGCAACGGCGGCGAAGAAGATCGCGAAACCGGAGACCTCGACCAACGTCCAGCCTGATAACCGCAGCCAGACCGTCTGCAGCGTCACCAACGCCAAGGCGATCGCGCCAATCCAGGCGGTCGGCAGCAACAGCAGTCGGGCGTCATTTTCTTTGGGCGGGTTCGTCATCACTCCGAGTCCATTCCGTGAGGCGCATGAAAAAACCTTCCTGCCGCGGTAGTGTGGCAGGAAGGTTTTACGGGTGCAAGTCGGTTTACCGCCGGAATTAGCCGGTGGTCGCGGCGACGCCGGCGTCCGAGGCGAGCGTGGCCGCCATCTTAGTGTTTTCCCACGGGAATTCTTCGCGGCCAAAGTGACCGCCAGCGGCGGTTGCGCGATAGATCGGGCGGCGCAGATCCAAGTAATCGATGATGCCGCCCGGGCTAAGCGGGAAGTGCTCGCGGATCAGTTCGACGATGCGAGCGTCATCGATTTTGTTGGTGCCGAAGGTTTCGACATGAACGCTGACCGGTTCGGTCACGCCAATGGCGTAGGCCAATTGAACTTCGCACTGATCGGCCAGGCCGGCGGCGACAATGTTCTTGGCGACGTGACGGCCCATGTAAGCGGCGCTGCGATCGACCTTCGTCGGATCCTTGCCGCTGAAGGCGCCGCCGCCATGACGGCCCCAGCCGCCATAGGTATCGACGATGATCTTGCGACCGGTCAAACCGCAGTCGCCCATCGGACCACCGACGACGAAGTTGCCGGTCGGGTTGATGTGATAGGTGATGTCGCCATCGACCAGCTCTTCCGGCAACAGCGGCTTGATGACTTCGTTGATGATGTAGTTGCGAATCTCGGCGTTGGCGACGTCTTCGCTGTGCTGAGTCGAAACGACGACGGTGTCGATGCGGACCGGCTTGTCGCCGTCAAACTGCACCGTCACCTGGCTCTTGCTGTCCGGTCGCAGCCAGTTGACTTCGCCTTGTTTGCGTGAGTCGGTCAGGCGGTTCAGGATCTTGTGCGACAACGAGATCGGCAGCGGCATCAGCTCCGACGTGTGGTTACAGGCATAACCAAACATCAAGCCTTGGTCGCCGGCGCCAATCTGCTTGCCGGCGTCGGTGTCTTCGTTCACGCCTTGAGCAATGTCAGGGCTCTGCTTGTCGAGCGTCACCATGACGGCGCAAGTGTCGGCGTTGAAGCCCATCTTGTCGTCGGTGTAACCGATATCGCGAACCACCGAGCGAGCGATGTCTTGATAGTCGATTACCGCCTTGGTGGTGATTTCGCCCGCCATGACGACCAAACCCGTGTTGACCAGCGTCTCGCAAGCGACGCGGCTCATCGGATCCTGGGCCAGCAGGGCGTCGAGGATACCGTCAGAAATCTGGTCAGACATCTTATCGGGATGCCCCATGCTGACCGATTCGCTCGTGAACAAATACTTTCCAGAAGCCACAGATCCCACTCCTACACCGATAAAAAGCGAAGGCGCTCCCGACCCCCGAATAGAGTGGGAACAATCCAGCAAAGCTCGCATTATAGGGACGATTGGCCGGCTTTAACAGCGGCTGATGCTGTCATCTGCGTGAGATTCTCGGCCATTTACGAAGTCCATCGCCCCCTCGGTCGCAGGTGAAAGAAAATTCGATTGCAATTTCGTCCGAAATGTCCTACGAAGTAACTATCGTGGTCGGCAGGTTCCGCCCTGACTTCTCTCTCCCTGCCCTGCGATTCTCATCAACATCCCATCCTCATCCCCGATATTGCCATGACTTTTCGAACCCGTACAGCGTTTACGCTGGTGGAATTGCTCGTCGTTATCGCCATCATTGGCGTCCTGATCGCCTTACTCTTGCCTGCCGTTCAACAAGCTCGCGAAGCGGCGCGGCGGATGCAGTGCAGCAACAATCTGAAGCAGATCGGCCTGGCGGTCCACAACTATCACGACACCTTCAACACACTGCCGCCTGGCGGATTGTGGGCGTACGACGTCGCCTGGGCCTTTAGCGACACCAACCCGGCGCCTGGCCCCAACCCGCAGCGCGGTTCGATCCTGGTTCACCTGTTGCCGTTTATTGAACAGGGGCCGTTGTTCGACAAAATCGATTTCACATCAGCGACGACCATTCAAAACCAATGGGCCGATAGCCCTGCCAATACCAAGCGGGTTCGTGACGTCATCATTCAGGCCTACGTTTGCCCTAGCGATACGTCCGGCGGTGTGACGTCGAACAACTACGGCGCCCACAACTATTCCGGCAACTACGGCCCAAGCTCGATCAACGCCGCCGGCAATCCAAACTGCCCCTGCGGGCAAGGCGCCGCGCTCAACGGCTTCCGCAACGACACCCAGCACAACGAAAGCAACCCGGCTGGGCCGTTCTCGCGTCGCGGCAATCGCTACGTCGGCAACTTCGCCCAGACGACCGACGGGCTCTCGAACACGATCTACTTCGGCGAAGTTCGTCCCGAGTGCTCCAATCACGCCAACGCCGGTTGGGCAGGCGCCAACAACGGCAACGGTCTGGCCGGAACCTTGACGCCGATCAACACCGACACCTGTCACACCCAGGCCGAAGCTCCTGGCGGCGACACCTGCTATGCAATGTGCAACTGGAACCTGGAATTCGGCTTCAAGTCGCTTCATCCCGGCGGCGCCCAATTCCTAAAGGGTGACGGCTCGGTCTCATTCCTGGCCGAAACGATCAACCACAACACCTACCAGCGATTGGGACAGCGGGATGATGGCCTAGTGATCGACCTCTAACGCCCCCCACTCCTCCGTGGATCGAATCCCGCCCAAAAAAACCAAGAAACGCAAAAATCAAGCCTTGAACACCAAAGCCGGGAATATACAATAAATCCCCTCGCTATTAACTGCCTAAGATAGCCAATAGCGGCACAAGTCTCTTCCGTTCGCTGGGGTCGTCCAATCATGAAGTCTAGAAAGTTTGGCTTTACGCTAGTTGAGTTGCTGGTCGTGATCGCCATTATCGGCGTCCTGATCGCTTTGTTGCTGCCGGCCGTCCAACAGGCCCGCGAAGCCGCGCGGCGGATGCACTGCAGCAACAACCTAAAGCAAATCGGCCTGGCGCTGCACAACTACCACGACACTTTTCAATCCTTGCCGCCGGGCGGTTATTGGGCGCACGACACCCCTTGGTCGACCCCGACGCCTCCTTCGCCCAATCCGGAACGTGGTTCAACCCACGTCCGCCTGCTCCCTTTCATCGAGCAGTCGGCGATATACGAAAAGATCAACTTTGCGTCAGGCACGTCGGTGCACGAACAGTACGTCGACGCTCCGACCAACTCGAAGAAGGTCAAGCAGGTGATCGTCGACGCCTACGTTTGCCCAAGCGACACCACCGGCGGCATTGTTGAGGGAACGACGCTCGCCGCGCACAACTATTCACCCAGCTTTGGGCCCAGCGGCGTCGGCGCGGCCGGCAATCCAAGTTGCCCCTGTTCGCAGGGAGCGGCGATGAACGGCTTCCGCAACGACACGTCGCATGGCGAGATCAAACCGGCGGGCCCATTCACCCGCCGCGGCAATAAGTTCATCGGCAAGTTTTCGAGCGTGACCGATGGCCTGTCGAACACAATCTTCTTTGGAGAAACTCGCCCCGGCTGCTCAACGCATCACGCCAAGGGGTGGGCCAACTCCAATAACGGCAGCGGTTTGGCGACAACGCTGATCCCCATCAATACCGACACCTGCCACACCCTGGCTGAAGCCCCCGGCGGCGACACTTGCTATGCGATATGCAACTGGAACCTGGAATTCGGCTTCCGCTCGCTCCACCCCGGCGGCGCCCAGTTCCTGAAGGGAGATGGCTCGGTCTCATTCCTGCCGGAAACGATCAATCACAATACTTACCAACGACTGGGGCAACGTGACGATGGCCTGGTGATCGACCTGTAATCCGTGCGGCGCCCCTTCATTTGCCCAGCCGCCAATCGACGGAAACCCCTTCTCATGCATGCCCTACGATTCCTCAGTCTTCTCTTGGCGACAACGCTACTAACCGGTTGCGGCGGCAGCAAGCTGCAACCACTTACCGGAACCGTCACGCTCGATGGCAAGCCGCTGGCGGACGCCGCCATCAGCTTTAGCCCAGTAGAAGGAGGCCGACCCGCCTCCGGCAAATCGGATGCGGACGGCAAGTTTACGATCGCTTCGTACACCGCCGGCGATGGACTTCCGCCGGGCAGCTACAAGGTGACGATCGTCAAGATCAACACCAAGAGACAAGCCCAAGCGGCCGCTAGCGACGAGGAAGACCAATCGCCGGAGAACGCCGCGATGGGGGCGATGGAACAAGGCGTTTCGTTCCTCACCCCGGTCAAGTATTCGTCGCCGCTGACGACCGACCTGGTGGTCGACGTGACGCCGGGGATGGAACCAGTCCAACTCGACATCGCCTCCAAATAGTCGCTAAACGGCGGACGACTCGATAATCGAAATCGGCTGCGTGGTATTGATCACGCGCTCAAGCTGAAAACCGCAGCCAGCCAGCAAGTCGCGATACTCGGCTTCGGTCCGTTCTTTGCCGCCAGGGATCAGCATCATCGTCAGATCGATGAACTTGCCGAACGAAGGTTCGTTGCCAGGCGGAATGATGTACTCGATCAACAGCAACTTCTGCCCCGGCTCCATCGCGGCGCGGCAGTTCTTCAGAATGAGCGTACTCTTTTCATCGTCCCAGTCGTGGATGATGTGCCGCATCATGTAGCCGTCGGCCGAACGGGGAACCTCGGCAAAGAAGTCGCCCCCGATCAGCGTCGCCCGGTCGCTGACGCGGCTTGACTCTAGTTTCTCCGCCGCTCGCTCCACCACATGCGGCAGGTCGAACAAGAGGCCGCGTAGCTGCGGATGCTTAGTCAGCACTGCGGCCAGCTTTGATCCATTTCCGCCGCCAATGTCGGCGATCATGTCGAACTGCGAAAAATCGTAGGCGTCCAAAATCGCCTCCGTTTCGCGGCCGTGATAGCTGGTCATCGCGGCGTCAAAAATGGCGGCCGATTTCGGATGATCGCCAAGGTAGGTGAAAAACTCCTGGCCATACATCTCCTGAAAGGCGTTCTCGTCCGATCGGACTGCGCTCGCCAGCCGCCCCCAGACGGCGAAGTGCTCGTCGCGCATCATCTGTGAGAAGCTGCGGAGCGAGTACGGATGATCGCTCGCCAGCGGCTCGGCCAGCGGAGTCATCTTAAAGACGTGGGGATCGGTTTCGGCAAACACGCCGACGGACGCTGCAGCTCGCAGCAAACGATAAAGTCGCTCTGGATTGGCGCCACAATCTTGAGCCAAGTCTTCGACCGAACAGGGACCGTCTTTTAACAAGTCGGCCAATCCCAACTCCCCCACGGTCAATACGACCTGGGAGATCTGGAAGCCGCCAATCATCTCCATCAATTGCTCAACCGGAGAAGCGCTCGACATCGGGTTAAGACTCCCTACGAGAAACGTTATTGTCGGCATTTAACGAAGGAGCCATTCTAGCGGGCGACAAGCGAAGCCGCGGTGAAAAATTCGAAAACAGAACAAAGGACCGCTGGTATCATCGCAAGTGAGCCCAACCTGACGCCCAGCCTACTTGGGCGTCGCTCGCCTTGTTGCCGCACCACCAGGATCGAATCGACGCCATGATTGGGCAAACGTTTACATGCGACGCCTGCGCCGCCCTGGTGACTGTGCCGGCCGAGTCCGAGCGACGACCGGTCCACAATGGAGTTCAACGCGTACAAGGCGCGGATGGTCGTTCGGATTCTCTTTTGGTCATGCGTGGTTTTCGTGTTCGGCAGCATCTTCGTCTGCATCGCTCCTTTTCTACTTCCCAAGCTTGATCTCAATCTGACGCGAACGAACAATCCGAGGAAGAGTTCCGCCGCTCATTCGAGCTTGCCCATCGCCGGAACTACCAAGCCTGCTTCGGCGTCGTCAATGGACGAAACGCAGTCGAATATGCGATCCGTCAACTTCCCCAAGTTGATCCGCAGCGGATTTACGCCGCCGGCCACGACGCCGCAGGAACGATCTCGCTGCTGTTGGCCGAAAACGAACCTCGCCTGGCTGGCTGTATCGCGCTTGAACCAATCATTGACGTCGAAGCCCGGTTCGAGCAGATGTCACAAGCCATTCCAATCGTCGACCAGCTTGCCTCTTTCAACGCCGAGCAAACCCCTTAAGCCACCCAGAAAGAATTCAGTGCCCTGTCTTCCTGTTTTACCCGCCATGGGAAGAGGCGCCGGAGTTTGCCGATACGCAGAACTTTGCCGAGACGCTGAGACAACTGGGGGTGGACGTTACCTTCGTCGTTGGCGATCCGGAAGAAATCAAGTTCTTTACGGGCGCGCCAAAGAGGCGGTTCAATGGCTAAAAAATCGTAATCCTTCGGCCCTGGACAACGACGAACCTACGCCGCCAGCCGGTGACGAATAAACTCAGGCGGCGGCAAGAAAGGGCGGAGGGCCTCCATCGTCCGCTCGACGGCGCCAATCTGCGAAGCGACCACTTGCTGGGCGTTGTCTCCCAGCGTCTCGCACCAATCGGGCTCGTCCAGACAGCGTCCGACGAACGCGGTCAGCTCCGCTTCGTCAGCGACCATTACGGCCGCTTCTTCGGCCAACAGCATCTGGACGATGTCGCGGAAGTTTTTGGTGTTGGGCCCAAAGCTGACAGCAGCGCCATACGCGGCCGGTTCGATCATGTTCTGGCCGCCGCGGCGACCAAAGCTGCCGCCAACAAAAGCGATATCGGCCACGCCCCACCAGGCGCCCAGTTCGCCGACCGTATCGACCAACAGCACGCTAGCGGTTGGATCAACCACGCTAAGTTCGAGGGAAGACCGACGCGACCAATTGACGTCAGACTCGTCCAACATCGCAGCGACTTCGTCAAAACGTTCCGGATGGCGGGGGACCAAAATCAGCCGCAGGTCAGGATGCCGCGGCTTGGCTGCCAGAAACGCGCTTAGCGCCGCCTCTTCTTCGCCGGCTTGCGTACTGCCGGCCAGAAAGACGACCGCGCTAGAGGGGATCTTTGCCAAGCGGCAGAGCCGCATCGTCTTCAGGTTGCGGCGATTGGTCTCGGCGCCGTCGAACTTGAGCGAGCCGGTTGCGATCACCCGCTTGGCCGGAACGCCCAGCGCCACAAACCGTTCGGCGATCGACCAGTCTTGCACCGCGATGCAATCGATTTTTCGCAGGACCGGACGCAGCAGCGAACTGACGCGGCGATAACCGCGGTAACTCTTTTCGCTCAGCCGTCCGTTGACGATGGCCACGTTGACGCCGCGGGCCTTCGACAGCGAAATCAGGTTGGGCCAGATTTCCAGCTCGGCCAGGATCAACGTCTGGGGGCGGATCCGCCGCAGCGCCGTCTTGACCGCCCAGGTGAAATCGAGCGGGGCGTAGCTGACGATGCAGTCATCGTAGCGAGCCCGGGCCAGTTCGTAGCCGCTGTGCGTGGTGGTGGTGACGTAGATCTCTACACTGGGAGATTGGGCGCGAATCGCCTGGATGACGGTCGCTAGCAGATTTACCTCGCCAACGCTGACGGCATGCAGCCAAACGCATGGAGCATCTCCGCGGCGGACTGGAATCAGACCGAAGAACTTCGCCAGCAACCCGCCGCGACGACGCCCACGCACCAGCTTCGACCAGGCAAAAAACGGCATGGCTGCAACGAGAGCGCCAAGATAGAGGATGTTGAGAAACCAACCCATGGGGAATCCTTTCCCGGGCTCTAATTGCTTTTCAGCGACGACGCTGCGAGGTGAGCCATTCGCAGGGCGTTTTCTTGGTAGGGATAAGTGCAAAGCGCCGGCCGGCCCTGCACTCTAGTTTATCGGCAGGTTGGCTAGCCAACTCCGCGGTCTTTGCCCATATGGCAATCTTTGTACTTCTTGCCGCTGCCGCACGGGCAAGGCGAGTTGCGTCCAACCCGTTTTCCAACGTTTCGGATCGGTTCGACCACTTCCTTTTCGGTCCCGGTCGAGCCTTCGTTGGACTCTTGCTTCTGGCGAGCCATTTCGGCTGCGGCCGATCCAGCTTCGTCATGACGAGCTTCGGTTTCGGTCCAGGTCGAGCTGACGAAGTCCTCGTTCAGGCTTTCGATCTTGTAGACGAGGTCGGTGACCCGTTCGCCGATCGACTGCCACATCGTCTCGAACAACCGCATACCTTCCCGCTTGAACTCGACCTTCGAGTCGACTTGGGCGTAACCCGAGAACGCCACGGCGCTCTTCAAGTGGTCCATCGCCAGCAGGTGATCTTTCCAGATCGAATCGATCAGTTCCAGCAGGACGCTCCGCTCCATCCGAGTCATTTCGGGACGATAGCGTTCGTTGACTTCGCGGATTAGGCGTTTCTCGAGTTCAGCCCGATCGAGCGACGCCAGTTCGTCCGGATCGACGTCTTTCTGGATTGTCGAGCGAATCCAGTCCGACAGCGAGCTGAGCTTGCCGTTGCCGCCGCTGACCATCGAGACGGTCTGGCTGTCCGAACCTGACTCGTAAATCGAGGCGACCTTGTCGCGCACCTTTTGCAGCTTCTCGGCCGCTTGTCGAATGTGCCCGCGGCTCTTCTCTTCGAGCAGGGCCTGGATCTCTTCGCGCTGCTTGCTCTTGACGTCTTCCAGGTCCAGATTGATCTCGAACCGTCGCGCGGCCCAGTCGACCAAGCCCTCGCGATCCAAGCGCGAACGACCGCCCGACTTATCGCTGAACTTGTAGATGCCGGCGAGAACCGGGTACTGCGATTCCTTATGTTCGTAGGCTTCGGTCGCCATCTCCAGAATCATGTCCGCGATCTCTTTTTTGCTCTTATCGCGGAGATCCTCGACCGTGACCTTCAGGTCAAACTTGTAGTGGACCCAGCCGGCCAGGCTCTTGTAGCCGAAATCGGGATCAAGGAACTTGGCCCCTTCCGACAGGTCGATCTTCTGGATCTGCTCGCGGGCCTTTTCGACCAGCAGCGTATCGACATGATCGCGGCCAACCTTCTTCAGTTCGCGATCGCTGAAGTTGGTCTTCCACATCGAATTGGAGAAGCGGGCCATCGCCTGCCAGTTCCATTCCGACTCTTCTTCTTCGGACGGCAGATTTTCGTCGATCGCCGCCATCACGTTCGATTCGGCCTGACGTTCCGCTTCGTCCTTGGCATGCTCCGAAGCGGCGTTGATATCCAGACCGCGGAAATCGCGGGGATCCAATTCGCTGGAGAGCTCAATGCCAGCCCACCGGGAGAACGTTTCGACACCGTAGTCTTTGGCCAACAGCATGTCGACAAAGCGGTCGATCTGCCGCTCGACCATATCGAGAATCAGCTCTTTGCAGTCGTCGCCATCCAAAATCCGCTGGCGGAAGCCGTAGACGCGCTTGCGCTGCTCGTCCATCACTTCGTCGCTTTCGAGCAGGTTCTTACGAATGTCGAAGTTGCGTTCTTCGATCTTCTTTTGGGCGCCTTCGACGCGGCGGGTGACCATCCGGCTTTCGATCGCCTCGCCTGGCTTCATACCGCCTGGCATGTTCATCAGGAAGCCGCGGATCCATTCGCCAAAGAAGATCCGCATCAGGTCGTCTTCCAGCGACAGGAAGAACCGACTGCTGCCGGGATCACCTTGACGACCGCAACGACCACGCAACTGCAGGTCGATACGACGCGACTCGTGCCGCTCGGTGCCGATGACGTGCAGACCGCCCAGTTCGCGGACGACCTTGCCCTCTTCCTTCATTTTTTCGCGGGCTTCGATCTCGGCGATCAACGTATCCCACTCTTCTTCCGGCACTTCCAGCCGGGTTGGATACTTGTCTTGCAGCTGCGCCCAGGCGAGCGTCTCCGGATTACCGCCGAGCACGATGTCGGTACCACGACCGGCCATGTTGGTGGCGATAGTGACCGAGCCGATCCGCCCCGCTTGGGCGACGATGTCCGCTTCGCGACGATGCTGCTTGGCGTTGAGAACCTGATGACGCACGCCGCGGCGTTCGAGCAAATGGGCGAGTCGTTCGCTCTTTTCAATCGAGACTGTACCGACCAGAACCGGGCGCCCCTTCTTTTGAATGTGGCGAATCTGCGACCGGGGAAACTCGGTTTTCCCTTTCCCCCCCTTCTCTTCAAAGACGACGACGTTCTCGTCTTCGCGAGCAATATGCCCCCAGCGCTCGCTGCCGTCTTTCATCTCCAGCACGTCCCACTTGTGGAACCGCTCGATCTCGTCGGCGACCGCTTCGTATTTTTCTTTCTCCGACATGTAGATTACGTCGGGATGGGTGATCCGCTGCATGGTGCGGTTAGTTGGGATAGCGATCACTTCCAACTGGTAGATCTTCCACAACTCGCCCGCCTCAGTCATCGCGGTACCGGTCATGCCGCCGATCTTGTCATACAGCTTGAAGAAGTTCTGCAGCGTGATCGTGGCCAGCGTCTGCGTCTCTTCCTTGATCGGCACTCCTTCTTTGGCTTCGACCGACTGGTGCAGACCATCGCTCCATTGTCGACCTTCCATCTTACGGCCGGTATGTTCGTCGACGATGACTACCTTGCGATCTTCGACGACGTAATTGACGTCGCGAATATAGAGGTAGTGCGCCTTGAGCGCGTTGTCGATCAGGTGGGGCCACTCCATGTTACCCGCGGTATAGAAGCTCTCGACCTTCGCCAGGCGTTCCGCTTCGCGCACCCCTTCGTCGGTCAGGTTCGTGCTGCGGTCCTTTTCGTTCACTTCAAAGTGAACGTCCTTCTGCAGCGTCCGGGCGATGACGTTGGCGGTGTCGTACTTCTGCTTGTCTTGGTTGGCCGGCCCCGAAATGATCAACGGCGTCCGCGCTTCGTCGATCAGAATGTTGTCGACTTCGTCGATGATCGCGAAATGCAACCGTCCTTGCGACTGTTGCCAATCTTTGGGGAAGCGTTCGTCGCCGCGCGCCGCCGGGCGCATATTATCACGCAGGTAGTCGAAACCGAACTCGTTGTTCGTACCGTATGTAATGTCGCACGAGTACGACTCTTGCCGCTGACGAACCGGCATGTTGCTTTGAATCGTGCCAACGGTCAGCCCCAGACCACGATACAGCGGCGCCATCCATTCCATGTCGCGGCGGGCCAAGTAATCGTTCACGGTAACGACGTGAACCCCTTTGCCTTCCAGCGCATTGAGATAGGCCGGCAGCGTCGCCACCAGGGTCTTACCTTCACCGGTCACCATCTCGGCGATCGCGCCGGAGGTCAGCACCATGCCGCCGAGCATCTGCACGTCGTAATGCCGCATGCCGAGGAACCGCTTGCCACCTTCGCGACAGACGGCGAACGCTTCGACCAACAGATCGTCGAGCGTTTCGCCTGCGGCTAGGCGCTGCTTGAAGAGCCGCGTTTGATCGCGCAGCTCTTCCTCAGACATCGACTCATATTTCGATTCGAGCGCATTGATAGCGTCGACTTTGGATTGCAGTCGTTTTACGTACCGAGCGTTCGACGATCCGAAGACCGACGTGATCAGTCGTTCAAAACCACTAAGCAGACCGCCGAAAAACGCGCAAATCTGCTCCCAAATCCGTTCCAAAAGCTCCATCGGTCGCTTTGCTTATGTCGGGTCAATAAATAGGGAAAGGTTAGAGGTGAAAATGTCCCGAAGTAGACATGAATTGCGCAGGCGAAATGTGCGCAAACCCTTTCCGCTGGGTAGCTTATAAGGATTATATCACCCGGTCAACCGTGCTTCGATCCGCGCCAACGGGGCTCTTCGCTCAAAAAGCCTGAATCTTCATCCCGATCTGGGTCGATTCTGGGAAGATTGTCGACTCTACCCAATCAGAGCTTGAAAAGCTCGCGGCTCCCCGAAACAATCATCCAGTCGACCCTATCGATGCGCCTCGACTCGACCAAACGCCAGTTTCCTCAACACTTTAGGTCGCCTGTCTCTTGAACTCCGCAGTCAAACCAGTAAAGACTCGCGATATCCGGGGAAAACTGATCCTGCTCGGAACCGGTACCTCGGTCGGCGTTCCGGCGATCGGCTGCGGTTGCCCGGTCTGCACTAGCAGCGATCCGCATAACAAACGGATGCGATGCGCGGCAATTTGGGGACTTCCAGAAGGAAATCTGCTGATAGACACGCCCCCCGACCTCCGCTCGCAGTTGCTGCGAGAGGACATTGGGATCGTTCATGCCGTCGCCTACACCCACGAGCATGCCGACCATTTGTACGGGCTCGACGATCTGCGGTTGTTCCAGTTTTACCTGGGACATTCGGTTCCCTTGTACTGTGAAGCGAACGTCGAGCGGCGGATACGTACGACCTATGATTACGCCTTTTCTTCGGCCCCTGCGACCCATATTGGGGCGGCGCCTGCGCTAGAACTACGGCCGATCGGACTCGATCCGTTTACGACGCTCGGCGTTCAGGTAACGCCAATTCGCCTGAAACATGGGCCCCGATTCAAGGTGCTCGGCTTTCGCATCGGCAATATCGCCTACTGCACCGACACCAACGAAATCCCAGAGGAAAGCTACGCTCGGCTGGAAGGGCTCGACGTACTGATCCTCGATTCGCTCCGCTATGATCCCCACCCAACCCACTATTCGCTCGACGAAGCGGTTGCCGTCGCCGAGCGAATTGGCGCCCGGCAGACCTACTTTACCCACATCTCCTGCCGGATGGATCATCAAGAGGCGAATGCGAAGTTGCCTGGCAACATGCAACTCGCCTACGATCGGCAAGAGATCCCACTTTCGTAGCATTGCATCCTACCCAATCTCCGTAGACCTTCTGCCCGCGCCGCCCCCCCTCGCACGAGGGCACAATTTCCCTTCATTATTTTCTCTTTTTTATGACCCAACTGTTTAGCGCGCAAGGGGGAATGGCTACAATCGCCATTAAGATCGTCTAGCACCGACCAATTACACCTTGCTCGAATTTTCCGATATCGCGCAAGAAAAAACTACCCGGCTAGCCAGCGAGTCCCTCCCCTCGCGGCGATCGCTCGTCCTTCAATTTCGCGCTGATCTACCTATCTTTTCCTAAAATTGCCGGAGCTTTACTATGCGCAACAGACGTGGTTTTACGCTCGTCGAACTATTGGTCGTGATCGCGATCATCGGCGTTTTGATCGCCTTGCTGCTACCGGCGGTGCAACAGGCCCGCGAAGCGGCCCGCCGCATGTCGTGCACCAACAATCTCAAGCAAATGGGATTGGCGTGCCACACCTACATGGACACCTACCCGACCAATCTTCCGCCGGGCGCTTATCACATCCCGGCCAACGGCTCGACGCCCGCCGTCTGGAATTCGCACAGTTTCGCCGTCGCGATTCTGCCATTTGTCGAGCAGTCGGCGCTGTATGAGCTGTACAACTTTTCGGCCGCACCAGACTCAACGACCAACGAAATCGTACGCAAGTCGCCCATCAACGCCTACTTCTGCCCTAGCTTTGATGGGCAGCAAGTGAACACCTCATCGACGAACTATTCCGACGGCGCCCTCTTTCCCTATCAGGCGGTCGGCGGCGTGTATTACAACGACAGCTCGCTCGATCGCACGCTGATTTCGGCCACACACGGCAAGATCCCTGACAATGGCGCCTTCTCCTTCACCGGGCCGCGACGCGCCGCCGCGATCACCGATGGCATGAGCAACACGCTGATGATCGGTGAGTACGTCCATCGCGATCGAACCGGAACCAACAGCGGCATTCCTGGCAACGTTCGCGTCTGGACAATTGGCGCCCTTACTAACCAGGCCTACTACGGCGGAAAGATCATTTATCAAGACACGATTAACTCGCGTCGCGATCGGACCGATGGCATCCAGTTCAGCAACTTGCCCTTTTCCAGCAAGCATCCTGGCGGGGCCAACTTTGTCATGGCCGACGCCAGCGTCCACTTTCTGCCGGAGACGATCGACTTCGACACGTATCGCGGCTTGGGGACGATCAATGGCGGTGAGACGGCGCAACTGCCGTAACCGATTGCCAGCTTGGGCCAGTTCTTTGGGGCGCGGGACGACTAATCTTGGGAGTTATCTGATGCTGCGTATAGAACGCTGGGCGATCGCCGCGTTGGCTTGTAGCTTGCTTTGCGGCTGCGGCGGTGGCAATGGTTTAGACACGGCGCCTACCACGGGTGAAATCACCTACCGCGGAAAGCCGCTTCCCTACGGCAGCATCAGCTTCCGTCCCAAGGCCGGCCCCCCTTCCACCGGCCCGATTGGATCGGACGGCACTTTTGAAATGTCGACCTATCGCGACGGCGACGGCGCGATCCTCGGCATGAACGACGTGATGATCAGCGCCACCGAACTTCACGCCGGCACCGCAAAGCCGGTCGAAGCAGGCGTCGAAATGCCGGTGCCCAAGTCACTGATCCCGGCGAAATACACCGCCTTCTCGACCAGTGGCCTGAATGCCGAAGTAAAAGAGGGGGAGAAGAATCACTTTGTGTTTGAGCTGAAGGATTAGGGCGAAATTCAAAATCGCGTGCTACTTCTGGAAGTTTGGCGTCTCTGCCGCGTTGGGATAGAATATTGCAATTCGCGCTATTCCGAACCTTGAGGGCGATTGCGATCGATTCCTCGTAGAGACTTGTCATGAATATTGATTTATCCGCGGAAGACGCCGCCAGCATTCAGCGGTTAGTTGCGACGGGTGAATTCAAGTCCCCACCAGAAGCCGTCGCCGCTGGCATCCAACTATTGCTCTCCCGACAACAACTGCGAACTGACATTCAAATCGGCATCGACGAACTCGATGCTGGAAACGGAATTGACGGCGACCGTGTATTCGCGGAATTGCGCGAACATTCGCGAAGATCGTCAGATCAGGCGAACTAGAGCGTTTTTCTGATAGCTGTAGCGTTTCTGGCGTTGGCGAGGCAAGCTGGTCAAGGCGACCGAAGCAGGCGAATCCTCAAGATTCGTTGATGCAGGTCAACGCCGACCAGCGCGGCCGCAACCAGCCAGAACGATACAGATTGAAGAAAACCGCTCTAAATGCCTGTTTTGGTTTTTGCACCAAGTGCGCGTGATGATCTTCTGGCAGCGTACAACTTCATCGCATCTGACAAGCCATTAGCCGCGACAAAGTGGATCAATGCGATCGAAGAAAAGTGCCGTCTACTCGCGGCTATGCCGACACTAGGAGAAAATCGCCCAGAGCTTGGCGTGGAAATCCGTAGCAGCGTTTTTGGGCATTATGTGATTTTCTTTCGTCAGATCCCAAACGGCGCGGAGATCGTTCGCGTCATTGCAGGTGAACGCGACATACGCTCGCTTTAGTCATTCCCTATCTCATTTGAACGCCGCTCTAAGAACTCCGCCATCCCTTCCGACGTAATCGCAGAGCCCTCTCCTTCCACGTAGTCCAGTTTCGGCTGCCGCAACAGTGTCTGCAGTCCGACGTCGGTTACCGTGGTATTGGCCAAGCCAATCCCTTGCAGTTTGGGCAAGATCGGCAGCCGGGCCAATTCTTCATCGGTAACCGGACAGCCTGCCAGATTCAACTGCTCAAGATTGTGCAGCCGCGCGAGCAGCGGCAGCATCTCTGGCTGATAGACGCTTGGATCAATTTGCACCGCATAAATCGGGGCGTCGACGGCTCGCTTTAACATCGTCGCACCGTCGTTGCCCAGGCGAAAAACAGTGTATTGATCGTCCAGGGCGATACCCGCGACGACGCCTGGAGCGGATGCGAAGAACTGAGCCTGTGTGATCTCTTCGATCTGACCGTCGGCTCGTTTGACGTAGTAGAGATCGCCTAATAGCGTCCGGGTATCGGCGATGTGGAGCTTCGCCCCAACTGGCGCCGAGCGGGCGAAGTACTGCCGCAGCAGACGCCGTTCATTCGGAAACGGCACGCGGAGATCTCCCCAGCCATCGATGTATTCTGAGCCAGACTCGGTCGTGATCAATCCATCAGGGATGCCACCCGAGTAAAGCACGCTGGCGATTCCATGATCGACCCAACCGACGTAAAAGCCGGCCGGGTAAAGCAGCAGCAACACGGCGGCAATCCACTCGGCGCGAAATTGCGGCAGCCGCGGTGATACTGTCCACATTACCCAACCGCCAACCACCGCCACGCAGAGGTTCCACGGAATCACGCTATAGTTCCAGTTGTGCGCCAGCGGCGTCAGGAACAACGCAATACCGACATGCATCAGCACGGCCGGAATCGACGCGCCGCGGGGCCAGAAGATCGCCAACAGGCCAACCGTCAGCTCTCCCAGCCCGACGCCCCAACCGACCAATTCGCCAAACTGGCTTGGATCGAGCCCCAGCGACGTGGTGATGCTCCAAGCATTGAAAGTGAACCAGTCCGGCGAAAGCAGTTTGTGCAGGCCTGCCCAACACCAGAGCGAAGCGAGAAACCAGCGGACGACGCGCAGCCCATGGTCATCGAGCGCCGCCGCCATCAAAATCGCATTGGCGATCACTTGGGGCTGCGTACGAAACTGGTCAAATACAAACGACAAAAGCAGCGCAGCGACATGCACGCACCAACCAATCCTCGGCCGCACCAGCGTTAACAGCAGCGTCGCCAAGATCGCGACGCCAAACGGAATCTGCGGGAGATCGATCGCCGGTAAGTGAACCGGCGCCTCACGAACTTGCCACAGCGGCCAAGTTATCAGTATGGTCGCCGTCTGCGCCAAGATGCACGCCGCCAACATCCCATACCGCAGTTTGGACAAGCCAAACCAGCGCCGGATGTCCTTCAGGGGAGGGGCCGTCCCCTCCTCGGTCGCGGTATTGAGTGAACTCGTCGTCACCGATTATCCTGTCTTCGGCGCCGCCCGATCGCTGACGCATCTCCCAGCAAGACGCGCTCGGCCCACCTTCCGTTGTGCCACAAACGGTAGGCGGTGTCTATCCGAGTGACGACACACGATTTTCGGCGATGGACAAATCGCATGGAATCTTGGCCCCGTGCATGTGGCCTAAATCCGCTGGGCCATCCAGGCCTCACACTGGTAGGCGACTTCGACCTGCGGAATTTCCTCTTGCTGCAGGTAGTCCTTTAGTTCGGCCAGAAACGCGGCGAGCCGCTCCGGTCCGGCGCTATTGGCCAGGCGATTGTGACTGTGCCAAAGTTGCAGATAGCGATCGGGCGACATCAGCACAGCATGCCGCTTTTCAAAACGACCGACAAAGCGGAAATCGCCGGTCGACGCGAGCAGTTGGTCCCAGTCTCGATTGCGGTACGCTTCGTTGAAGTCAGGCACATGGCGGCGGATCGCTTGTTCGGTCCAGCCAACGGTCGTGCCGGTCGCGGCAATGCGGTTATTCCACAGAACGGTGAACATTCCCTGCGGACGCAAAATGCGGCGGATCTCAGGGAGCGCAGCCGGAGGATGGGCCCAGTGAAACGCTTGAGCGGATACGGCCCACGACTGCGACTCAGCCGCCAGGCCGGTCGCCTTGAAGGTTCCGTCGACCCATGTCGCGCCTGGTACGCTAGCCAGTTCGCGCATGGCGGAGTTCGGCTCGACGGCGGTGACCTCAAAGCCGGCGTCAACCAATTGGCGGGTCGAGATGCCGGTTCCAGCGCCCAGATCGACGATGGCGTCGCCCGCCGATATGCCTGCTTTTTCCGCTAGCAGGGCGATAAATTCGGCAGGGTATCCAGGACGCGACGGACCATAGGCGGAAGCCTGATGCGAGAAATCGCCGAGCGTAGACATGCAAACACCTGTGATGGGAATAAAACGGGGCTGGGGTTCGCCTTGCCTAGTTAGGGCGCCTGCAATTAACATGCGGGCACGCATTTCGAACGGGCAGCCGACTGCAGGGAAAGCAATCCGATCTGGCCCGTTCGACATTCAGGGAAGGAGAGCGGCCATGGCTTCGACCGATTCGCCGCGAATACTGATCGTTCGGTTGAGCGCGCTGGGGGACGCGATTCTCACGCTGCCGCTGCTTTGCGCCCTGCGAGAGAAATTCCCAGGGGCTCATCTCGCTTGGCTGGCCGAACCGGTCGCTACGCAGATTCTAGCTGGCCATCCGTGCCTGGACCAACTGTTTACGGTTCGAAAAGGTTGGCTGAAACGCCCGAGTGAGATCGTCTCGCTCCGCCGCCAGCTAAAGGAGGCGAAGTTCGATATCGTCTTTGATGTTCAAGGTTTAACCAAAAGCGCGGCTGCTGGCTGGCTTAGTGGAGCGCCACGCCGCATTACGTTCGCCCGGGGTCAGGCTCGCGAATTGGCCCCCAATCTGGCGACCGAACACGTTACGCCCCAGCATACCCATGTGGTCCACCGTTATTTAGAACTCGGCCGGGCGGTCGACATCTACGCACCGTCGATCGAGTTCCGACTGCCGATTGACGAACAGGCCCGCTACGAGGTCAGCGCGATTCGCCGCGAACTGGGCCGCGGCGGCTCGTTCGCCGTTCTCAATCCAGGCGCGGGGTGGTTCAGCAAGACCTGGATGCCGCAGCGTTTCGCCGAGGTGGCGCGACGCTTGAAGGACAAGTATCAGCTGCCGTCGCTGGTGACCTGGGGCAACGAACAAGAGGCGGATTGGGCCGAGGAAATCGCCCAAATGTCGCACGGCGCCGCGGCCGTCGTCCCCAAGCTGACGCTGCCGCAACTGAAGGAGCTATACCGGGGGGCCAACTTGTTTGTTGGCTGCGATACGGGGCCGCTGCACCTGGCGGCGGCGGTTGATACCCCCTGCGTCGCCCTGTTCGGCGTCACGCCGATCGAACTATGTCGACCGCTGGGGCCGCATCAGCAGGTGGTTCAGGCCTACTATCAGCAGTTGACGTCCCGCGAGCGAGCCCGCGCCGGCAACGAAGCGATGCGGGCGATTTCGACCTCAATGGTATTCGACGCGATTGATTCGATTTTCGAACCCCACGCCCGGGAAGCGGCCTAGCCGTTGGCGCCGTATAATCGAACAAACTTCTCGCTCAGCGGAATGCGATGGAAAAGCTAATGCGCAAAATCGACGGGTCGACTCTTTTTCTCGCGGCGATGATCGCCGTCGCGATCGTCGTGCTGGGCTATTTGGGCGTATCGCAGTATCGCAACAACCGTCAACCGTCCGCGTTGGCGGCGGCGCCGGATAAGCTGGAAGATTACGCCCCATTTGACGGCGCCAAGGCGATGGAGTACCTCGAAGCGATGTGCGCAATCGGACCGCGAGTGAGCGGTTCGCCGGGGATGGCTCGCCAACAACAATACCTGACCAAGATCTTGGAAGCGGCCGGGGCGCAGGTCACGCGACAAGAGTTTGACGTGCGTCATCCCGAGGATGGTTCGCGAGTGCCGATGGCCAATCTGATCGGTCGGTTTCATCCTGATCGAGCGGAACGCATTTTGTTATGCGCCCACTACGACACCCGGCCCTTCCCCGATCAAGACCCGCTAAATCCGCAAGGGACGTTCGTTGGCGCCAACGACGGAGCAAGCGGCGTGGCGGTGCTGTGCGAGATGGCGCGGCACCTGAACGACTTGAAATCGAACGTCGGCGTCGACATCGTCTTTTTTGATGGCGAAGAGTTGGTCTACGACAACCGCCGCGACCCGTACTTCTTAGGCTCTGAGTATTTCGCTCGCGACTATGCTCAGAATCCGCCGGCGCACCGTTATCGCTACGGCGTGCTGTTAGACATGGTCGGCGACAAAGACCTACAGATCTTTGAAGAGAAGAATAGTCTGCGCTATCCCGACGTTCGTCCGTTGGTGCAAGATATCTGGGCGACCGCCCGCAAGCTGGGAATTCGAGAGTTTATCGCCCGCCCGCGGCATGATGTGCGGGACGATCACCTGGTGCTCAACGACATCGCCAAGATTCCGACCTGCGACATTATCGACTTCGATTACCCGAATCCGGGATACGGTCCTAAGTATTGGCATACCGAAAAGGATATCCCGGCAAACTGCTCGGCGTTATCGCTGGCCAAGGTAGGCAAAGTCGTGCTGACGTGGCTTAACGAACTGGAGCCGGCGCGATAAGAAATCGCCCGCGGATCTCTCCTCGACTGCTTGGCTCAGGTTATTCATGCTTATATCGGCTATCGTCTCAACGCTGCTGCTTTGTCTGGCGATCTTGATGCACGGGATGAATCAAGCTTCCTATCGTCGCTCTTCGGCCGCTCGCGATCAGCCAGATTACCTCCGTTCGTTTCACGCTTCGCAGTTTCGTCGCCGGACGGCGGTTTGCTTTATCCTGGCTGGCGTCGCCGGAGCGATCATGATCGGCCACTTCATCCCCCACTCGATCTTCTATCTGATCTTTTGGGGCTGCGTGATGCTGCTAGTCTTTTGGATGGTGATCCTGGCGATGGTCGACATCATGGCGATCCGCAACTTGTTGCTGATCGAACGTGATCGCCACATCGCGCGGCGTCGCGCGTTGGAAGAGCAATACGGCAAGAGCCGTGAAGATCGGGAATCGCCCCCCCAGGATTCAGTGGACGAAAACAGCGCCGAATAAGTTGCAGCGCCGAGCGACGGCAAGAAAGCGCCAAAGGCCGCTTCTCGTGAGAAGCGACCTTTGTTATCGCGCCGTTCCTGAATGGTACAACGGCGGCTAGTTTCCGCTCATTCCGGCGGGGATCTCTCCCCGGTCGTTCAAATCAAAATCAAAGTGCCGCTCAGAATTGGAAATCGTAACTCGCAGTTTCGATTGCTGGTTGTACGGCGCCGGGAGAAACTGAACGCGATCGGAACTGATCCCGCGCTCGATCTCTTCTCGCGTGGTTTTTTTCTTTTCGATCGCTTTGTTGGCATAGATCTGCACGGCGATTTGGCCTGGCGAAGACTTGCCCCGGACGATCTGCCCGTTTTCGATCACGCCGCCTCCCGACGCCCCTTTGCCGTCGACAGGGGTAAACGAGATCGACCCGTCCTGGATCGGTTCGCAATAAATAGTAGATAAGACGCAAGCGGCGAGCGTCAGATGCGACTCGCCGCCTTAATCCCTTGGACTTTGCTAGTTGTCAACGACTTCGCCACCTTGGGTCGACGTCATCGCACGCCAAGTGCAGATGTCGATCGTTTCCGGCACGAACGAAACCGAACCGTCAACGTTGCCGGCGTTGACGCCGCCTGGATGCATGCTGAACGCGGCTTAAGTGGCGCTACGCCATCCGCCGGTGGACGTGTGGCAAGGAATCTTGTGCGTCGGATAGTGATTCGGATCCCAGCAGCGACGACCGCCGTCAACCGACGACTTGGTGCTAAATGTTGCTGACGCACTGGGTGCGACGGGCCGCTTCACGAGCTTGCTGAACCGCCGGCAGAAGCAGCGCGATTAAGACGCCGATGATGGCGATAGCGACCAAGAGTTCGACAGGCGTGAAGCCTGAGCGTGACTTAGAAATCGACATGATGAAATGGCCTTAGACGATAAACCCAAAAACCCCAGGCCCCCCAAATTCTAAGTTGCAGACACATTGCATCAATAAGTTTTGGACAACCAGTATTTCGGCTCCTTTAAGTACGGCTTAGGAACGAAAATACCTGCCCGGAGCTTTGGCATGAGATTTTTTGCCCGCTTTGGAGATGGCGCAAATTACCACAGGTGGCACAAATCCGCATTTTTCCCTTTCACCAGGGGAGGAGCGACTTTTTCAGCGGCATTCATTGCGGCACTAACGAGAGGAGACTGCGGCAATCCGAAGCGAATCGATTAGGTCGCGTTGACTGCCACGGGAGCGTCGGAGCGGCGAAAAATCATCGTGATTTCATTGCCGTGCTCGTTAAAGCGGACGTCGTCCATGAAAGTCCGAATCAAGAATAGCCCTCGACCGCTGGGGCGCGTCAGTTGCTCGACGTCGTCTGGATCGTAGTGAATCCGCGAGACGTCGAAACCGGGCCCCTCGTCCCGGACGATGTAGTGCGACTCGTCTCCTAACTCGCGAGCGGTGAAATAGACGCGGCGAGAATTGTACGGGTCGATCGTTCGGCGTCGCGCCGCTTCCTCGAAATAGCGATCGCCCCCCGCCTCCTTCAGCGACGAACTAAGTTCAAGATTGCCATGATGCATCGCATTACGAATCGCCTCATCCAACGCGATTCCAACGCGCAGCAATTGCCCTTCGTCGAGATGTCGAAACTGCTTCAGATAATGTTGCACATGCGACGTTACCGCCCCGATCAGCTGCACGTCATTGTCGAGCACAAAATGAAACTCGGTCTGACTCCAACATTGCCCCAATCTCGCTTGCTGGCGGTCGTGATGTGCGGCGGCCAAGACTTTACCAAGGGTCTCCAGAAGCGACGTGGCGAGATTCCGCTTCGGCACATAGCTGGCGGCGCCTCGCTGCAATGCGGTGATCGCCAGCTCTTCGCTGCCAAACGCGGTCATCAGCACTGCCGGCACCAGCGGAAACCGTTCTCGAATGCGCTCGACCAGTTGAAGCCCGTCCATCCCCGGCATCTGCATATCGGTTAAGACGACGTCTGGCCCGAAGTCTTCGAGCATGCGAAGCGCCTCTTCGCCGGAAGTAGCGATGGCGATTTGTAGATTGCTGCGGTTATTGCTGGTTAAGAGACCTTCAACCAGGGTGCGATCGACCGGGTTGTCGTCAACGACTAAGACCCGAATCTTCTCAAAGCCGGAGACGTAGAGACCGCCCACCGGCGAGTTTTCGGCTGGAACATCCTGCTCTGGCGAAGACATAGGACCGGAGATTCCCGACGATTTCCGATAGCTTCCGCATGCGTACTGGAAGCGACAATCATTTAGCGTATGCGAACTTCCCCGTAGCTCTCGTTTGCTTCGAGTTAAAATCTAGCAAAGAAACCGACTGAAATCCTTCCTCAATGGCGGATCGATTGCATCGCTGACGGGGAATCAAACGCTCGCTCGTGATCACTTCGCCGGCAGCAGAAAGTGGAAGTCGAAGAACTCTCCGTATGGCTTGTCATCCAGCTCAATATCGAATGTCGCCATCTGCGGCCCTTCGGGCGCCTGGCCGCGATCGATCGCGGCTGCGACTCTTCGGCTCGGATCGTCGACGGCGAGTTTTCCGCCCTGGTCACCAAAGGGTCAAACAAGTGAAGATCTGGGAGCCGCAAACGTTCGGCCAGGTCGACGCTACCGGCGCCCAACCGCAAAGAGAAGCGTTGCCGCCGGCCTACAACGTCCGCAGCAAGCTGGAAGCGGAGGATCCCGGAAGGGGGAACCTCGGTCGATTTTTACCTGAAGTAAGTGAGAAAAGGCATCCCCGGCAGGGATCGAACCTGCAACATCCCGCTTAGAAGGCGGGTGCTCTATCCAGTTGAGCTACGGGGACACGTGCAGAAGCTGCCGCCTAATTCTAGCAAAAACGGACGGTCACCATAGGCGCCGCTCATCAGACGCAAGAACGGCCTTCAAGGATCACACCTCGGCGGCCATTTTTCGCGATAAGATTTCTCGCCCGGCTACTTTTTCAGCGTCTGCAGATACGCCGAGACGTCCCGCAGTTGCCGCTTGGTCAACACCTTGGTCATCTCCGGCATCAGCGAAATCCGCTGCTCCGCCAAGTCGTCGATATCGTCCTGCGGGATCACCACCTTTTTACCCTGAGCGTCGAGTAGCACCAGCTTATCGTCATCCTCTTCGGTAACGATCCCCTGCACCGTCTTGCCGCTGATCAAAAGCACGGTCGTGGCGCGGTACTTGGGGTCGATATCGCTGCTGGGGGCGACCATCGCCCGCAACAGGTACTCTGCATCGCGACGCTTGGCCACGTCATCCAATGCCGGACCTACGTCGCTCCCTTGTTTGCCAATCCGATGACATCGTATGCAGGCCGCATCAAGATGGGTCATGAAAATCCGCTCACCCAGTTCAGCGTCGCCGCCAGAAAGCGCCGCGCGAAACGGAGCGATCGCCGACATGTCGTCGGCATTGGGGCCTAGCCGTTCGGCCAGCTCGGCGAATTGCGGCAACGAGCGTCCCTTGGCGGCCGCGGCTTCTTCCAACTCAAGCGCGACCTGCGGCATGTAGTTTTCAAGTTGTTTCTCAATCTCGGCGATCAGCAGTTCCTGAGCTTCTTCTTCCGGCATTCGTCCCAGCAACGAAATCGCAACCTGACGTTCGGCCAGCGACGACTTGCCACTACCGAGGATCTGAGCGATCCGCTCGATCCCGGCGTCATAAAATCTAGGCTTTTCCATCTGCCGCAGCGTCGCCAGCCGAAGCTCTTCCGACTTCGACTCCCATAGCTTCGGCAACGTCTCGCGAAGATGTTCGGACTTGGCGCTGGTAAGCGACCGCATCGCTTCGATACGGAGCTCAACTTCCAGTTGGGTATCCAAAGCGATCTGCTGCAAGACGTCGGGCGGCATCGTCATCTTCAATTTGTCGGCCATCGCGATCGCCGCGGCACGAAGTTTTTGGCTAGGATCTTCCATCAACGTGACGATCAGCGAGGTCACGCCTTCCGGCGGCAACATCCGTTCGGTCGCAATGCGGTATTTCTCTCGGTTACGACCATCAACGCGATCCAAACGCGGCTCCTGGGGCCAATTGGCAAGAGCGTCGATCGCCTCCAAACGCATCGCAAGCGGCCGCTGCGTCTCTTTGGCGAAAGCGATAACGCGCTGTGCGCTGGCCGCATCACCCAGCCGATAATTAGCGTTGATCATCCGGAGCAGCGCCCCTTCGTTTTCAATCTGCGTGTCCGTCAACAGCGCAGCCACCGCCGGCATCGCAGCCGTAATCGAATAGTCGTCGTGGATCGCCAGGATCGCTTCGCGGACAACCCGGGAATCGGCATCCTCCAGGAAGTTGGTCACGGCGGGATCGGCTTGTTGACGCAGCGCGACGACCGCCGCCAGGCGAACCTCGGCCGACGGATGTTCAGCCAAAGTAGAGACGTTATCGCACGCCGCAAGCGCCAAGGCGCCGACATGCCGCAGATAGAGATCGTCGCCGTTATTATTCGCCAACATTGCGGCAATCGCCGGCAATGCGTCCGCTTCGGGATGAGCGGCCAAAGCCTGGGCGGCGAAGAAGCGAACGCGGGGGCTTTCGTCCTTCAGCAGAGGCGCCAATTTCAGACCTTGGTAGCTGGGCGAATCCGAGATCATCCGCAACGCCTGGGCGCGAAGTTCGGCGTCGCCAGCGCTGGTCAATTTACCGAGTTGCTCGATAGCCGCGACGTTCCCCTGACAAGCCAATTGCCCGAGTCCCCAGATGGCGTGAATCTTGGCAAGCTGATCTGTCGGGGAATGCAAAACCAACTTTAACGAGGCCAGATCGTTCCGTTTGACCAGTTGGAACTGTGACTGCAGGCGAATCCGTTGATCCGCGTGCCCCAGCAAGGTAATCAGCTCGGGGCTAGGGCGTATTACAAAACCAGCCGCCAACAACTGGCGCACCTCTTGGCGAGCCGGCGAAGAGGCTTCCCCCGGCACGTCAATTTTCCAGACGGCGCCCTTTTGGTTCAGCGGATATCCGCCGCCCCAGTCGACGCCGTAAAGTCCGCCGTCGGGACCAAAGTTAATGCCGACTAGCGGCACCCCTTTGCCAATGCGATGTTCGTTCATCACCTTAAATGACGCTCCAGCTGGCTCGGCTTGAAACGCAGCCTGAATCCCGCCCGGCGCCCCGGTCAGAAAGAAGTAATCTTTGTACTGGGGACTGAGGGCGGTACCAGGGTTAAAGGTGAATCCGGCTGGTCCATCGAGCGAGTAGGCGAGCGGCGGCGTCACGTAGGCGGGCTGCGAATTTTGCCGCGTTTCCCACAGCTTCTCTTTCATCCAGGGGTTGTAGCGATCGCCCCGGTACTGATAGTTGCAGCGCCAGCCGGCGTCGATTCCCTTCACGATGTAGACGACCCGTTCCTTCTCTCCCTTTTGGTCCGAGTCGTTGTCGACGCCAAATAGGTTGCCATACGCGTCAAACGCGATCTCCTGCACGTTCCGCAAGCCGTGGGCGAAGACTTCGAAGTCGGTTCCGTCAGGATTACAGCGCATCACGCCTCCCTGGTTTGGAAAGCGGTACTCCCGCCCTTCCTTGGAGACGACGTGAATCCCCTTATCGCCGACTGACCAATAGATCTTGCCGTCGGGACCGACCGTCAAACCATGCATGTCATGGCCGGCATAGGCGATGTGAAAGCCGAAGCCGGTCGCCATGATCTCGCGCTGATCCGCTTTCCCGTCGCCGTTGGTATCGCGCATTCGCCAGACATCGGGTGCGATCGTCGCGTAGACGTCGCCATCGTGCCACAACACGCCTGCGGCGATTCCGGTAATTTCGGTCCGAAAGTCGTCGGCGTAGGTCTCGATCTTGTCGGCGGTTCCGTCGCCATCCATATCTTCCAGGCGATGAATCTGTTCCGACAGGACCATCAGATCGCGCCAATCTTTGACGCCATCCACGTTCATGTCGTCGACTCGCTTCTTTTTCGGTTCGGGACCGCTGACGGGCATTTGCGCATGAAAAAAGGCCTGCTTGTCGGCAGGCCACTCGAACGCGACGTCATCGGGTATCCAGTCGGTGTTGGCCCGGATGTCCAAGTCTTGCGACTTTCGCCGCATCGTCTGCGTGACGTAGGCCCGACCTTGATTATCTAAACTGATCGCGACCGGATCGGGCACATTGACGTCGCCGCTCCAGCGGATGAACTCCAGCGTCGAGGGATCCGCCTTCGACATCATCTTGGCGTCCGCCCCCTTCGCTTTGGCTGGCGGCTTGGCCTTCTTCTGCTCCTCTGGCGTTTCCTCTTTCGGCTGTGGAGTTGCGTCGGCGCGGGCAACTAGTTTGCCGTTGATCTTGATGTCGTCCCACAAACCGAGATCATCAAACGATCCGATCGCAACCTCGCCCCAGGCGAATCGTTTGTCATGGGCGACGATCTGCGGCGTTTCCATATCGTCGAAGTAAACTTCGATCAAACCGCTGTCGACCTTGCGGACGACCTTGATCTCGTGCCAGGTGTCGTCCTTCCAGGACGTACCGCCGCTCGTCTTTTCGCTGATCTTGATCCGCGGTGCGTCATCGACCACGAAGATCTGATTTGAGTGGTCGTCGGTCTTTTCGCCCAGATGCACATAGTAGTAGTTGGCCGGATCCTGCATTCCCCAGGCAACCACCATGTCGCGATGACCGCGCGAGGTTTGCAAGGTTTTCGCCTTGGCGGTCAGGACAAAGTCGCCAAACAGCTTTCCCTTGAGAATCGAGAGGGAGAAGGGACTGCGAAACGGCGGCTTGTACTTGCCGACGCCGCTCAGCTTGTAGGCGTGGCCGCCATCCTCCAACTCGACCACCGACCAGGTCGCTGGATCGGTTGGACTCCAGGCGCCAGCGCCTTGCTCAAACCCGTCAGAGACAACCAAGGGCAAGTCAGAAGGCTGCTCGGCTACCAATAGCGGAGTCGAGCCAAGAAGACAAAACAGGGCGAGAAAGATGCTTCGATACATGTGGTGGTGGGCGGTTAGCGGAAGGGAAAACGCCACTAGCGAAACCAGGCTCAGCGACGCGGAGGATTATGTTCAGAATAGTCCGATTTTCCCTGCTCGGCAAACCGCCCCGGCTGGGCGACGACAGAAAAAAAGGGACCGACGACAGACGTCGCCGGCCCCTTTGCATCCGAGCAAATTTGGAACTACGAAGGAACGTAGTGGCGGGAGATCAGATCCATCTGAATCCACAACAGCTTGTTGAAGGCCCGTAGCGTCGCCACTTCGGTCTCGCGGGGCAGATTGAGGCCGCAGATCGTGACGATGATCGCGTCGGCGACAAACGTCATCAGGGCGTTCATCTGGACCAGCGGCACAACAATCTCTTTGTTGCCCGCGTCCGGAGTATGGATCTTGCCCACCATATCCAGATAGCTGAGCATTTTGCCGTCGTAGGGCCGGGTCACGAGCGACTCGAGATAACGCGATAGGTGCAGCTTGCGGAACTTGATCTGGTCGTGATCCATCCCCAGATCTTCCATCTTGTCGGGCATGGGCCCGTCATAGCCATGCTGACGCGGCATGAAATGCCGCCAGGTGGCGTCGTATTGATGCAATTTGTCGTAGACGGCGTCAACCAGCGCCGGCACGACCGGTGCCAGCACAGGCGCCGCGCCATGGATCGCTGCGATGTCATCGGCGCCAAAACCGGTGAACTCCATCAAGTACTCAAAGCGATAAGCGACATCTTCCTCAAGACGCGGTTCGTCAATGTTCTTCATGGCGATCACCTTCGATCTGTCCGGATAGGTAGTTTTGGCTAGAATTGGAATCAATCGACTACCTGGACGATTGTGTCCGATTTCCTGAAGTATAAGCCACTAATAATTGGACGTCAATATCCAATTAACCCCAATGGGATTTCGTCTGCATGTTTTCGCAAACCGTTGAATACGCCCTACGAGCCGTCTGTCACCTGGCGATCATGGCTCCTAACTCGTGCACCACCGAGGAGATCGCCACCAGCACCAAGGTTCCGCTGGCCTATCTCTCGAAGGTGCTGCAAGGGCTGGCTCGCGGCGGAATTGTCCGGTCACAACGGGGCATTGGCGGCGGGATGTCGTTGGTCAAGACGCCCGACCAACTTACGATCCTGGAGGTGGTCAATGCGGTCGATCCGATCCAGAGGATTCACACCTGTCCGCTGGGAATTTCGACTCACGGGGTTCGGCTCTGCCCACTCCACCGCCGATTGGACAACGCGATGAAAGGGGTCGAAGAGGCGTTTGGCGGCACGACACTCGCCGAAGTGATCGCGGAACCAAGCGAAAGCGTCCCCTTATGTGAATTTCCGGGCAAATCTCCAATCCCCAAAGAGCCATCTGCCGATTAAACCGGCTTTGATGGAGCTACGGTTTCCCCGAGCCAAAAGAAATTCCCCCTGTCTAAGCGGGCGAAAAAGCTACAAGATCCCGATTAGAGCGTTTTGCTGATAGGTGTAGCGTTTCTGGCGTTAGTGAGGCAAGCTGGTCCAGGCGACCGAAGCAGGCGAATCCTCAAGATTCGTCGATGCAGGTCAACGCCGACCAGCGCGGCCGCAACCAGCCAGAACGGCTTGTGCGAAAGCTTCAACAGCCGCCTTCGCGACGAGTACCTGCACCAGACCGACCTGCTGAACGAGGAGGACGCGAGGATCAAAGCTCGGGCCTGGCGAGAAGACTTCAACGAGCGACGCCCGCACAGCAGCTTGGGCTACCTGATCCCGTCCGAGTTCGCGCGTTGCTGTGCCGCTTCCACTCCAGTCGCTGCGCTCCCTGCGTTGCAGCAGCACAGCGACCCCACCCAATCGTTACCTGTTTCCCAAACCGATCTTTCATAAGGCTTGGTACAGAAAAAGGGGGCAGGCCAGTCGCAGATTTAGCACGTGACGATCTCGATCTTGGCGTTCGCCGTAGCGGTGGTAATCGCACTGAAAGAATTGATTCAGTGCATCTCCGGTTCGATCATGAAGGCGGTCGGTCGACCTTTCAAACTCGGCGATCGGATCGAATTCCATAACATTCGCGGCGACGTCATCGACCATAACGTCCTGACGACAACGATCCTAGAACTCGGGCCCGACCAAATGACGCAGCAACTTACCGGGCGCGCAATCGTACTGCTGGTTCACGTGCGAACGACGCATGCGCCTTGTCGTAATCTGCAAAAACATTCTGGCAATCGATAAGCGGATCGTTCTAATAGGGGCCGAGACATGGATGTGATCCTCTGTAACTTGATCAAGCCAGGGCCGACAACATGTTCCGCACTTCGATTCTTCTCGGACTGTTCACTCTCTCCCCGGGAGTCCTCACCGCGCAAGAAGTGACGCCAGTTGCCGCCGAGCCAATCGCCCCGGCTGCCATCGTCTCACTCGACGCTCCATTGCCGCAAATGCAATACAGTCCAGACGGGCAGTATGTCGTCTTGTCGCGTCAACAGGAACCGCACGATTACTACCGCCCCTGGTCGCTGCGCGATAACTACCTCTCGCTTCGGCGGGTCGACTCTGGCCAAGAGATCGCCTGCGTTCGAACCGGCTGGCGCGAGTTTCGCTTTTCCCCCGACAGCCAGTTCTTCGTCTGGAGCGACGATCGTTTTTGCAGCGTCGTTGATTGCGCATCGGGACACAAGATCGCCCAGTTGCAACAACGCAACATCGACGGGATCGAGTTTCTAGTCAGTGAAGCCAACGTGATGATCACCTCTTGCTACGATGCGCGACTGCCGGCCGAGCGTCTGTGCGAAGTCCGTATCCTAGATCGCCAAACCTGGGATCCGGTCAAGATCGCTAACGTTCCGCATGGCGTCATCGCCAATCCGCTGGCTTCTCGCGACGGAAAATATCTAACCGGCTTCGTTCCCCAATCGTTTGTCGATCCAGAGCGGGGAACGCTGCAGATATCAATTTGGGACGCGTTGACCGGCGTTCCCCTTCCCTCTCCGGTTCTGCCGCTGACCGAAGAGCCAACCATGCCATCCCTTGCATTCGCCGCCGATAATTCCGGTCTTTCGATCTCGCAAACTGGGCCCGAGACAACACAGTTCTGGGACATCGAGCAAGGCGCCTTCGATCCAACCAGAACCGATGTACCTGTTCATCGAGTATTGCGCCCGATCTTGCCAGAAATCGACACGAAAAACATTGCCCGTCTGAGCGACCGCCGCCTGACGATCTCGGACCCTACGACCGGCAAGTCGATCCACGAGATCCAATTGGCGGCCGCTCTTGGCGATCCCTTTCAAGCCGAGACGGGGAATGCGACGAAGATCCTCGCTAACGAGCTGGTGGCGTTAACGCTCCGTCGGCCGCTACGGGGGAGATTAAATCTGTGGGATCTTTCGACGAACGAAGTAATCGAAACGATCAACCTCCCGCATCAGGTGAAAAAAATCTTGCTGTCCGACGATGCTCATACGCTCGTCTTACTCAGCGAGGAAAATGCTTACCCCAATTCGCCCGACAGCCGCACCTATCTATCGGTTTGGGATTGGCCAACGCAAACCGAGCGATTTTCTCTTCGCGACGAGGCCCCTTGCTTCCTGACGATGACCATCTCGCCCGATGGTAAATTGCTGGCAACCGCTTCCCAGTCTTCGAGTGCGGCCGAAAGTGCGGCGGCTAACCGGGCGGAAGTCAAACTATGGGAGTTAGCATCGGGACGCGAACTGAAGACGATTCAAGAATGCTCCGCCGACTCGCACTGCCTCGCTTTCAGCCCCGACAGCAAGTACCTGGCGATCGCCGACTGCAGTGACGAGCGCAACAAGAAGCCCTCGGGACAGCTGGGGGCAATGGTTCGTCTCTGGAATCTACAGACTTTCGCCTGCGAACAGGAACTACGCACGCCCCTGGGGCAGAAGCGTCATGAGAGTCTGGCCAACGTCAGCACGATTACGTTTTCCGCCGATGGAGAAGACGTAGTCCTGGGAGGTGGCGACCGACGCCAGCCCGGCGGTCAACTCTCGCTCTGGAACCGCAGCACTGGTGAGCGGAAACAAGTCCACTCATTCCACGATCGGGTTGAGAGAATCTGGTGGAGCACATCGGGCAAGTCGCTGTACATGGCCAGCTCTGGGCTGTGGGAACTCGCCTACTCGCAAGTCGATCCCCCACGACCGACTCCGCTTGCTCCTTACAAAAATGCGATCGCGCAGACGCTGCCTACCGGCAGCGAAGTGGTAATGGGAAATCGAGCCGAACTCGACCTGTTCGCAGCAGTCAGGGCCGATGAAAGGAACTACCAAAGCGTCGTCAAACTGGTGATCGCAGGCGAAGAAACTCGGTGGTCGCTGGAACAGCCGATCGGCGGCGCGCCCCAATCAGTTCAGTTTACGCCTGACGGCTCGCAACTACTGGAAGCCGGCGGAGCGCCGGCCGAGTTCGAGACGCGCCTCTATGACGCCGCGACCGGGGCGATCGTTTCCACGCTTCCGCACGCGGGCTATATCGAATTCGCCAACGACGGAGCGGTGGCGGCGACCATCGATTCTGACGCGCCGCAAGGAGTTACGCTACGAGAATCACGCAGCGGCGCGGTGATCGCACATCTGCCCCACCCGGGCGCCGTCGCGGTCGCGTTCTCTCCTCAGAACGATTCGCTGGTCAGTCGCTCAAGGGTACCGTCCGTCAAGTTGCGCACATTTGATTTTCAGCCTGACTCTGGAAAATTGTTTTTGCCGCGCGCGGCAAAAACAATTTTTTAAACTTTGCCGTCTTCTCGCTCCTCCGGTTCGCGGAGGCGGTCCATGTCGAGGTAGCGCCTTGTCCCCCAGTGCGTGCCGGCGATGTGGCGCAGCCGGGCTGCGACCAGCATCAGGGCGCTTTGGCCGTCCGGAAACGCTCCCACGACTCGTGTTCGTCGCCGGATCTCTTTCATGATCCGCTCCAGCATGTTGTTGCTCCGCAGCCGCGTCCAGTGTTCTCGCGGGAACGCCATGTACGCCAGCGTTTCCTGGTAGCCGTCGCGGAAGCATTTCGCCGCCGCGCCCAGCCGAAGCGAGATCAGCTTCTCGGTGACCAGTGCTGCCTTCGCTTCCGCCGCCGCGCGATCCTCTTGCGCGTGAACCGCCTTCAGCATCGCCGCCACGTCGCCTGACTTCGCTCGCGGCACGTCTTTCAACACGTTGCGATAAAAGTGGACGATGCAGCGCTGCCAGGCCGCGTCTGGGAAGAAGTCTCCCAGCGCTTCGACCAGGCCGAGGCACTTGTCGCTCGTGATCAGCCGCACGCCCTTCAATCCGCGCTCCTTCAGGTAACGCAGGAACGTTCGCCAGCTTTCGCTATCCTCCTTCTTCCCTTCGGCGACCCCGAGAATCTCGCGATGTCCATCAGCGCCGACGCCGACCGCCACTAAGATCGCCACGTTCTTCACCTCGCCGCCCCAGCTACGTTTCAGCCAGATGCCGTCGAGCATCACGTACGGATGTTCGCCTTCCAGCGGCCGATTTCGCCACGCTTCGATCCGCTCGTAGATCTTCTGGTTCAGCTCGCTGACGGTGCTGGAGCTGACTCGCGTTCCCCAAAGCGCCTCGGTGATGTCTTCAACGCGACGGACCGAAACGCCTGCCAGATACATCTCAACGAGCGCCTCTTCGACGCTCGATTCGCGTCGCTTGTAGCGTTCGATGATCTGCGTCTCGAGCGGCAAGCTCCGCAGTCGCGGAACTTTCAGCGAAACCTCGCCCGCCTTGGTCTGCAGCTTCCGCGAATACGACCCGGCTCGCGAATCGACGCGGTCTGGTGAACGTTCGTAGCGTTTCGCCTTGCAAATCTGATCCGCTTCGGCATCGAGCATCTGATTCAACGTCTCCTCGACGGTTGAGCGGACCAGCTCATCAAGATGCCCCCGCACCGCGTCGCCGTCAATTTTAATCGCATCCCGGATCTCTTCGCTGGTCCGTTCTTCTGGTACATTCGTCATGGTCAGTCCTTGGTTCTGGTGGTGGTTGATGTTGGTAATCAAATCCATACCAGAGCCAGGGCTGGCTCTCAAATGTGCGCAGGAATTAGGACGTTATCGCTCAAGCCGAGAGGCCCGCATCTGGGATCTCTCCCAATTCGCGAAACGGGACTGACGAAAGCGCATAAAAAAAGGCGTCCCTAGCGGAACGCCTTTGTTGGTTCAAAGCGTCGCGGCGCTTAGCCGTCATACTTACCGATGATGACCGAAGCGTTATGGCCGCCAAAGCCAAAGCTGTTGCTCATCACGTAGGTAAGATCGCGCTGCTTGGCGACGTTCGGCGTGTAGTCGAGGTCGCACTTCGGATCAGGATCTTCGAGGTTGATTGTCGGCGGGATGGTGCTGGTCTTGAGCGCCATGATCGAGATCACCATTTCAATACCGCCCGAGGCGCCCAGGGAGTGCCCCAAGGCGCTCTTGGTGCTGGAGACGGCCAGCTTGTAGGCGTGATCGCCGTACACCTTTTTGATCGCCGTCGTTTCGGCGATGTCACCCGGCGGCGTGCTGGTGCCGTGGGCGTTAATGTAATCAATCTTGGTCGGATCGAGGCGACCGTCGTTCAGTGCATTTTGCATCGCGCGAGCGGCTCCACGTCCTTCTTCGTCCGGCGACGTGATGTGCCCGGCGTCGCCGCTACATCCATAGCCAACCAGTTCGGCATAGATGGTGGCGCCGCGAGCTTTGGCCGATTCCAATTCTTCCAACACGACGATGCCTGCGCCTTCGCTCATCACGAACCCGTCGCGACCAAGGTCAAACGGACGGCTGGCTTTGGTCGGATCAGCGTTGCGAGTTGAGAGGGCTCGCATATTGGCGAAGGCGCTCATGCCCATCGGCGTGATCGCGGCTTCAGTACCGCCGGTGACCATGACGTCGGCTTCATCGTATTGGATGGCCTTCATCGCATCGCCGATGGCGTTGGTGGCGCTGGCACAGGCGGTCGCAACCGTGAAATTGGGACCGCGAAGGCCGTAGCGGATCGAGATGTTTCCGCCAGCTGCGTTGAGCATCAGCTTCGGAATCGTCATTGGCGAGACCCGGTCGGGGCCCTTCATCAGCAAACGCTCGACTTGATCTTCGATCGTCTGCAAACCGCCGATTCCAGATCCGAGAATCACACCACAACGGAAAGAGTCGTAGTTCGAGAAGTCGATCTTCGAATCGCTGATCGCATCAACCGCACCGACCATCGCAAATTGCGTGAAGCGGTCAACGCGATTCATCTCTTTCGAATCAAAGTAATCGACCGGGTTCCAGTCGTAGACGTCCCCGCCAAACCTTACTTTGAAGCGGGAGGTATCCAGCAGCTTCAGGTCGTGAATGCCGCTCTCCCCCGCCGTCAGCTTCGTCCAGAATTCATCTAGACGATGGCTGAGGGAGGTGACGATTCCCAGACCGGTAACGACGACTCGTCGTTTCATTCCCTTGAACTCTTCCGAAGGTCGACGAAATTAAGAATTCTTAGCTTCTTCGATAAACTTGATCGCCTGACCGACCGTTTCGATCTTGTCAGCGGCGTCTTCCGGAATATCGATGTCGAACTCTTCTTCCAGTTCCATCACCAACTCGACCGTATCGAGCGAATCGGCGCCGAGATCGTTGACGAACGAACTCTCCATCGTGATTTTGTCTTGGTCGACGCCCAATTGGCTGGCGACGATCTCAAATACGCGTTCTTGTACCGACACGGCCTGAAGCCCTCCGCAAGAAACCAATGAATCTGGCTTATTTACTTTGTAAACTGTGCAAACGTTAAAAATTCAAGTCCAACAAGATAGAGGAATTCTGCAAGACAGGTCAAGGTGGAAGAGACCTGTGCCGCGGTAATTCGTTCCGATCCGGAAGACTTGCGAGACTCTAGTCTTAAATGTATTCAGGTCAGCAAGTTTCGTCGATTAGGGGAACCCCCGATTAACCGATCATTCCGCCGTCAATTGTCAGAATTTGCCCAGTAATGTAGGCAGCTTGCGGGCTTGCCAGAAAAAGTACGCCATCGGCGATCTCTTCCGGTTTTCCCATTCGCTGTGCCGGGATCCGCTTTTTGACCTCGTCCATCACCGCCGAGCCCAGGGCTTTGGTCATATCGCTTTCGATAAAACCAGGGCAAACCGCGTTCACGGTCACCTTACGTTTGCCAAGCTCGCGGGCCAGGCTGCGGGTGAAGCCAATCATGCCCGCCTTCGAGGCCGAGTAGTTGGTCTGGCCCGGATTGCCGATCAACCCCGAAACCGAGCTGATGTTGATGATTCGACCAAAGCGAGCACGCATCATCTGCTTCGACGCAGCGCGGGTGAAGAGGAACATGCCGCGAAGGTTCGTCTCAATGACGTTGTCCCATTCGTCGTCGGTCATCACCGGCAATAGGTTGTCGCGAGTCACGCCGGCGTTGTTGACCAGGATATCGAGCTTGCCCCATTTCTCGACGACCGAGTCGATGACCAACTCGACGCTCTCGCGCTGGGTCACGTCGCAGCTGTAGGCCTCGGCTTCGCCGCCGGCTTCGGTGATCGTCTTGACGGTGTCGGCCAGCTTCTCGGCGTTGCGAGCGATAACGGCGACCTTGGCGCCACGCGAACCCAACGCGATGGCGATCGATCGACCGATCCCCTGCGAGGCGCCGGTGACGATGGCGGTTAGGCCGGTCAGGTCGACCGGCAATACGGCGTGGGCTGTGTCGCTCATCATAATCACCTTACGTTGTTGGCTGCGGCGCGATTGAGCCTTAGGCCGAAATGTTGTTGAATTGCGCTTTGCGATCGATTCGCTTCATTAAGCCGCGAAGCACGCGACCAGCGCCGATCTCATAAAACTCGTCGAATCCCGCTTCTAGCAGAAAACGCATCGAATCTTCCCAGCGAACCGGGGAGCAAACCTGCTGAATCAACAGCTGGCGAATTTCTTCTGGATCGCTGTGCGGCACGGCGTCGACGTTCGACACCACCAGAATCCGCGGCGCCGACATCGGCACATCAGCCAGGGCCGCGGTCAGTTTTTCGACCGCAGGCTGCATGATTTGCGTATGAAACGCGCCGGCTACCGCCAGCGGCATCACCTTCATCGCCCCTGCTTTTTCAGCAACGGCCGGGACGCGTTCGCAGGCGTCATTGGACCCGGAAACGACGATATTGCCGGGACAAAGCAGATTTGCGATTTCGAGGATATCGTTTTCGCGCGCCTCCGCACAGATGGCGGCGACTTGATCTCGATCGAGTCCCAGCACGCTGACCATCCCGCTGGGGACGGCGTCGGCGGCAGCTTGCATCGCAGCGCCCCGGATCTGCACGACCTTCAAGGCGTCTTCAAACTGCATCACCCCGGCGAAGACCATCGCGGTGTACTCGCCCAGGCTTAGCCCGGCGGTTCCTTCGCACGATAGAAGTGCATCGGGGTTTTCTTCGCGCATCGATTCGAGCGCGGCGATGCTAGTTACGAACAAAGCCGGCTGGCTGTAAACGGTTGAATCGAGCCGAGCGGCCGGACCATTAAAACAAAGCTCAGCGAGATCGTAGCCAAGAATGTCAGCGGCGCGCTCGAACAACTCAGCCGCCTTCGGACTCGAAGCGGCGAGCTGCTTGCCCATGCCGACGTATTGAGCTCCCTGACCAGGGAACAAGAACGCGATCTTGCTCACGCGATTCCCCTTCTCATGGTCGCGATGCGCTAATGCGTGCTGTCGCACAAACGCGACGCGTGAGCGAACTTACTCGGCGGCGGCTTGTTCGTCTTTGATGATGGCCCGCTTCATGTACGTGCCGCAGTTCGGGCAAACGACATGCGTCGGTACGGCGATTCCGCAGTTCGAGCAGGACTGCAGTTCGCGAGCCTTCAGGGCGTCGTGCGAGCGACGCATTCCGGTACGAGAGTTCGATTGTTTACGCTTCGGTACTGCCATGGCGACTTCGCTTTACGTTAAGACTGGCGGCCAGCTGGATCCCTGCTGCTTGGGAGCGAAAACTACACTCGGCCCCGATCGCCTCAGAGTAAACGGATCATTTTAGGAATCTTCGGCCAGCGTGTCAAAGGGCGGTCCCCGCTTCTAGCAGAATGATTGCCGCAAGCCGCGACGGGCTGTAAGCTATTAACAGCACTCGATTTACGCACATCCGAGCCCCTGCCATGCCCGCGTCCCACTCCTCTGCCCCGCCGAGCGTTATCCACCTTCACCCGGCTGACAACGTCGCCGTAGCCGCCAAAACGCTGGCCCGCGGTGAGAAATTCGCCCTCTCAGGCGGTTCTCTGACGGCCATCGGAGAGGTCCGATTTGGCCACAAAGTCGCCCTGGCGGCGATCCCGGCCGGTGAGCCAGTCTACAAGTATGGCCAGGTCATCGGCTACGCCTCGCGGCCGATTTCCCCAGGCGAACACGTCCACAGCCACAATCTGCACCTGGGCGAGTTGCACCTCGAGTACGCCAAAGCGAGCCAGACGCCCCCGCCGCCAACGCCGATCACCGGGCGAACCTTCGACGGCTACCGACGGGCCGACGGCCGGGCCGGTACGCGCAACTACATTGCGGTCATTTCGACCGTCAACTGCTCGGCCAGCGTCGCCAAGTATGTCGCCCATGCGTTTGACCAAAGCCGCTTGGCCGATTTTCCCAATATCGACGGCATTGTCCCCTTCACCCATCATAGCGGCTGCGGCATGCAATTTGGCGGCGACATGCACCAGACGCTCAATCGGGTCATGGCCGGCATCGCACGGCACCCCAACATCGGCGGCTATCTGCTGATCGGGCTTGGCTGCGAGACCGGGGCGATGGGTTACCTGGTGCAGCAAGAGCAACTGCTTCAGCTTGACGGCGGCGCCTCGCAACCGGCAGGCGCTCCGCTGATCCTCTCGATGCAAGATCAAGGAGGCACCGCCAAAACGATCGAAGCTGGCGTCGCGAGACTGGTCGAAATGCTGCCGCGGGTCAACGACGTTCGCCGACAACCGATCCCGGCCAGCGAAATCGTCCTAGCGACCGAATGTGGCGGCAGCGACGCTTACTCGGGCATCACCGCCAATCCAGCCGTTGGCGCGGCGGCCGATCGCGTGGTCGCGACCGGCGGTATTTCGATCCTGTCGGAAACGTCGGAGATCTACGGCGCCGAGCACCTGTTAACCCGCCGTGCGACAAGCGTCAGCGTCGCCGACAAGTTGATCGAGCGGATCGAATGGTGGAAGGGCTACGTTGGGATGTTTGGCGCCGAACTCGACAACAATCCTTCGCCCGGCAACAAAGAAGGCGGCCTCACCACGATCGCCGAGAAGTCGCTTGGCGCCGTCGCAAAAGCCGGGTGCACAGCCCTAGTGGACGTTTTGCAATACGCCGAACCGCCGAGCAAGCGCGGCATGATGGTGATGGACACCCCAGGCTACGATCCGGCCAGCGTCACCGGCATGGTCTCCGGCGGGGCGAATGTCGTCGTCTTTACGACCGGCCGCGGCAGTTGCTTTGGCTGTAAGCCGGCACCGTCGATCAAGATCGCCACCAACACGCCGATGTACCAGCGGATGGTCGATGACATGGACATTAACGCCGGCGAGATTCTGAGCGGGGTTTCGGTCGACGCCATGGGCGAGAAGATCTTCGACGAGATCCTGGCGGTCGCCAGCGGCAAGCCGACCAAGAGCGAGAAGCTGGGAATCGGGGAAGAAGAGTTCGTCCCCTGGCTGGTCGGGCCAACGCTGTAAGCCGCGGCAGTCTTTACAAATTCTTCACAAGATCTGAACACAGAACGGAGAAACTAGACGGTTTGTCGTTTTGAAATCGCTCTCGATCAGATTACCGGATGTCTCCCAGTCACGCCAATTCGCCCCCGCTCTATCGCGTGCATGGATTCTGGATCGTGATGATCGTCCTCTTAGGAGCGATCTTCTACGCCAACAGCTTTCGGGGCGAGTTCGTCTTCGATGACGAGATGATGCTGACTCACTCGCAGCGTCTGGCCGCCTCCTCTTGGAACAGCTGGGTTCGTCCCGGCCCCCGCGTCGTCGGCGCTGCGACCTTCGGCCTGAACTACCGGCTAGGTGGAATCAACACCTTCGGCTATCACCTGGTCAATCTGGTCATTCATCTAAGTGCGGCGCTGGTGCTCTACTGGCTCGTCTGGCGCACCTTTGAGTCTGCTAGACTCTCCCAGCGGTACGCAGCCGTAGCGATCCCGCTGGCCGGGATCATCACGCTCGTCTGGACGCTGCACCCACTGCAGACGCAGAGCGTCACCTACATCGTGCAGCGATACGAATCGTTGATGGGACTGTTCTTCCTGTCGATGATCGCCTGCCTGATTCGCGGGGCCGATAGCGGTAAATGGAGTTGGTACGTCGCATCGCTCGGCTTTTGCCTGCTGGGGATGGGGACCAAAGAAGTGATGGCCGCGGCGCCGATCATGGCGTTGTGGTATGACCGCGTTTTCCTCGCCGACAGTTGGCGGCAGTTGTGGCGCAAGCGCTGGGGCTACTACGCGTTTTTTCTCGTCGCACTCGGGGCGCTCGCCTTTTTCCTCGCCTGGCAGTGGAGCGTCATCTCGCGGCGCGGGACGCTCTTTAACGAGCAATTATCGCCACTTGCCTATGCGATGAATCAAGGCCCCGTCATTCTTTATTACATTCGCTTGGCGTTCTGGCCGCAGGGGCAGAACCTGGACTACGGCTGGCAACCCTGGGACAATCACGCCGCGCTCTATGCCGCCGATCTGGCGATCGTGATCCTGCTATGTCTGACGATCTGGGCGGTTTGGAAAGCGCCGGCTCTCGGCTTTCTCGGCGGCTGGTTCTTTATCATTCTGGCGCCCTCGTCCAGCTTTGCGCCGATCATGGACTTGGCGTTTGAGCATCGGATGTATCTTCCGCTGCTGACGCTGGCGGCGATGGCGGTTGTTGGCGGATATGAGTTGATCGTCCGCTACGCTCCAGCGACGCAGCAATTCAAGATTGCAGCGACGGCCGCAGGGGCGATCGCACTTGCGCTCGGGATCACTACGACGCTTCGCAACGACGTCTACGATACTCCGCTTACACTCTGGTCCGACGTGATGCACAAAGCGCCGCATCATTGGCGCAGCTACACCAACATCGGCAACTACTACGCCAGACGCAACGAATACGCCAAGGCGATGCCATTCTTTACTAAGGCGTACGAGCTAAATCCTACTGACCATCGCACGCTGACCAACTACGCGTCCATCCTGGAAACCAAGCGGCAAGATTACCGCCAGGCCGAAATTTGCTACCAGCAAGCGATCGACGACAATCCAAGATTTGGCGCCGCTCGCTTTAACTACGGGTCGATGCTGATCGACCAAAAGCGGTATGCGGAGGCGAAAGAACAGCTAATAGAAGCCTATCAGATTAGTCATGACTTTCCACGTATGCGGCTCATGCTGGCCGCGATTGAAATCGAAATTGGCGACAAGGAACAGGCGAAGAAATATCTGCGTGAAGAGTTGGCGGCCAATCCGCTCGAGCCGATCGCCCACAATCTGCTCGGCGTTTGTCTGGCCGGGCAAGACGACAAGCAGGCGGCAATTCATTTTTTAACGGCGATTCAACTAGCCCCTCAAAACATCGAGGCCCACAACAACGTCGCCGACCTCTTCGTCCGCGTTGGGCGCTACGACCTGGCTCGCCAGCATCTACAGGCGGCGCTCGCCGTGGATCCACAAAACGCCACCATCAAGCGAAACCTGGCCGCCGTCCGGCAAGCGCTGGCGACGCCCAACTGACGCGCCCGCCAAATGCTACTGGTCGCCCGCCAGAATTAACGTCGCGAGGATCGGGCGATGATCCGATGCGACCGCTTCGTCCAAGACGCGAACTTCGCTGACCTGGATCGGCGCCGGCGAGCGGTAACTGATGAAGTCAATCTGCCGACTAGGCGTGGTCGCGGGAAACGTCGGTTTCTGACCATCGACGGCCAGACGCCACGACTTCCTTATTTGCTCCAAGACGGAGCTTACCTGCGTCGCGTTAAAATCGCCCCCCAAGACGACCAGTCGATTCTCCGTCGAGAGCCATTGTTCGATATCGTCGACGGAGGCCAAACGATCGACAGGCGCGGGTCGATGGTCGAAATGCGTCGCCAAAATGCGGCAATCTTGCTCCCCTTCGGCATTGGGCACCGTCACGACAACGCTTAGCACGCCGCGCGGCTCTCCACCGTTACTGTTGGGAAGCTGGCGGTTCTCGACGTCGCGGAGCGGATAACGTGACAAAATCGCGTTGCCGTAGTCTCCCTCACGAATCTTCAGGTTGCCGCCGAACGCGACATGCATCCCAGTCAGCCTGCCGATTTCGACCGCCTGATCGATATTTCCAGATCGCGCGACGTGGCGATCCACCTCCTGCAGTAACACCACGTCAGGCGCCGCCGATTTGATCACCTTGGCGATCCGCGGCAAGTCGACCTTCCCGTCGCTGCCTTCGCAGTGGTGGATGTTGTAGGAAAGTACTCGGAGCGATTGCGGCGTCTCGGCAGAGGCGAACGAGGCGAACAACAGCGCAATCGTGATCGCCAACGGGCTACAGTTCACGAAGATTCGAACTTTCAACAAGGAGAACAAAGGAGAGGCGATCGGCAAGGCGATGGACTGTGGATGATTACCGATCGGCCTGCAACTGGATGTCATTCAGACCAGCAACTACATCAACGCGCCACGGGCTGGTTCCTTCGTCCCAGTATTTTCGCGGCACGACGCTGGCTCCGGCGCTATCTTTCGATTTTGTCGCCCGACTCCGGCCAGTCGGCGCCTCGGGGGCCGCTTCATCATAGGTCTTCGGTACGAGAAAAGCGACGTAGTGCCCCGGAGGCAGTCGCTTTTCAGCGGCGAAGACGCCCTCGGCGTCCAGATCGGCCGCCACCGCGGTGCCGGTCTGCATACTCATCAACACGACGCGTGCGTTGCCCGAGACGGCTTGCCCATCACATTGGAGCTTCCCTTCGACAATCCCCTCAGGCTGCGGTGGGCCACATCCGAGAGACAAACACAGGAGCGGTGACGCGAGTACAAGTGATACGAGGCTGTTCACAAAATATTCCTTTTCCAAGCGGCTATCGACCAATCGAACCACGCTGACGCTAAAACTCACCCAGCACCTGACCGTCGTTTCGAACCGCTAGGTTCTTAAGCGTTTCTAAGCTGATCGTATCGGAAATGAATCGGGTACTGCCGTCGGTCAGCAAAATGTTGACGCCGCCGGGGTGAAAGGAGTTCAGAACCGTGTTGTGACGATATTGATAGCTGTTGCCGGGGGTGATGATGTCGTAGTTCGGGTTGTATCGCACCGTGGTCGTCCCGGCGAACCAGGTCTTGCTACAAGTCGGCGTACTGGCCTTATCCTTGCTGCTGGCGCCATGCCAACCGCCGCGGTAATTTGCGGTCAGCTCTTGACCGTCAGTCAGTCCGGATTGCTCTCCCACGATCATCGTATTGGAAGTTCCGTCGGTCGCGTCGCGCAGTTTCGTCGCCTCGTTGGTTAGCAGCATGCCGTTGTTGGCGAACCAACCGTAACCGCAATCCATATAGCCGACCAACGGTTGCGTCGTCGAGGGAGCGCCGCCAGAGATTCCGGCGTAGCTGATATTCATCGCCTTTTCATCGTTGCGGCCATGCGGATTGGAGAACGGGTCTAGAGCGCTCGAAGGACAAATCAGTCCCGGCACGATCAATTCCCGGAGAATCTCATTTCCTGCGAGATTGTCCCCTTCAAAGCGTCCGGTGAAGTCGAGCTGATCGAACAGCGCCGACTGCTCGATAAACGGCAGAACGAGCACCCGCCAGTTGGCGCCGTCGTACCTGCCCGAGCCGCTCATGCCGTAGTTGCCCGGAGGTATCGAGTTGAACGTGTCGTGGTAGTTGTGCAGCGCCAAGCCCAGTTGCTTGCTCTGGTTGTTGCAGCTGATTCGACGGACCGCCTCGCGGGCTTGCTGTACCGCCGGCAGCAAAAGGGCGATCAACACGCCGATGATCGCGATGACCACCAACAACTCAACAAGGGTAAAGCCACGGCGAACGGCAACTTCTATTTCTCGACGCATCAAACGAAATCCTGGAGTAGTATGCTACGATAACGCGTGCCGGACCGGGCCGAACGAAGGCCCAATTCTCCGCACATGTGAATGTCGCGTGACGCCGCATTTCGTTAGCAGATCCGCTGCCGAATTCATCAAACCTGAACAAACCCGCCATTTAGGGCAACAAGACCACCTGTATTGACAGTCGAATGATATCGCCCTGAATCCCGGCCATTACGTCCTTTCTTTGCAACTTGGCCTTATGAACCAGCCAATTAAGAAAACGCCATCTACCAACGCACTGACTCCGGCACAATCTCGCGAGCTCTTGGCGCGGAACTGGGTGAAAGCGCAACCGTCGGTCTTGGCGTTCGTGATCGCCTCGGCGCCGCAGTTCACCGACGCCGAGGACTTGCTGCAAGAGGTGGCCGCCGAGGTGGCGATTCGCTTTGACGACTATGACCCCAGCCGCCCGTTTCTTCCTTGGGCTCTGTGGGTCGCCAAGATCAAGATCGCCGATTTCTACCGCGGCAAGAAACGAGAAAAGTTAGTCTTCGTCGGCGAAGCGATGGATGCCCTCGTCGAGGCGTGCGCCCGTGTCCAAGATCTGATGACCGAGGAACAGCAAGCGCTGCGCGAATGCCTGGCGCAGACGTCGGGCCGATCGCGCGAACTGCTGACGTTGCGTTACGCCCAGGATATGAAGCCGCGCCAGATCGCCACAGCGTTAGGCATGTCGGCGGCTGCCGTTCGCGTCACCCTGTCGCGAATTCGAACCGCACTTTCCGATTGCGTGAATCAGCGTTTGGGAAGGGCCAACGGCTAAAATGGACACGAGGCGCGCGTTGGAATTGATCGACGCCCATCTCGACGGCGAACCGCTGAGCGACGCGGACTCTGACGCGCTCACCGAATGGATTAAGCGTCGCCAAGAGAACGCCGACGACGCCTTTCGACGGATCTTCTTGCACTCCTATCTGCGTCAGCAATTACAGGCCCTTCCGCCGCTGCCGGATCTTGAAAACGAATCGCCCCAGTCTTCGCTCGACGGTTCGTCTGGTCCACCGCAACGTTTCTCGCGCTGGAGCGCCGTTGGCGCGGTCCTTGCTTTGATCGCGATCGTTCTGGGCGGCTTGCTGCTTCCCACGATCAGCACTCTTCCGCAACCGCGACGCTCGCACCCGTTTGCCTACGAAGGCTTCGACTATCCGCCGGATGAGGTTCCGCCGCCTCTGGGCGACTGGCCGGCCACAGGTGGACTCGACGGCCGCGATGGCGGCGAAGGCTTCGCCGCCGCCTGGGTCGAGTCAGGCTCGTTGGTCTCGATTATCGAAGCGAATCCGTCTGACCACCCCTGGACGCCGCAGGATATGCGACAGTTTGGCCAGCTCGGATACTCCGATCGATTTGGGAACATTTTGCAGAGCGTCGGAAATCAACTGCGGTCTAGCGCCGGCCCCTTGTCCGATACGCACCGAAAGATTGACGTTTCCGCGGCGTCCGCTTCGCTCCGCCATGGCGACAAACTTGGCGCTGACGGCAGCCAACTCTGGATCAGTTTCCTGGCACAGTCGTTTGACAGCAGCGGCGATGGCCGGTACGCCTACTTGCAATTAGGGGACGATGACGCTGGTCTGCGTCTGGGCAAACTTCGGAATGTTCCGAACGGCAACTGGTCCGTCGCCGCCGTCACCAACCGCGCCGAGATCAATCTGCGCGCGAGTGAAAAACCATCAGGCGAAGGCGTCATAATCGTAGCGCGGATTGAATTTCGTCCCGGGGCCGAACAAGCCACCATCTGGATCAATCCCGATCTGACGGAGGTCCCTCAGGATACCGATTCGACGCTCCGACTGCCGACGCCTGACTTCCGCTTCGATACGATTTCGATCCGGGGCCGTTATTCCACCGACTTCGACGAGATTCGCCTCGGCGAGACCTTCCAAGATGTAACTCCGATCGCCCCCAAATCGGCGATCCCCTAGCCGGCTCAAACTGGCCGCTGTGGGGAAAAACCTCTAAGCATCCGTGAAAATAGACTCGATTGGGGTCAATCGCATTGGGCGGCAAGACGACTCCCGATTGATCGACTATAGTTGAAATGGAAACGCCTCCAAATCGCTGCCATTGATCGACGCAGCGTTCACATTCCCCCATTCCACGAAGAAAGCGACCCCCATGAGAGCTCTCGCCCTTGGATTGACGTTGTTGATGACCGGCGCCCTGTTTGCCGAAGAAGGCAAGTGGCGACAATTGTTCAATGGCAAAGACCTGGAAGGCTGGACGCCGAAGATTCGCTATCACGAAGCCGGCGAAAACTACGGCAACACGTTCCGCGTTGAAGATGGCGTGATGAAGGTCGGTTACGACGCCGAGAAGTATCCAGAGTTCAACGAAACGTTCGGGCACATCTTCTTTAACGAGCCGTTCTCGAACTATCGCCTGCGGGTTGAGTACCGTTTTGTCGGCGATCAGTGCAAAGGAGGTCCTGGCTGGGCGTTTCGCAATAGCGGCATCATGATCCATGGCGAATCGCCGGAAACGATGGCGAAAGACCAAGACTTCCCCGCTTCGATTGAAGTTCAACTTTTGGGCGGTAGCGGCAAAGGCAAGCGTTCGACCGCCAACCTCTGCACGCCGGGCACCAACGTCGTGATGAAGGACGAACTGTTCATGCCGCACTGCACCAACAGCAGCAGCGACACTTTCCATGGAGACGAATGGGTCACCTGCGAAGTCGAAGTGCATGGCAACGGCAAGATCAAACACTTCGTCAACGGCAAGCTGGTCCTGGAATACGAAAAGCCGCAGATCGACGCCCGCGACGCGCACGCCAAAAGCCTGGCTAAAGATGGCGATCTGATGCTGAGCGGCGGCACGATCTCGCTGCAGTCCGAAAGCCACCCGTGCGAGTTCCGCAAGGTGGAGATCATGGAGTTGGACGAGTAGTCGAACTCTATCGATGGATTCGAAACAAAAAACGCCGACGGGTTACCCGTCGGCGTTTTCGTTTCTTGTAGATCAAGAGCTCGGAAGCTTACTTCGCGGCCTTTTCCTTCCTCTTCTTTTTCGCCGGGGCGTCTTTGATGCCGGCGGCTTCTTTTTGTTCCGGCGTCAGGATCGCGATCAACTTGGTGCGGACGACCTGGGTCAGCGCGCCGAGTTCCTTTTGCGCTGCTTGCTGCTCGCTCGAAAGGTTAACTTTGCCCATGATGTACTCGCGGGCTTCTTTGCCTTTCAGGCCTTTGTCTTTGACTTCGGCCATGGCGGTCTTACGAGCCGCTTTCTGATCGTCGGTCAGGCCGACCGCCTTGTTGGCTTCGGCCAGTTTACCGCCGAATTCCTTCTTCAGCGCGGCGACTTGCTCTTTCTGCGCGTCGGTCAATTCGATCTTGCTGACAACCGCGAAGACGCCGGCGCCGGCGGCCGGTTTCTTTTTACCCTTCTTTTCCGCTTTATCGGCGGCGAAAGCGGGAAGCGCGATCAAAGCGGCGAAGGTGAGAATCAATGCGGTACGAACAACATTTTTCATGGGGGGGCACTCCACGTAAGAAAAGAATTCTGGCGCCGCGCGGTACGCATTGTCCAACGCAAATGGCGCCAGGCTTGGGCTCTGAAATATTTGAGGTTCTACGCAAACAGCTTTTCAATCACGTTGCCGTCTCGCACAATCGTGATCGGTCGGCCGGTGTTGGTGTGGTATTCCTTCGTATGGTCGATACCGAGGGCGTGATAGAACGAGGCGGCCGCGTCATCGGGCGTGATGCCGTGACCGTCGGCTGGCGCCGTTCCCTTCTCATCGCTTTCGCCGATCACCTGGCCGCCGCGAATTCCGCCACCAGCCATCAGCATGGTCATGCAGCGAGGATAGTGATCGCGACCGCCGTTGTTGTTGACCTTCGGCGTACGGCCAAACTCACCGGTCACAAAGACCGCCGTTTGATCGAGCAAGCCCTTTTCGGCCAAGCCGCCATACAGCGCGGCCAAGCCGTTATCGAGCGGCGGCAACTGACGATCCTTCAGACGATTGAACGCATCTTGGTGCGTGTCCCAGCCGCCGTTGGTGATGGTGACGAAGCGAACGCCCGCTTCGACCAGACGAATCGCCAATAAGCAACTCATACTGAAGTTGTCGGCCTCAAACGCTTTGGCGAAGGCTGGCGATTCTTTGCTGACGTCAAACGCCTCGCGGGCCTTCTTCGAGGTGATGATCGCATGCGCCTGCTTGCTGAACTGGTCCAAACCCTCCAGCAGTTGATCGTCCGACTCGTAGCCGCGGAACTTGCGGTCCAGCGACGTGAGCAAGTCCTGACGACGATTCACTTCTTCGATCGTCGATCCACCGCTCAAACTAACGCCGCGCACCGAGTAGGGAACGCCTGCCCTTGGCGTCGAATTGGTGTTGAGCGGAGCGTACTTCACACCGAGAAAACCAGACGTATGCGATGCGCGAGGAATCGCCACATTCGGCGGCAAATCGGTCGGCGCCGCCAATTCTTTGGCGACAACCGAACCGTACGACGGATACGAGAGGGACGCGATCGGCCGCGTGCCGGTATTCACATACTCCGAGCCCAGACGATGGGCGGCCAGCGTATGCGACACGCCCCGCAAGATGCAGAACTTGTCGGCCTGCTGGGCCAGCTTCGGCAGGTGCTCGCTGATGCGGATGCCGGGAACGATGGTGTCGATCGGTTTAAAGTCGCCGCGAAACTCCTGCGGAGCGTCGGGCTTGAGATCGAACGTGTCGAGATGCGTCGGACCGCCGGTCAGATCGATAAAGATCCCGGCTTTCGCACTCTTGTCGGCGACCTGGCCGGCGTGCGAAAGCTGCAAGTAGCCCGACAAGCTGAGTCCTACTCCGCCCATTAGGCCGATTTTCAACACGTCGCGGCGGGTTACTCCGTCGCAAGTTCGATGAATCGACATAGTCCAGTCTCCGTAAGTATGATCGCGGCGACCGAGCGCCACGGGGTGCCTGCGGTTTTGTCGTTAGTGATTTACGATGAACTCTTTGGTGTTGACCAAGGCCCACATCAGATCGCGAATTCCGTCGACCGGGTTGTCGACTTGTTCCAAGTGACGCTGGGCGATCTCCTTTTCCTCTGCATCCGGCAAGCGGCTGAGGGTCCGCAGATACGCCTCCTCGACCAGCGATGCGACATCGGTCGGCGTCGACTGTTTCGCGGTCGGCAGGTTCTGCCGACGCAGTTGACGTTCAAGCGTTTCTAGCCGCGACCGTGCGGCGGCCAGTTTTTTCTTGGCCTGTTCGATTGCTTCCAGCTTCGCGTCGCTCTTCTTCAGGCGAGCGACCCGCTGCCGACCTTTCTCGATCAACTCGCGACCTTGTTCGACGCGACGTTCCAGTTGCTTGTCGCCGCCAGGATTGCCGTTGATCTGACGTTCCAAGTCGGCGACCCAGCCGCCATTGTCGGTCAAACGTTTCAGCACGTCAGCGTCGTTCTGTAGATAGACCGTCTGCAATAGGCTCGCTTCCATCGACCGATCGCACTCGCAGTTGCTGTCTCGCGTCGAACGTCCGAAGACTTGCAAGGCGTACTGAGCGGTACGAGCCTTCCCTTGCGGCGCGGTGCCTGGGATCGACACGGCCCGATCCTCCAAGGTCGCCGCGTAGTTCTCGAGAGTCTTATCGTTGGCGGTCGCCTGATTGACGATGTCGTAGGCGACTTCGGCCGGCAGACGGCGAGGAATGGCCCGGCTGAAGTTGCGATAATCCATGCGATTGGTTTCGTTCGGCTTCCAAGTTCGCTGGTAGGCGTCGCTGGCAGTGATCTCACGATGCAGCCATTTCATGTCGTAGCCGTTCTTGATAAAGCCGGCGGCCAGGTAATCGAGCAGCGGCCCATTCGAGGGCGGATTGCCAAGGCTCAAGTCATCGACCGGATCGACAATCCCGACGTTGAAATAGGCGGCCCAGACTCGATTGACCAGCGCTTTGGCGAAATACGGATTCGACTCGCTGCGAAGCCAGTTCATGAGCGGCTCGCGGATGTCCTCGACCTGCGACATGTCGACCTCCTCTTCGCCCAGGATGTTGGCCATCATGTCAGGTTTCGGCATGTTCCGATTCTTTTTCCCCTTCCGCTGCGGCTGACGAAAAACCGCCGCCGTCGGCAGCAGTTCAACCTCAGGGAAAGGCACGGTCCGGCCCTCGGTCAATTTGCGGGTAATGTCCCGCCGCATTTCGCCCCCGTTCTTACCCTGGACGTCCAGTTCCTCCATCAGAGCTTGATACTCTTCGTACGAGGGATCGTTCTTGCGCGGTTGCCGCAAGAAGCGGGCCTGGGCGAAGAAGGTCTTGAAGTCGTCAAAGTCTTGTTTCGACCAAACGTCGAACGGGTGCTTGTGACACTGGGCGCACTGGATTCGAATGCCCATGAACGAATAGGCGAAACCAATAGCCCGATCTCCCGGCGTGCGGAAGTTGAGCCGCGCCCAGTAATGGGTCAGCGTGTCGCGTTCGGCATACGAGCCATTCTTGCGGTAGAGATCGCTCATCTCTTCGCAATACTCGCGATAGGAATCGCCGGGTTCGCGACTGCGGGCCAGGATGATCCCGGTCGCCAATTCGTCGTACGGCATGTTCTGCTCGATGCGGCGATAGATCCAGTCGTACCATTCCTGGCTCGGACCCGATCGGATCGGCGAAACGTTGTTAAGCTGCTGATCATTGTTGCCGGTCATGTCGCACAGCAGCGTCGTCCACTTGGCGACGTAGGCGGGCGTTTCCAGCAATTCGTCGATCTTGGCCTGTCGCTTATTCGGATCTTGGTCGGCGACAAACGCGCGAATTTCGTCTGGGGTCGGCAGTGTGCCCGCGATATCAAGATTGACGCGACGCAGGAACTCTTCGTCCGATGCAACCGGCGAAGGAACAACTCCCAGTTTACGGAGCTTTTCGCCAACCAACTGATCGATCTTGGTCGCGGCCGCAACTTGCGGGTAGTCTTGGCCGGTCAAGTTGGTCATCGGACGCAGAACCGGCACCGAGATCACCGCTTTGTCGTAGGCGACGATCACGTGCGTATCCCCTTTTTCGCCCGAGCTGATCACCCCATCGCCATCCACGGCGGCAATCTCTTCGTCGTTGGTGGTGTAGCGGCAAAGCGGCGTTACATCCTCACGCGTCCCATCAGCCCAGACGGCGATCGCTTTGAGCGGAACCTTTTTCGGATCGGCGCCAAACAGCACCTCGGCCGGAGTCACTTCCAGACGCTCAAGTTTCGCTACGTCGTCTTTGTCAAACTTGGCGCCGGCGTTGATCCAGTTGGTGAAGACGCGATGCTCCCAACTTCCCAGCTTGTACCGCTCGCCTCCTTCGTGGGTGAACTCATCGGTCGGTTTGGAGATGATCAAACTTTCGTCGACCTCAGCCAGATTGATGCGCGGGCTTTCTCCCTTCATCATCGCGTCGTGATCGGCCTGAAAATCGTAGCCGAACAGCGAAAGCTGGAAACCGCCGCGTCCTTGGAACGAACCGTGGCAAGCGCGACCGTTGCATCCCAAACGGCTCATCAGCGGAATCACGTGACGCTGAAAATCGGGAACTTCGTCCACATTTTCGTCGGCAAAGCGCTGGTCCAGCGTCGGCAGTTCCGCCGCGCTAATTTCGCCAATGGCGAAACAACAAAGCCAAGCCGCGGAAATCAAACCGAGTGGGGCGAGCGAGCGGTGCGTCATCGAAAACTCCTTGTTCGATTCGGGTCGAACCGACATCCGACTGTGGGAGATTTGAAAGCGTGTGGGGGTGGGTTGAGCGTTACTTCTTCTTTTTTTCTTTCTCAGCGGCGCCGCCACGATTTTTGGGCGCCCGTTTGGCAGCCGCTTCGATCGAGCGAAAACGTTGGTCGATCAGCGTCTCAACGTCGCCGTCGAGTCGATCGAGTTGCTTGTTCAAAAACTCAATTCGCTGCGTCATTCGCGTTTTTTCCAATTCGTATAACTGCCGCTGTGACGCTAGTTGCTGGGCGATCGTTTCCCGCAAGCGTTCACGCAACGGCTGATCATCCGGCGTCATCCGCAATTGAGCCGTCAACAGCTGAAGGCGCGATTTCGATTTCCAGAGTTCAAGCTCCACTTCGTACCGCTCAGGCGACCGCTCTTGAATCTGATCCAAACGTTCGCTGACCCGCGACAATTCGCGAATCGCCGAGTCATACTGACGTGGACGCGCCTGCTTCAGCTGACGCAACAGCGTGACGAGTTCGGGATGATGCTTGCGGACCAGCGCGAACGCGAGCTCCTCACGGCGGGCCAGTTCGCTTTCGCTCACTGCGTCATCTTGATTGGCGCGCGACGCCTTCTTGCCAGGCGACTTGGCCTCGATCGAAACGGCGTTTTGAGCGACGACGCGGGGTTGCGGTTCCGCTGCCGCGGAAGCAACCAAGAGAAAAAACCCGAGTAGCGTCAGGCCGTAGTTGCAGATCATTGGTTCACCTCTTCGGCGGCGGCTTCTCGATCAAGATCGTCCTGCTGATCCAGCTCTACGGCGGCCAACATCCAAGCGGGCGGCGTATCCCAATCAAGATCGTCCGTCTCGACCAAGGGGAGCACGTCAAGCTGCGGCGCTAGCGTTTGCTCGGCGACCAACAGGTCATCCACCTGCATCATCTCTTCGACGGCTTCCGACGAATCGAGCCACGATTGGGCGAGCCGGGTTTCGGCGTCGTCGCCAGAAGCGAGCAGCGTGATCAATCCGCCTGTCAGGGCGACCAAGATGGAAGCGGCCAACACGGCGGTCCAGATCGAGAACCGATGTGTGGGCGCCGCAGCGAGACCGCCTCGCGTCGTCCGCGCATCCGGCGCACTCGAGACGGTCAACATCGCTGCGGTCAGCTCGACGACGTCGGCCAGGCGTTCGCCCGCGGTGGCGTCGCCGATCACTACGTCGTCCGCTAAGAGATTCTCAAACGCCGCCGTCTCGGCCGGCGAAAGCTCGCCTGCCAGATACCGCAAAGCGGTGAGATCGAAGTCGTCAGTTTCCGGGAGTTGATTCATATTGCCAGCGGTTAGTTTTCGCGTTTCGTTTGTTGATTCAGTTTGGCGAGCGAAGTTTTCAACTTGGCGAGCGCATTTCGCATCCGCCCCAGTGCGGTCCCGAGCGGGATCTGCAGCTGCTCGGCGATTTCGGCGAACGTCTTCTCTTCGTAGGTCCGCAGGTTAACGATCTGCTTCAAGTCGTCCGGCAGGCGATCGATCGCCTGGCGAACTTCGTCCACCAACTCTCCGCGAACCAACTCGGTATCGGGCGCCGCCGAGTCCCACCCTGCGTGCAGCCATTGCAATCGCTCGTCCACCTTGCGGCCCGTCGCCAAGCGGCGGCGAATCGCTAAGGCTTCGCGATAGGCGACTTGGTAGAGCCAGCTCTTGCGAGCGGCTGGATCTACCGAGCCGCCCAAGGCGGCAAATTTAACGAACGTCGCTTGAACCACATCGGCCGCCGTGGGCGCGTCGCGCACCACGCCCCAGACGAATCGTTGCAATCGATCGGCATGCTGGCGGTAGTACGTTTCAACGGCGGCCGCATCAAGCGCCGCCTCTTGGAATGCGGCGTCTGCCTTACTCAAGGGCTCGGTCTGTCGTTTTGGATCGTCTCGAGAAACCACAGCTAAGAGCCGCCGACGGGGATCGATATTGGCGAAAAATTGAGAAATCGCGCCGAAAAGTCCCATCTGGGGGGATCCAGATAGGCGTCAGGTGGGAAAACACCTCAGGTTTTAACACGCTGCCGGGGCGGTCGGCGTCCTAAATTCGCTCGGCTCTAGCTATAATCGAAGCTTTTCCGCGCTTCACCGCTAACGTTCGACCAAGGACTGCACGTTGTTTATCGGGCCTGTCTTTACGCGAGAAGCCGCCGTGACCCCGCGGCGCAGCAAGTTTTACACTTACCGCACCGTCTACGTCGCCGCCCTGTTCCTGCTGATGTGCACCGCCTGGCTGGTGATGGCGGGGACGCAAATCATTCGCAACGTGGGGGATATGGCCCGGTTTGGCGCGGTTCTCTTCCAGATTTTGGCGCCGATTCAGCTGAGTCTGGTGATTTTTTTCGCCGCCTTCTCCTCGGCCAGCGCCGTCGCGCAAGAAAAAGACAAGAAGACGCTGATCCTGCTGCTGATGACCCGGCTGAACAACTCGGAGCTGGTCCTGGGCAAGATGCTGGCCAGTCTGCTGAACGTGCTGGTGCTGATCCTGGCGGCCCTGCCGCTGTTTACGGCAATCGTGCTATTTGGCGGCGTTTCCCCCTCACAAATCATTTATGTCTTTCTGGTCACGTTCTTTACGACGATCGCCGCCGGCAGTTTGGGCTCGACCCTGGCGTTGTGGCGTGAGAAGACCTTCCAGACGTTGGCCCTGACCGCCCTGACGATCGTGTTTTGGCTCGGCTTCTGCGAAGCGATCGCCGCCGGAGCCCTCAACAGGCTGATTGGCGACTTGCCGCTGGGGATGGCCCCGGCGACGCTGGCGACCGCCCTGAGTCCGATTCGGGCCGTGCTGGAAGCGGCTCGCCCGTTTCCGACCCTGTCTACCGATCTCGGCGTCTTCGGCAATCCGATCTGGCTCTATCTGGCAATTGCCGCGGCAACGACCTTGGTGCTGAACGGCTTGGCGATCGGGCTGGTTCGCGTCTGGAATCCGTCGCGAGAAGCCCGCCGTGACGCTGGTCCGAAAGCGGAAACCCAAGAGTCAATCTGGGGCGCCGAACATGACCTGGCCCAAAACGACAAACAGGCCGCCGGAGACGACGAAACGCGTCGCGCCGAGCATGTCGACGCCCGGACTCGCAAAATGGCCTCCAAGCATCGCGAGGTGTGGGACAACCCGGTTCTTTGGCGCGAAACGCAGACCTGGGCGTACGGTCGCAAAGTGATCATCATTCGCATCGTCTACATGCTGTTGGTCGCCGCGGCTGCGGTGGCGCTGCATCAGCTGATCGCCAGCCATGCCGCCAAGTCAGTCATCGATCAGGCGGGCGCCATCATTCCGGACGCAGCTCAGGCGCTCACCCCGCTCTACCTGGTCAGCATGGTGATCGTGAACGCCCTGGCGGTCACCTCGATCACTAACGAGCGGGACGGTAGATCACTCGATATTCTGTTGGTGACCGATCTGACCCCACGCGAGTTTATCTTCGGCAAGCTGGCAGGCGTGCTGTGGGTGACCAAGGAAATGGTGGTCGCGCCGCTGCTGCTGACCCTTTATCTCTGGTGGCAAGGGGGAATGTACACCGAGAATCTCGTCTTCCTATCGCTCGGCCTGGCGGTGATGTATTTGTTTGTGACGACGCTGGGAATTCACTGCGGCATGATCTATGCCAGCAGCCGCGTGGCGATCGGCGTGAGCCTGGGAACGGTTTTCTTCCTGTTCCTCGGCGTGATTACCTGTATATTGCTGATGATCTCGTTTAGCGACTCGTTCCACTTCCAGCTCTTCCCGTTCCTCGGGTTTATCGCTGGCGGCGGTTTGGGGCTGTACGTGACGATCGGGCATCGCAATCCTTCGGGAGCGATCGCACTTGCGGCCTTCATGGTGCCGCTGGCGACGTTCTACGCGATTACGACGCTGCTGCTGAACAAGAATTTGGAAGTCTTCCTGGTGACGGTTTTCGCCTACGGCTTTACGACCTGCGCTATGCTGATTCCAGCGATCTTTGAATTTGACGTCGAAATGGGGAGAACGTCGGGGCAAGATGACTCGTAAGGAGAATCGCCCTCACGCCGGAACATGGTCATGGAATTGATTGCGGCGATCTCGCCGTGGTTGATCTTCATGGCGGCGTTACTCGCTCTATCCGCGATATTTTCAGCAGCCGAAGCGGCTTTCTTCTACTTGAAGGTCGATGACCGTCGGAAGCTGGCTGCCGGAAATAGTACGCAGCAGATTGCTGCGCAGCTACTGAACGACCCCGATCGCCTGTTGTCGGCTGTGTTGTTCTGGAACCTCGTCGTCAACGTGCTCTACTTCAGCTTGGCGTCGGTCGTCGGCATTCGGATCGAAAAAGACTTCGGCGGAGCCGCGGCAGCGGGATTCGCGGCCGGATCGCTGATGATGATCATCTTCTCCAGCGAAATGCTGCCGAAGAGCCTGGCGGTGCTCCGCGCCCCGGCGATTGCGACCATCCTGGCCTTGCCGGTGGCGCTGGCCATCAAGCTGGCCGATCCGATCCTACCGCTGCTACGGATGGTGATCACCCTCTCGCGCCGCGTCATCTGGCCCGGCTTTCAGCCAGAACCGTACCTGCAGGTCTCGGACCTGGAACGAGCGATCCAGTTTTCGACCGAGAACGCCGCTTTGCTTGAGCAAGAACAAGTGGCGCTGCAAAACATCGTTTCGCTCTCCGACTTAACGGTCAACGAACTGATGCGGCCCCGTCGGCAATACCGTTCGTTTCGTCCGCCAGTGGCGAAGGCGGATCTCGACGGCGAAGTGCCTCCTAGCGGCTACTTGCTGGTGACCGAGCCTGACTCGGAAGATGTCGCTGGCGGCTTCAACCTGATGACGGCGACCGACCTGCCGGAAGAAAATCTGGAGCGGCTGGCGGTCCCGGTTCTGTATGCTCCCTGGTGCACCAAAGCGTCGGTCGTGCTGCAGCAGATGATCACGCGGCAGCGAGAAGTCGCCGCGGTCGTCAATGAGTTGGGAGAAGTGATCGGCGTGCTGACGCTCAGCGACGCGGCCGAGGCGATCTTCAGCTACCACTCGGGCCGTAGCGAGCGGCTGCTGCAGCGACAAACGTTTGAGCAACTAGAGCCAGGCGTCTGGCTAATCCCCGGCATGACCAGCTTGCGTCGATTGGCGAAACGCTTTGGGGTCGAGATCCCGCCAGTTCGTCCGACGACGGTCAACGGTTTGCTACACGAAGAGTTGGAGCAATTGCCAGAGCCGGGCGACGAAGTGACCTGGGGCTCGTTTCATTTTCATGTCGTGTCGGTACCGCTTCGCGGTCAACCGATCGTCCGCCTGTCTCTGATTGAGAACGAGGAGGAGTCGACATGATCTGGATCATCGGCCTGTTCATCTTCTCGGTGTTTCTCTCGGCGTTCTTCAGCGGCACCGAAACCGGCTTTTACCGCGTGACGCGCATCCGTCTGGTGTTGGATGCTCTCGACGGGCGGTTCATGGCGAAGTTTCTCCTCTTCTTGACGAATCACCCGGCGCTGTTTGTCGCCACGACGCTGATCGGCAACAACCTGGCGAACTACCTGGTGTCGCTCTCCATTGTGCTCGCCGCCGGAGCGTTATTCCCCGGCAATTCGACCGTCGAACTCTTGCTGCCGACGCTATTGGCGCCGCTACTATTCGTCTACGGCGAGTCGCTGCCCAAGAGCCTCTTCTTCCATGCCCCAAATACGCTGCTGTTGCGCGGCAGTCCCCTGTTTTTCCTTTGCGCAATTCTGTTTGCCCCCTTCGCGGCGGTGCTGTGGGTTTTGGGCCAGGCGCTGCAGTGGCTGTTAGGGGAATCGCCGACCCAGGTTCGCCTACAACTGGCCCGCAAAGAGCTGGTTGATGTACTGGAAGAAGGGGGCGAAGCGGGCCTGCTCAACGCCGCACAACGCCGACTGGCGCAAGGGCTGTTCGCCGTCGCCAACCAATCAGTCGGAGCCTTGGCGGCGCCGATTACGAAAAACCAGGTGGCGATTCTGGGCGCCGAGAAGAAGACCGCCCTGGTCTACGCCAAGAAGAACAAGATCAGCGCGATGCCGGTTGCGAAACAGGGCGCGGACAAAGGAGATCTGATCGGCTACGTGCGAACGTGCGACTTGATCTTGGCGCCAGAGGACGCGATTCAATCGTATCGCATGTTGCCGGTGGTCGCCGGCAGCGACACGCAGATCGCGGCGCTGCTGCGGATGCAAAGCAGCGGAGAAAGCATGGCCGTCGTCAAAGCCCGCGACGGCAAAACGTTGGGGATCGTCACGCTCGACCAACTGATGCGGCCGATTCTGTACAGCGAAAGCTAACGGCGCACTACTTGTGGTAGCCGAGCTCCGAGATTACCTGAAAGATCTCTTCGTAGGTGACGAATCGACGGCGGTGCTGAATCTTATAGCCGTCAATCGCGTCCGCAATCTCACGCGCCGCGTCGGACAGTTCGCTATGACTGTTCGAGAATTGGCGTCGTTCGTGCTGTTGCGAAGTTTGTCGATTCGGATCGCGCCGATCCACAAAATTCGCGTCAAGCAAGTGTGACATGATTGAACCCCGGTTCCCCGTGTCAGTGAATAATTCGCCGACTTTGGCGCTTCTAGGGATAACGTAGAACCGAACGCACGCTTGTCAAACGTCCATTAGACGTTAAGCGTATCACCGCAGGCAGCAGAACGATTCGGGTTGCGCCGGTCGTAGCGATTGCGCCGCTAACGCCGCAGCGTTTGCTCCATTCGCTGCCGAGCAAGGGGGATTTCTGCGGCGATCTCGCGGCCGCGGACATTTTGCGGATCCATCGACAAAGTTTGCCGCAAAGCCCATTCGGCGCGAGCAATTCGCCCCGCCGCCAATTCGCATTGCGCTAAACGGGACATCAACTCTGGCGTCGGCGCCCCCTTCTCCATCGCCGCAATCAGATAGTTGCAGGCCGCTTCATAGCGCCCCGCCGCCTGACAGGTATACCCCTGTTCGACCAGCAACTCGATCGGCGCTTCGCCTTGCGGATAGGCGCGTTCGGCGCGGGTTAGACTTGCTAGCGAACGGTCCGGCTGGGATAGATGGCGTTGCGTTCGGGCGAGACGAATATGGACCGGCGGCAGGTCCTCGGCGTAAGACGCACAACGAAGATAGCTCGCTTCCGCGTCCTTCCAATTCCCCTGGCGCTCGGCCAGCTCGCCCGCTAACAGCCAAGCTTCGGCGTGGCGAGGATATTTCGAGATTGCTAGTTGGGCCTGCTCGTTCGCCTCGGGAAATCGACCCGCGAGATAATAGATACGACCAAGCCGAACCATTAACGCTGCGTCGTCGCCTGAGATTCGGATCGCCTCTTTCATTTCGACGATCGCCCCGTCGATGTCTCCTTTGCGATGCAGGGCTTCGGCGTATTGGGAACGCGTTTGCACGTCGACCGGGCATGACTTCTTCGCCTTCGCCAATAGCGACTCGGCTCTCTCGATATCTCCCCGCTGAAGCGCATCAACCCCTTGCTGGGTCAGCAGCCGGCCATTGACGACCCGTTGATGGGCGGCCCCTTGTCGCGAGAACGCGGCGCATCCCGAAACTGCTAGCAAGATCGCCGCCAAGGACAGGCGCAGCAGAACCTGCGTACCCGCGGGGCACGATTTACGGTTTCTGCAATGGCCGAAAAGCCGCGGCATGGGCGGTAAATTCGAGGGGAAGGAAGGTATTGGCGCCGGACGATATCAAAACCAGCCCAATCCGACCAGAGCGGCGCCGGTTACGTTTTTTTCCCAGATCGGTAAAATCGGGAGTTTAGATAATCAATCGTCCCGGGGAGCCCGACCAATGGCGGCCGAATACGACAATTTTGGCATCAGCTTCTCTTACCCTGAGAATTGGAAGCTGGTCGAAGAACAGGCCCAGGAATGGCCTCGCTCGGCCTCGGTCTACAGTCCCAGCGACGCTTTTTGGAACATCACCGTCCATCCCGGCGACGCCGACCTGCGTGAAGCGGTGGAAGCGGTCATCGAGGCGATGGACGAAACGTACGACGACTTCGAGTACGAGATGGCGACCGAATCGTTCGCCGACTACGAAACCTACGGCGCCAATATGCACTTCTATTGCCTAGACATGTTGGTCCAGGCCCAGGTCCGCGCATTTGACTTTGCCGAAGCCAAGGTGCTGGTCATGTTCCAGGGAGAGGATCGCGAATTTGATCGTTTGCGTCAGGTGTTCTCCGCGATCACCCATGACCTGGTAAAGCGGCAGATGGCCGTTTAAAGACTGTCGCGAACGCGTCTGATTTTCTTGGAACCGGGCCCGCGCTTGCCCTATGATGGAACCCTGCCCCTTGCGAAGCGACGAACGCCCCCTTCCCTGATCGCTCTCGTCGAGTCTCGTTCCGAACTTCGCATCGCCCCATCTGTTCGGCTTTGGGTTTACGATGTCCCGCTCGCTTGTCTTGCGTCTGGCGATATTCGCCTGGTTGTTGACGCACACTTCGCCTGAATGGTTGACGCCAGCCGCATCAGCCCAAGACGCCTCATCCCAACGTCCGCCCAACGTGTTGCTGTTGGTCGCCGATGACCTGGGCTATGCGGAACTTGGTTGTTACGGCAATACCGAGGTTCGGACGCCGCATCTGGATAAATTCGCGGCGAAGTCGCTTCTCTGCCGCCAAGCGTACGTAACGGCGCCAAATTGCAGTCCCAGTCGGGCAGGCTTTCTGACCGGTCGGTTTCCGACCCGGTTCGGGTACGAGTTCAACCCAATTGGCGCCCGGAACGAAGACCCCGGCGCCGGCATGCCGATGCAGCAAAAAACGTTGGCCGAGTATCTGCACGACGCCGGCTATACGACGGGACTGGTCGGCAAATGGCATCTCGGAGGCGCCGCCGATTTTCATCCACAGCGACATGGTTTCGACGAGTTCTTCGGATTTCTACACGAAGGCCACTATTTCGTTCCTTCTCCTTGGCAAGATACGACCACCTGGTTGCGGCGGCGTGGATTGCCGAAGGGCGCTGGCGAGCGATATCGCATTAACGACCAGCTGATTTATTCATCCCATATGGGACATGACGAACCGGCGTACGACGCAAACAATCCAATCTTGCGTGGTGGGCAAGCGGTGGCGGAACAAGCGTATTTGACCGATGCGATCACCCGCGAGTCGGTCTCATTTGTCGATCGCTATCAGAACCATCCTTGGTTCCTCTACGTTGCTTACAACGCCGTCCACAGTCCGCTACAGGCCAAGAACGAAACGCTGGAGAAGTTCTCTGACGTCGAGGATATCCATCGCCGGATCTTCCTGGCGATGTTGGCCGATCTTGATCAAAGCGTCGGCGCAATCTTGCAAGCGGTCGAGGAGTCGGGGCAAATGGAAAACACCTTGATCCTGTTCTTCAGCGACAATGGGGGACCGACGCGCGAAACGACCGCCAGCAACTTACCGCTACGAGCCGGCAAGGGCTCGATGTACGAAGGGGGCATCCGAGTTCCCATGATCCTGTGTTGGCCCGGACATACGCAACCGGGCACGACGACCGACAACGTCTTCAGTTCGCTCGATCTGTATGCGACGGTCGCCGAAGTGATCGGACGACCAACGTCCTATCCGCTCGACGGCGTCGCTTGGTCGCAAAATCTCGCCCCATCGCCGCCACCAAGGACGCTCTACTGGAGACAAGGAAAACGCGCCGCGCTGCGTCAGGGCCGCTGGAAGCTTGTCGCCGATCGAGGACACGACGCTTCGTCCGATTGGGAATTGTACGATCTGACTCGCGACCCCAGCGAAGAAACGAATCTAGCTGACGCGCCAGCGCACCAAAAACGGCGGGAAGATATCCTTCGCCAATGGCGCAGCCTAGACCAGGAGATGGCGACGCCCTTGTTTTAGCTCGCTCGCGTTTGTTCCGCAGACGGGGCAAGTTCCGCCGGACGATATCGCCGATCAAGCCGCTTTTCGCGCCAAACGACGCGCAGGGCGTTGCTCAACATTACCAGCAACACCAGGTGGGTAAGGCCGATCAGCGTAAAGACCAAGAACCGGGCCAGTAAATTGTCTCCGTAAATAGTCTTATGAACGACTGGATCTTCGCTGATCGAAAGAAGGGTCATCACCACGGGAATCACGGCGAAAAGGATGCCGAGATAGATGCCCCAGATCTTGTCGCGGAGGACGGCGACGCCCGCCAGGAACAGCGGCAACACGGTCGTCACGATCAGAATCGCGGAGGTAAGATGCTCCGACGCCAGGTCGACGCTTTTCACATGTTCTGAATCGACGAAGATCCAAGCCGCTCCGAGGTTCGCCGAAACCATCCAAATCGTCATGCAAACCGCCAACCAACAAGCGACCGCTCCGGCGTCGTAGATCCGTTGCCCCTCGTTCGCCCACTGCACAAACCGCTCCCACGCATTGGGGCGACGAATGCTGACTCGTTTTCCGTCCGCCGCCAGTCGCAAGTCGCGAGCCAGATCGGCGCAGTTCTGGTAACGATGGGCAGGATCGCGTTCGATACAGCGCAAGGTGATCGCCGCCAAGTCGCGAGAAATTTCTCGATTGGATCGCTGGGGCGACGCAACTTGACCGCGGATGACTGCGTTGGCGACCTCAAAATAGGTCTCGCCTTCGTAAGGCGGCTTGCCGGTCAACATCTCGTACAGGATCACGCCCAGCGAATAGATGTCGGTCGTTTCGCCGGTCGGCCCGCGGCCGCGATATTGCTCTGGCGCCATGTACAGGGGAGTTCCCATCACCAGGCTGGTGCTGGTCTCGCGCATCCGCTGTTCACCCAGCTTCGCCAGGCCGAAATCGGTGATCTGCGGCGTAAAGGGAAGCTCGCCGCACGGCTTGCCGGTCAGCATGACGTTACTTGGCTTCAGGTCGCGATGAACGACGCCCCGCTCGTGCGCATGATGCATCGCGTCGGCCAGATGCGCCGCGATCTCCACCGCTGTGCGAACGTCATACGGCTCGCCGCGGCTGGCAAGATGCTGCGCCAAGTTCCGCCCCGGACAAAAGGCGGACGCGATGTAAGAGATCTCATCAACCTGCCCAGCGTCGTACACCGCCACCAAATGCGGGTGCTCAAGCGACGCGGCCAATTCCGCTTCCTGTAAAAAGCGTTTCCGCTGTAGGTCCGGCAAGTCGTCGACCCGCGGAATTTTTAGCGCTACCTCGCGGTTAAGTTGCGTATCAATCGCCAGATAGACGACGCCAAAACCGCCAGAGCCGACTGGCCGCTGCACGCGATAGCGTCCCAGCGTCTGCCCTTCGGCCAGACCGCAAGTTGCCCGCGGCGTCACAGTAGGCGACAGCGTCTTCGTCATGCAGCTCGACTCGCGCACGGCGTCGAGAGCGTCGTGGAAACGCAACTGCCGCTCAAGTCGGGCGGCAAACTGCGGAAAACGCAATTGGTAATCTTGCAACGAAAACGACTCGGTCAATGATCGTCGCAATTGAAGTTCGTTGTAAACCAGATCAAACAGATCGTCGGCATCGCCCCCTAACTCAGGATTCTGCGCCAGGTACTCCTCGACGGTCGGTCGTTCTCCCGCTTGCCAGCGCCGGTTTTGATCTTGGCAAAGCTGATCGATCAAACGCAAATCTGCGTGCAAGTCTTCGTCTTTGGGAGCGTGCATCGGCGGTACTAAAACCTGGGAGTTAACGTGCGGCCAATTTTCTCAATGGCGCGATGAAAACGCTTTCGCAACGTCTCGGGAGAATCGCCCAACTTGGCCCCAATCTCATCCCACCGATAGCCTTGTCGACGAAGCGAGGCGATCTCGAATTCCTGGGTCGACAACTTCCGCTCCAACTCTTCCAACAGCTCGGACATTTCCATCTTGTCGGCGATCACATTCTCTTGCCCTTGCCGCTCTTCCAACTCTTTCGCATCGTCCAGTGATCGCACCCGCCGCACATCCCGTCTATCAGCCAATTGAAAGCGATAGGCGTCATGCGTCTTGTTGCGGGCAATTTTTAGCAGCAACCGCAGCAACTCTTGGGGCTGCTCGATCTCGTATTGCCCGGCGCCGATCCGCAAGAAGAAAGAGAACATCACCGATTGGCAAATATCCTGCGAGTCGACCACTCGCCGCACAGCCGTGCTGCGCAGCCGATAGCGAATCTCGGCTCGAATCTCGGGCTCGCAATATCGAAACAACTGCTCGGCGGCCGCTGGTTGTCCACTACGGATTTGGCGGATGAGTTCCGCGATATCGATCGATTCTTGCGTCATGCCCTGCCCGGCCTGTCGTCATCAAGAGGGAAGTTGTTGGTACAAGGTGAATTTCACGGTCGGCGACTCGCCGCCAATCCTAGACCGTCAAAAGAACAGAGCCTTAGCTACCATAATCAGGGGAGATTCGTCATTCTAATCGCAATTATTCGCCGCAAGCAATCTTCATTGATGTTCTTCGTTTTTCTCTTTTACTACGCCGAACATTTGGTAAAGTGGACGTTTAGATCCAAAAGAAATCGCTAGTTCGCCAAGAGGCGGAATTGTCGTACTGGCCATTTGGATGTCGGATTTTGGGACCACGTTTGAATTAGGGGTCGCCGGCATCTGTTTCTGCGGGAAAAGCCCTTCAGAATCAGCCAAATGCGCCGCGGCCTCTCACATGTACGAGAGGGAAATCATGACCCATTCCACCACCGGCGACCGCCAGCCGTTCTTTTGCACCCGCGTCGGCGCTCCTTTGGCGGCCGCCTACAGCCCTTGTGACGGCTGCATGTCGCGTTTCAGCTGCCGAGGTTGCGGCCTCACGACCGCGAAAAAATCGACCGCTTCGGCCACTTTGCCCCCGTTTCGACTCGCCTCCAGCGGCGACCAATCGACTCGCGTTAGTGCGGCCCACGAAGTTCACTCGTCGATCGCCTAACAGTCCGTTGATTTTCTCGACGGACTACGCGATCGCACGGATGCGATCCCAAAATAACGACGTAAGTCGTTATTTTGCGAGCCGCGAAGAGCTATGCTCTGAGCCCGGCGAGGTTGGAAAATGCCACGATGGCATTTTTCAACAGGCAGCTAAGCGTCTTCGCCACTGTTTTTCTGGGAAGGGGCGAATCGTCGAAGCAACTTCGGCTTTGCCTATGGATCGTTTCACGAACTTCTCTCCCCTTCCCCGCCGCGGGCCTGCTCCACTCATCAAGGAGCGCCGATTCAGGGCTCGTTCTTCGAGCAAAAGTATTGCCGTTCTGGCAATTTTCTACTTACCGCATCCCTGCAGAAATTCAGCACCTCGGCGCTGCATGCGCACAACGGCAAGCTATAGATGAGTAGCCAGATGGCTATTGCACCGCCGCTGGTCCTGCCTATGCCTGGAAAGGGAGCGTATGAGCCAATCGACCGTATCCGTCCAACTGCATCCGTTCTGCGGACAGCAGTTTACTAGTGACGGCGTCGCCATCTCTCCCTGCACCGGTTGCATGTCTCGCTTCAGTTGCCGAGGCGCCTGGCACTCTCCTCCCCCCAAACCGCGTCCCACCTCCGAAATCGAACTTCCCATCTTGCTGACGCACGACGAAGATCACATTTCGCGTATTGATCCGTCGCACGAGCTGACGGAAACTCGCGAACACGACTTCTGCACGATCGCTTAGCTGCCAGTCGCGGTGAGGCCCCTCTCTACTGCGCCCCAGCCGCCTCGTAAATCCGCTTCGCCGCTTCCTCGTGATGCGGCAATGCGATGATCTCCCCTTCGTCCTGTCCCGTCGCCAGGCACGCCAAGATGCGTGATAGCGCGATATGGTCCGGTAGACGTTCGCGTTCGACCCAGATGTCGGCCATGTAGATGACGCGACCTCGCGTCAGTTCGAGCGGCAGTCGGGTACGGCGTCCTTCCTGATAACGATCATTTTTGATCAGCTCGGCGGTCTCTCGCTGAAACGGCGGCAGTCCGGCGACATCATCCGCTTCGGCCGTGTAAAGCTCAAACAATTCGAGGCCTAAATCGCGCATCGCGTCGGCCAACGCGGGGGAAGGATCTTCTTGCGAAAAAATGACCAAGGCCGGCGCCGATGCGATGCTCTTGGTCCGCAAAAACTCAGCGTTGGCCATCACCACCACCGCCAAGACCGGCTTGCCGTCTTCGCGAATTCGCTTTTCCGCCGCGGCTTCGCTGTACGAGCTATAGAGAATCAGGGCGATAATCGCCAATACGATTAAGACCACAACGCCAGCACAAACGCCGCCGCCAATAATCAGCCAAGTCATCCAACCGCCTTGAGCAGAGAACCGGAAAAGAAGGAGCGAACCGATCCCATCGTAGTGCAGGCGCCGCCGTTTACAAAGTTCTGGCCAGGATTTCCCTGATCAAGCGGCCAGGCGAATCGGTCCCTTGGGACTTCGCAAGTTAAACAGGCCGAAGATCTCGTCTTTCGACAACCCGCCCGGCTGCGGAGTCCCAGCCTCGGCAAACAGCGTATTGAACAGCTCCCGCTTTTCGTTGAGCACCTGATCAATTCGCGTCTCGATCGTGTTCATCGCCAGATACCGCGAAACCGTGACCGCGCCCTTGGCCCCGATCCGATGCGCTCGATTGATCGCCTGATCTTCAATCGCCGGATTCCACCAACGATCAAACAGGAAGACATACTCGCAAAACTGTAGATTGAGCCCCACGCTCCCGGCGCCATAGCTCATCAGAATGACGTGCTTCGACGGGTCATGCTTAAATTGGTCGATCACGCCGTCGCGATGTTTGCTCGGGATTTTGCCGTGATACTCGAGCGGCCCGAAAGGCTCCAGCTGTTTGCGGATCTGTTCGATCGTTTGCGTCCATTGGCTAAAGACGATCGCCTTCTTGCCGCTGGCGGCGACTTCTTCCATGTCGGCCCGCAGTTGTTCCATCTTGCTGCTGTCGCCGGTCCGCGGATCGAAGTTGCAGATCTGCTTCAGCCGCAGCACCAATTCAAACACGTGCTGTACCGTTAGCTCTTCCCCCATCTTTTCGAGCCGCACGATCCCCTCGTTCTCCGCCAGTTCGTACGTCTCTTGTTGTGCTGGCGACAGCGACAAGTCGGCGTCGCGATACAGCCGCGGCGGCATATCCTCAAGCACCATATCCTTGGTGCGGCGAATGATGTACTCGCTGGTCGCCGTGCACAATTGTTTGAGCGGCATCCCTTTGTACAGATAACCAGGCACCAGGAACTCGAAGATCCCGACTAGGTCGTCGGTGCAATTTTCGATCGGCGTGCCGGTCAGCGCCCAGCTGCGATCTCGCGGGATCGCCCGTACAATCTGCGCCGTGGTGCTGCCGGAGTTTTTGATCCGCTGCGCTTCGTCCAACACCACCAGGTCAAACCGCAGCGATTCGTCGTTGACGATCTCTTGATCGCGCATCATCAGTTCGTAGTTGGCGATCTTCACTGGCGCTTCGGTCGAGCGCCATTGCCACGTTCGCCGCGCCTGGTCCCCTTCAATAATCGAGACCGGAATCTCCGGCGCCCACGTGGCGAACTCCCGCTTCCAGTTGGTCACCAACGGCTTGGGGCAGATCAACAAGATGTTGCGGGCCTCTCCCGAGCGGATCAACATCCGCATCGTCGAAATGGCCTGCATCGTCTTGCCCAATCCCATCTCGTCCGCCAAGACGGCCGCCGTACGCGGAAAGAGAAACGCGATCCCTTCAAACTGGTACGGAAACGGCTCGAACGGAAACTCCAATGAGCCGGTGCTGACCAACGACTCCAGCGAAGGCTGCAGTAGGTAGTAGAGCCGATCTTGCAGTTTGATCACGTCGGCCGGCGGCTTGATCCGCGTCGCCGGCTTTTTGGCCTGGCTCGGCTTCGCCTCTTTATCTTCCACGCCAGACTCGAGGGCATTCTGATTGTCGGCCGGCGTTTTTTTGGCGGGCGGAGGTCCGACCGCCCAATCAGGCGCTTCGGGGAAGACATAAGTCTTGACCGCCACGCGCGGCGCTCGACAAGGAATCGACACCACCTTAGGAGCGTCAATCTTCAGCGGCGTCGACTCGGTCGCCAGCTCCAGCGAATCGTCAAACGTTTGACTGTGCGTTTCGACGCTCACTTCCAGATTAGCGAACGAAACGATCGACGGCGCCGCCGCATCGGCTTCCGGCAGATTCATCTTCCCATCCTTGGGGTCTGAAGTTGTTGGGCGTCGACCTTGGGTCGACCTGTCGGATTAACCGCGTTGCGACTGTTGCGCTTCGCTGATCGCTTCGTGGATACGTCCAAACGGCTCGGTCAAATCGATGCGGGCCTCGAACGTCTCCCAGATACCGGCCACGTCCGCTTGATCCTGCGGATACGCGTCGTTGACCAACACGTCGGCGCCAGCCAGGGCGAATGAAGCCGCCGACTTGGGCGCGGCAATGGCATGGGGAGCGTCGACTCGCCACGATTGACCAGCGGCGTCGCTCGTAGACTCGCTAGCAGGCGGCTCGGCGGCGACGGCGGGAATCGCAATCACCGGCGCCTCGACATGCTGCCGGACGGCAAGCACCTCGGTCATGTCGGTGCAGATCAATCGCGGCGCCAGTTTCGTCTTGCGAACCAGAGCCGCCGCAATCTGCTCTCCACAAAGATATTCACGCAGCGTCGGGCCGTACAAAATCTCCTGGGCACGATTCGCTCTGACTGGCGTCGTGCAATGGAATTCCAACGGTCGCCCGTTGGAATTAAGTAATAGGTATCCGCCGAACAGGCCGTGCTGCTCGTCTTCGACCACCGTCAAGTATCCTACAGTCGGCACGGAACTCTTGTCCCTCGCGGTCACAGGCAGCTTTCTCTCAGGGGTGCAAATCCGGGGTGCTATCACATCGCCCATATTCCCTCATGCGACGATGCTTCCTTCACAATCGGTGCTGCGCGGCGGTCGACTTTAACTGTCGCAGCGAAGGCGCCAAGAGCGGGGCTTGCTAGCGGCACTGCCAAATTCCGCAAATGCTCGACAATCGCTGGCCAACGTGACTATACTTAGGGTCTTCCCCCCCTGGAGTTTTTATCAATGTCTGGCCCGAATAATTTCCCCTCCCTCTTCACTCACGTCGACGTAACTGCCGGTTCTCCCACAGGTAATGACGATTCGACAGGCGGCAATATCGCCGGTTTGCTGCAACGTATGGTAACGCTGCAGGAACGGCAGGCCGAACTGATGGAGGAAATGCTGCAAAACCAGATTTCGCAGCAAAAACAACGACAAACCGAGCTAGCGGCTTGGCGGAAAGCCAACCCAGAGCTGGCCGATAAATGCCGCAAGGCGGCCGAAGCGCTAAGCAAAGTCCACACCGAGTTTCTCGACTCGATCGCCAGCGAAATCGACGATAGCGGCGAAGACATGATCGACAGCGAATTTATGCTGACCGAATTCGTCGATCGCTTCGGCCCGCGGATCGCCCACCTGAACGGAGTGCTGCAAATGCTGGCGCAGCTCGGCAGTCCGCACTCGCCGGGCAAATAAACCTTGCCTGCAATGGACATCGCGATCGCCGCCCCAACCACCAAGCCCCGCTTCCGACGGGGCTTTTTTTCTGCGCGAATTCTCGCCGCACGGCTCAACCGCTGAAACCTGTCTGCCAGCTGGGAAGTAGCTTTCCATGGACGCCCATCTCCTAATCTTCGACGGGAACCTTGCCATGGCGACGCTCTATCGGTCCTTGTTCAGCCCCCTGCTGCTGACCACCCTATTGCTGGCGCCCACCGTAGCGGCAGCGGCGCCCCAGGTTCGTCAAATCGATCAAGAGCCGAAAGACGCCTCGCGGGATCGCGTCGTCCCAATTCGCATCTACCTGCCCGAAACAGAGAAGCCGTTACCGGTAATTCTCTTTTCGCATGGCCTGGGGGGCTCGCGAGAGAACAGTCGTTACCTGGGCGACTTCTGGGCCGAGCATGGTTACGTCAGCGTCTTCCTGCAGCATGCCGGGAGCGATGAGGAAGTCTGGAAAGGAGTCGAGCGCCGCCAGATCTTGCAGGCAATGAAACAAGCGGCCAACGGCAAGAACATGCTCGACCGCAACAAAGACGTCTCGTTCATTCTTGATCAGTTGGAAATCTGGAATAAACAACACGACAGCGCCCTACACAGCAAACTCGATCTCAAACATATCGGCATGGCCGGGCATAGCTTCGGCGCGGTCACCACGACGGCGGTCGCCGGTCGCAAGTTTCCGCTCGGCATGACCACCAGCGAACCGCGGCTCGACGCCTTTCTGCCGATGAGCCCGCAGACGAGCAAGGGCATGTCAGCCGCAGATTCGTTTGGCGAAATCAAAGCCCCGATGCTCTGCATGACCGGCACCGAAGACAGCAGCCACATCGACGGCAATACGACGCCGGCGTCGCGCCGCGAAGTCTACAAGGCGCTGCCGGCCGGCGATAAGTACGAGTTGGTTTTCGACGGCGCCCAGCACTCCGCCTTTTCTGACACTACCGGACTTCGCGTCGGCCGACGTGATCCGGACCACCATCCGGCGATCCAGCAAATCAGCCTGAAGTTTTGGGACGCCTATTTGAAGAACGACGCCGCCGCCAAACAGTGGCTGCAGTCGAACCAGCCCCGCAAGGAAACGACGCTAAAGAAAAGCGACGTCTGGCAGTGGAAGTGAGAGCGCGATCGCTTAGTCCTCTAGCTCAAACGCAAACACGTTCTCGCCGGGGTCTTTAACTTCGACCGTTAGCCCGCTCGTCTCTTCGCTGGCGTATCGTTTCGGCAGCAAATGCTGCGGAGCGCCCGAGAGGGCGGAGTTCATTTGCCGCGACAAGCGACTATATTCGGCCGGCGAAACAGTCTCAGGATCGGGCAGCGCCAGCACTTCCAGTTTGCGGATCGCAACCTCGTAAGTTCCCGGGATAACGCCGTCTGCTTCTTCATAGGTCCAGAGCTTGACTTCCCCTTGGTCGTCGGTGTGACCGACGGCGCCTCTTACTTCCGCTCCGGCGAACGTGACGGTCGCCTTTTCGACGGGTTTGCCCTGATAGGTAACCACTGCTGTGACCGGCACCGTTTTTGGGCGATTCGGATCGCGGGCCTTTCCGCAACCGATGCCGGCAACCGTCACAATCAACAGCAAAGCTAATTGACTCGTCCGCATTATCACTCTCCGCCCGCTCTATCTTAGAATTCGCTTTGCGTCTCGCCGCCGTTGATCGAGCCCAGCGCGCCCCAGACGCCGTACGGACTCGGGCCGCTGGCGGCCTCGGTCGCGGTGGGGTTGCCTGCGTCGATCGTCTCGCTGATGAAGTGAACCGAACCATCGGCGAAACCAACGTTCACGCCGCCGGTGTGAAAACTGCTGGGAGTCCAGATGCCCCAGGTTCCGTCGTTGTGCGCGATCGTGCAGCGAGGCGAATTGGGAGGCAAGACAGAACTAAAGCCGGTAAAGAAGACGCGACCTTCCGCCCACCGACTGCCGGGCGCCCGATGGACGTAGGACTCGGCCGTCACTTCGACCGCCGAGGCGACCAGGCCATTGCTGCCGCGAGCCGCCCAACAATCGGCGGGGCTCGACGGATTGGTGTTAATGCCTGGTGTGACGGCGACGTTTCCTTTCAGGAAGCGAGTCACGCTGTTCGGACCGATCACTACTTCTGATACGGCGAATGAGTTGCTGGTCCCATCGCTCAAATCGGCGAATGTGCGATTCTCGAGCGGCACAAACATCCCGCGCTTCGACGAACTTGTCGTGTGGTTGTTCCGAATACTGTCGCCGACCGACAGGTGATAACTACGCGGCTGACGCCCACTGACGCCAGCACGGCTTCCCCAGTTGGGATCGGACGGACAGGCAAACTCGCTGATCGTCGTGTTCTGATGAGTCGGGTTCCAGTCGTTTGCGCCATACGGCGGACTCGCGCTGGTCATGTCGTCATAGATCGCCGTCTGCTCCAGGTAAGGCAACAGCGCCGCGAAACCGGCTGGTCGGGTCGGCTGCACCTGCATCTGCAGTGCCGGGAAAGCGGAGTAGGCGTCGTGATAGGTGTGCAGCGCCAATCCGACTTGCTTCATTCGGTTGACGCATTGCATCCGCCGCGCCGCTTCACGAGCTTGCTGCACCGCCGGCAACAACAGGGCGATCAAGACGCCGATGATCGCGATCACGACGAGAAGTTCGACCAACGTAAAAGCGAATCGCCGATCGCGCAGCTGGGAATTCTTCGAAAAGCGCATAAGTCGACTCGCTGTTCCGAGGGGATAAGGGAAAGAGAAGCAATCGCGCCGCCAATCAATCGGGGAAAACGCTTCGAAGGAAACGTCAGGATCGAATCAAAGGCGCTAGGTATGTCATCATCTCGCTCTTCGTTTATATAATTTGAGCGAGAAATGGGTCAAGAAAATAACAGGAGATTGAGGCTATTTATTGCGTCGATATGCTAGTCAAACGGCGCCGAATAGATCGTCATTGTGCATGACTACTTCCGTTCAATATCACATGACGCACGGTGACGCGCAACGATTGCTCGCCGCAATTCGGACAACGATTCTTACGCCATTTTGCCCACGGAAAGGTGATGAACTTGTGCGAGCTACATGCGGCACACGGTTGCCACTTAAACCAGACGAGCCAAGAATGAAACAATGCCCCTAGACCCAAGCATGGGTAGAAGATAGAGCTGAAAGTGAGCAATGCAAGTCCAAACGAATTGCTCTCTAGCCAGGCGGCAATGACAAACGGTAAGGTCGCGAAGAAGAGAACGGTGACGTTCCTGAATGCGCTGCAAGGCAAGGCATTTACCGCACCGCATTGGCGACACAGGAAGACTCGATATCTCCACCCCTTGGTCGAACTTGGCCGGCGATTCTCATCAACCCAAATTCGCAGCGTACTGTAGCAGTTAGGGCGAGCGAACCACTCCCGAACTTCTTCGTCGCATGGGTCATAGCACCCATATCCCTTTGTTGAAATCCCTCGACCATGCCGAATCCAGCACCCCTGGTCTTCGTCAAACCACTCCTCGACCTTCGGATCGATATCGCAGTGGTCGCAGCAGATTTTGTAGAAGGCGGCCAAAATGCAGGCCTGGCGGTATAGAGATATCTCCTGCCTAGTTCTAACGTATCGCTTCATCTCTGTCGCGAAATTCGCTCTTACGGCTCTTTAGATTCAGAACGCCGCTTTGCAGGGGCAATCAACCCCCAGCACCAAGAGGCCAGCGATCCCAGATCACGAAAGATCTGAAACGCCACATCACATACGATCGCCGTTGCGACAAACGGTACGACAATCGCGACGCCGATCATCACCATACTCAAATCAAACAGATAGGCGAGCGGCGCCGCCACGCCAATCGCCACCACCAAAGAAACAAGCCAAATCCATTTTGACTTGGGAGCGAAGAGGGTCCGCGAGGTTCCCCTCGTCAACTGGATGCCATGGTAAATCTCAACCGCAAGAAACCAACCAAAGATCGCCCCAAAAGGCGCCGCCAACAATCCGCGCCAGACGCTACCGCCGGCGATCCCCATCGCAAGAAATGCGATCCCCGACAAGAGCATGATCACGACCAGGGTTGATGGGCGTATACCGCGGGCGCGCGACCTTACTGTCTTCGCCACCTGTTTGGCTGTCGGCTTGGTTTTGCCCGCTTGATTCATGCGATGGCGCCTACTTGTCGGCCAAATTCTCCGAAAACAGCACTTCGCAGCCAGGTGCGGATTCCTGGTCAATTTCTGAGCGCCGGCTACAAAACGGGCGAAATTCAGCTTCTGAGAGACTCGTCGCAACAGACCCGCAAACACCCCCATTTGGCTGTTTTCCAAATTATTCCGTCCGACAATGGTTGTCGAAACAAGTTTTCCTTTCTATGCTGATTGGGACAGGCCCGCGACGCCCGGTTTCTCACCCCTTTCGGCGTCCGTCGTGCGGCGATTTTCCTACCCCATGTTTTGCGCGCAGGTGGTGAAGATGAATTCTGGCGAAAGCGTCTTTTCGGACGAGATTCAGGCGAAAGCCCAAGCGGCAAAGGACAAGCTCGATCAACATGCTTACGAGACGGTCCAGTGGCACTTTCACGAGTCGACCGGCTGCCCCTTCTGGCTCGAAAAGAAGAAAGAGCTGAACTTCGATCCGTTGACCGAAGTGAAGAACTACGAAGACATTCAGAAGTTCCCCCTGTTTGAAGACGAATGGCTCCGCGGCGGTCCGGTTCGTCGTTGGGTTCCCAAGGCGTTTGAGAACGATCCTGTCTACGTGTTCGAAACCGGCGGCACCACCGGGATTCCGAAAAGCCGCATCGCGATCTCCGACTTCCGTACCGATTACTCGCTGTTTAGCGACACCCTGCCCGATCAATACTTCCCCAAAGGCGCTAACTGGTTGATGCTTGGCCCGTCGGGCCCGCGACGCTTGCGTCTGGCGGTCGAACACCTGGCCCAACATCGGGGCGGCATCTCGTTCTGCATCGACTTGGATCCGCGGTGGGTCGTCAAGTTGATCAAGAAGGGGTGGATGGAGCACCTGGAAGAATACAAAAAGCATTGCATCGATCAGGCGATTACCATCCTGACGGCTGGACACGATGTGAAGTGCATGTTCGGCACGCCGAAGCTGATCGAATCGCTTTGCTTGGGCCTGGAAGAACGGGGCACGACGCTGGCCGAAGTCGGCGTAACCGGCATCTTCAGCGGCGGTACTGAGTTCACCCCGCAGTGGACCCGTTACTGCGTCGAAGAGTTGTTCGGCGGCCCACCGGAAGAGAGCGGCATCTACATGACGCCGACCTATGGCAATACGCTGATGGGATTGGCTTGCAGCAAGCCGGTCACCGCGGCCGAAGGTTACAAGATCAGCTACTACGCACCGCAACCGCGGGCGGTCACCGAAGTGGTCAGCTTTGACGATCCGATGCAAGTCGTACCGTACGGCGAAACGGGTCGCGTCAAACTGACGACCTTGACCAAGGAATTCTTCGTTCCTGGTTTCCTGGAACGAGACGAGGGCGAACGCGAAATGCCGTTCGAGAAATACCCCTGGGACGGCGTCAGCGGCGTTCGCCCCTTCCACGGCATCGCGTCGAGCACCACCGTCGGCGTTTACTAACCGCAGTGGTAAGATAAGAACCGCCGGTTCGCCCCACACTAGCCCGCAGCGCAAGCGAGGCAGTGCGGTCGAACCGGCAGAAGCTGACAACCATTTCGCTAGAGCTTGCACCAGATTCGCTCTAGCGACTTCCCGCTTTCCATTCTCACTTGGCCGGCCGCATTCCCTTGCTTGCGCTGCGGGCTAGTGAAAGACTATCGATCACCATTCTTTCATTTTCGTCTGCGAGAATCGTCATGCTCAAAATTCCCGCCATCCGTTGGGGCAAGCCGTACGAATCGCTGGAAGTCGAAGACGTCGTTCACTTCGCCACCGGAGAACCGATCGCTCAATTGAGCCAGGTTGGCGGCGGTCTGCTGAAGCGCGACATGCGACACGCCCAGAAGGCTCGCAACGCCCTGCGTGAAATCCCGCCGACGGAGTTGCTCGAGTTGCTGAAGAAGGCGGCCGACCTGTTCATGAACGCGACGCTGCCGATGGGAGATGGAACCCAGACGCCGGAAGAGTTCGTCCATGCTCAAAGCGCCAGCACCGGCCTGCCGGAAAACATGTGCCGTTTCAACATGGAGAAAAACTCCTATGCCCTGTCGAACATGGACCGGATTCTCGACTCGCTGACCCGCGGGCTCGATCTCGATATCCTCTCACGCGGCTACGGCGAAGAAGATCGCGGCGTCACGCTGAGCTACCAGGCACAAAGCCCGGTACTGGGCGCCGTGTTGCCTTCGAACTCGCCCGGCGTGCACACCTTGTGGCTACCGGTGATTCCGCTGCAACTTGGCTTGGTGCTAAAGCCGGGCGGCAAAGAGCCGTGGACGCCGTACCGCATTTTCTACGCCATGGTCGAAGCAGGCGTGCCGGCCGAAGCGTTCGGTCTGTATCCAGGCGCCGGCGGTGATGTTGGCGCAGCGCTGCTGGCGGCTTGCGATCGCTCGATGGTCTTCGGCGGTCAGCAGACGATCGATCAGTACCATGGCAACCCCCGCGTTCAGGCGCACGGCCCCGGCTTCAGCAAGATCTTGCTGGGCGACGACGTTGTAGACGACTGGGAACGCTACCTCGACCTGATAGTGCAAAGCGTTTTCGCCAACAGCGGTCGCAGTTGCATCAACGCCTCCGGCATCTGGGCTTCGCGACACACCAAAGAAATCGCGGAAGCGATCGCAGAAAAGATTGGCGGAGTGGAACCGACCGACCCGACCGATCCGACGGCGTCGCTCGCCGCGTTCACCCAAAAGGGAATGGCGACGGCGGTTTGGGGCATGATCGAACAAGACCTGGCCGAATCTGGCGTAACCCACGTGACCGAAAAGTTTGGCCCCCGTTTGGAAGAACGTGAACTGTGCGACTATCTGAAGCCGATGGTGGTTCATGCCGATAGCCCCGAACGCGCCGTCGCGAAGAAGGAATACATGTTCCCATTCGTCAGCGTGGTCGAGTGCCCGCAAGATCAGATGCTGAAGAACATCGGCTATACCCTAGTCGGCACAGCGATCACCGGCGACGAGGCGTGGAGTCGCCAATTGATCGACGCGACCAACATCGATCGCTTGAACATCGGGCCGATCCCAACGATCAAGCTCGATTGGCTGCAGCCGCACGAAGGAAACCTGATCGAGTTCCTGTTCCGCAACCGCGCCTACCAGATGGCGCCGCTGGAAACGGCCGTCGTCTAGTCATCACGAAATCGGTATCGCCCGTCGTCTCCCACGGCGGGCGCTGTTGCAAGAAGTCGCGGGGACATCGTACAAAGCTGGAACGGACTAGGCCCAAATGATCCCGTTTGATTTTCAACCTCGTACCCGCATCGTCTTCGGCCCCGGCGTCGTCAACCAACTGGGCGATCTGGCGGTTGAGCTAGGCGCCAAGCGCGTTTTGATCGTCAGCGACCCCGGCGTCATCAAAGCCGGCCACAGCCAGAAAGGTATCGATTCGCTTGCCGCGGCCGGCGTCGAATCGATCCTATTTGACGGCGTGCAAGAGAACCCGACGACCGCCAATGTTGACGCCGGCATCGCCGTCGCCAAGGCGAACGACGTCCAGCTGATCGTTGGGCTCGGCGGCGGCAGCGCGATGGACTGCGCCAAGGGGATCAATTTCCTGCTCACCAATGGCGGGCAGATGAGAGACTACTGGGGCGTCGGCAAGGCGCACAGCGCGATGTTGCCGATGATCGCCGTGCCGACCACCGCCGGGACCGGCAGCGAAACGCAATCGTTCGCCCTGATCTCCGACGCTGAGACGCATGTAAAGATGGCGTGTGGCGATCCCAAAGCAAGCTGCAAAGTGGCGCTGCTCGACCCGGAGTTAACCGTTACCCAGCCGCAGCGCGTCACGGCGCTTACCGGCATCGACGCGATCGCCCACGCGCTCGAAACGTTCGTCACCCGCAAACGCAACAGTTGCTCGCTGGCGTTTAGTCGTGGCGCCTGGCGGATGCTGGCCAGCAACTTTTCGACCGTACTGAAAGATCCGACCAACCTGGAAGCGCGGGGCGGAATGCAATTGGGCGCCTGCTTTGCGGGACTGGCGATCGAGAACTCGATGCTCGGCGCGGCGCACGCCTTGGCCAATCCGCTCACCTCGACCTTTGGCGTCGTCCACGGCCAGGCGGTCGCGGTCATGTTGCCGCACGTGATTCGCTTCAATGCCGAAAAGGTCGGCGACTGGTATCGCGAACTGCTGCAAGTCGACGTTCCGATTGACGGTTTCCCCAGCGGGGACAATCCGGCGGCTCTCGCCGACTTTGTGAAGCAACTAGTCGCAGAGGCTGACTTGGCGACCGACCTGACGTCGCTAGGGGTCACGCCAGACAGCACAACGCAACTGGGCGTTGATGCCGCCAAACAATGGACCGGCAGCTTTAATCCCCGTGAAGTTGACGCGAATTCGCTGAAGTCGCTCTACGACGCGGCCCTCTAACCGGAATATTCGGTACGACTCGACGGCTCTCTAAGGGTCGTGCGCATTTCTTCGCACACGAACCGCGAAGTCGTGCAAATTGGCCAGAATTCCGCAGACGCTCATCGCCTTACTGGCATTTGGGTTCCATATATCTCCGTGCGTCCTGTCACGTCAAACGGATTGCATCCCGTAGCCCCCCTCTCTCTGCTGCAGTGATCTAAAAAATGGAATGAAATGTTGGGAATAATCGCATCTCGTTGGTTTTCGTCGACGCGATCGGAGACCGAAACGCCCCTCTCCAATTCCGAATATCACGAGCCCCGCGGTTTCTCCGATGCGGTGCGTCGCTCGACCACGATTGTCGAATTCTCGCTTGAAGGGACGATCCTCTCCGCCAACGAAAAATTACTGCACTTGGCTGGATATCGACTCGGCGAAATCGAAGGACGGAACCATCGCTTCCTGCTCGATTCCGAACAGGCCGATTCGCCGAATTTCGCCCGCTGCTGGGAATCGCTTCGCCTGGGCCAGGCGGTCGAGGAACAATTCCCATACATCACCAAGCACGGTCGCCCTCTCCATTTACAAGGCGTCTACAATCCTCTCCTGGGCGCCGATGGGCGGCCGACGAAAATCGTCGCTATCTTGAACGACATCACGCAGCTGGTAGGCGATAAACAATCGACAGATCAAGCGGCTTACATGCTCGACAATATCCCGCTGAACGTCATGTTCGCGGATCGCGACCTGGTCATTCTCTACATCAACCGATCATCCCGCGAGACGCTGACGAAGCTGCGCGGCCTGCTGCCGATTTCCGTCGATCAAATTGTTGGCGCCGAGATCGATCAATTCCATCAGCGCCGTCTGCTGGCTGACCCGAACAACCTGCCGGTGAAAACGCAGTTCCCGCTGGGCCCCGAAACGATCGAACTGATGGTGCATCCGGTCTTCGACTCCCAGCAAAACTACGTCGGCGCGGCGATCGAAGAGCAATCGACCATCATCACCGGCATGAAGGCGACTGCCGAAGATCTCGTTCATCTAAGCGGACAACTGACGAAACTGTAGTCGCAGAAACAACACAACAGCTGCGAGAGGCTCTGAGCGGCGTCCGAGGCAAAACGGGCGTCGCTCTTTTTTTGCGTACTTCAAATTTATATTCGCCTACAGACGCGACTTCCCTTACAATCCCCCCGTCAGAAAAGTTCTCTAACGGAGTGGGAACCGACCGACATGGCGAAGCCGACCAGCACAACTCGACGACGCAAACGTCGCAAGGCGGCGACCTATTTCGGCATTATCTCCGCCGTGCTCGCCATCCTTCTCGGAATGGCCAGCGGTTCTAGGCGCATTCACCTTTGGCTATGGCAAAGGTTGGAGTTATCTCAGCAACGATCCGCAGACCTGCGCCAACTGCCATGTGATGCAGGGGCATATGGACTCGTGGGAGAAGTCGAGCCACAAGGATGTCGCCGTCTGCAATGACTGTCACTTGCCGCACGACTTTGTGGGCAAATGGGTCACCAAAGCTGACAACGGCTTCTTTCATTCATTGGCCTTCACGATGGATGACTTTCACGAACCGATTCAAATCAGGCCGCGCAACGCCCTCGTTGCGCAGCATGCCTGTCAGCACAGCCACGCCGACTTCGTTCATTCGATGGAACCGACCAGCTCGAAATTCGAGACAATGTCGTGCGTCCATTGTCACCCTAGTGTCGGGCATGCGTTGCGCTAAACGGAATGTAGATACCCTAGCGAACCAACTTTAGCCATCGATGAGACAGCCATGAGCGGAAAACCAGCCAGCGACTCCTCCCCTTCGACCGGCGGACGTTTCTTGTGCTTGTGCTTTCTGGCCTTGGTCGTTGCCGGCGTGACGTTCGCCGTGACCGCCACGTTGGTCAGCATCATTGAACGCAAACAGGAAGCCCGCGTCCCGTTTGTGCGCGACGGGTCGAGGTCGATGAAGTGACGACCGATCCCCCCCATGGCGCCGACTTCTCGGCTTTCTACCCCGCGAAGCGTAGATTTCGCTGGCGGACTCCCCCGCGAGAGTCCATGTTTACTAAGGATCAAGTTTTCCCCTACCCAAGGGGAGGTTTTGCGAAGATACTAGGAATATCTGAAATCACCGATGCGTTTAGCACGGAGGACCGCACAATGAGTTTCAAGTACAGCTTTCTACGCGTCCGTGACAACAGCGAAGTGGTCGTCGCCGACTTCCAGCAGTCCTCGATTTTGGACGAAGCGGCGATCGATCGAATCGGGGTCGAGTTTGACCGCTTGGTTCTTGAGGCGGTCACGGCCAAGAAACTGCTGCTTAACTTCCGCGGCGTCGAATACATGTCGTCGGCGATGATCGGCAAGCTGCTCGGGCTGTCGAAAAAGTGCAAAGAGGCGAAGGTCAAATTGAAACTGTGCGGCGTTGGCGCCAAGATCAATGAGATTTTCCAGCTGATGAAGCTGAACAAAGTTCTGGACATCCAAAAGGATGAAAAAGGGGCGATCGAGGCCTTCAACAGCCCGTCACTCAGCAATTGGTTCGGCCTCAAATCGTAGCCAACTGCTAGCATCAGCGGAGGTTCGCTCTTTCCCCTTAAGCGCGGTCTCACTAGAATCCCCCGCTGGCGCTCTATGGTCGCGCCGATTCCCAATCTGCCGAAAATAGAGCCCCAAGAGTTTTAGCATGGCGTCCGGATCGCCCGACGAGACCGCTGCCGACCGCTCGATGCTGGCGATCCCGCTGGCCGAGTTGACGCGTCTCGTCATTCGCAATCCGGTTACGGTCATCGTCTTAGGGCTGCTGCTGGCCGCCGTGTCGGTTCTAGGCACAGCCAAGTCGCTCGGCTTCAAAACAAGCCGGCTTGATCTAATCAATCCCAACAGCAACTACAACCAGTTGTGGCTTGAGTACCTGGAGCAGTTTGGCGCCGACGATGATGTCGTGGTCGTCGTCGAAGGAGACGACAAAGACGACGTCTCGCCTGTTCTGGAGGCGCTCTACAGCCGCCTCTCGGCCAATCGCGAATCGTTTTACGCGGTCTTGCATGAGCGCGGTCTGGCCAACGTGCGAGCCAAAGCGCTTCACTACGTACCGCCCGATGAGTTGGCCGAGATGGAAGGCAAGCTGGTTGGGCTCGAGCCAGTCTTAAACGGCAACTGGGAGGCGATCTCGTTTGATCGCTTGCTCTGGGGCGCCAATCAGCGTTTGCTGATCGACTCTCCCCAACAAAAACAGGCCGCCGCCGCCGAGATGAATCGCCTGGCCGACGGTTTGCTCCACGCCCTGCGCGAAGATGGCGACGACGCTTCGATCTGGGACGAGCCGAATGAGTCACTCTCGGTGATGAGCCAACTCGACTCCGAATACTTCACCGCCAACGAAGGACGCATGGGTTTCGTCCTGTTGCGTCTGGTCAAAAACGAATCAAGCTTCTCGCAAGGCGGCGAAGCGATTCGACGGCTACGCGGGATCATCCGCAACGTGCAAGACGACCATCCCGAGGTAAGGATCGGTCTGACCGGTCTGCCGGTGATGGAAAATGACGAGATGGAAGGAAGCCAGAAGGACATGATCCTGTCGAGCGTCCTGAGCCTGGTCGGCGTCGCCGTTCTGTTCATCGCTGGTTTTGGAGGCTTGCGTCATCCGCTGCTGGCGGTCGGCACGTTGATTGTCGGTTTGGCCTGGAGCTTTGGCTTCGTCACCGTCTCGATCGGCCACCTGAATATCCTCAGCGTCTCGTTCGGCGTGATCCTGATCGGCCTGGGGATTGACTTTGGCATTCATTACGTCGCCAAGTACCTGCAACTGCGGGAGAAAATCGGCGACAGCGGCGAAGCGTTGATCGAAACGTCCCGCAGCGTTGGCCCCGGGATTGTGACCGGCGCGGCCACCACATCGATCGCATTTTTCACCGCCGCACTGACCGAATTCACCGGCGTCGCCGAATTGGGCGTGATCGCCGGCGGCGGCATCCTGGTCTGCCTGGTTGGCGCGTTCACGCTACTGCCGGCGATGATCGTGCTCGGCGATCGCAGTCGCAACCGCTACCTGATGCCGCATCCGCTGCGAATTGACGGCTGGATCGCTCCCATGATGCAGGCGCCCAGGGCGACGCTGCTGGGATCGCTGGTCTTTTGCCTCTTCCTGGCGACCGGCGCATCGAAGCTCTACTATGACCACAACCTGCTCAACCTGCAGGCTCAAGACCTGGAAAGCGTCGAGTGGGAAAAGAAGCTGCTGGAAGAAACCGACCGCAGCGTCTGGTTCGCCCTTTCGATCGCCAGCAGTCGACAAGAGTTGATCGCGCGGAAAGAGACGTTCGAGAAACTGTCGCACGTCGACCATGTGGAGGAGATCGCCTCGCTGCTGCCGCCGGACGACGAGTCGCGCTCGGCACAGATTCTGCGAATTCGCAATCGCCTGACCAACTTGCCAGAATATCCGCCAACCTTGCCGATCGCCCCGGCGCCACAATTGGCGCAGGTCCTCGCCCAATCGCAGCAACTGCTTCCGGCCGACGACGCGACTGCGATGCAGGCCCGCCGGCGAATCTCCCAGGCGCGAGAGCTATTGCGGACGATGCCGCAAGCGCATTACGAGGCGATCATGCGTTCGCTGCAACAACGTTCGGCCGGCGAGATGCTGACGCAAATGCATTCGCTGTACGCGGTCTCTGATCCGACGACGCCCAATGTCGACGACTTTCCCGAAGCGCTGGTGACGCGATTCGTCGGCAAGAACAATCAATACCTGCTGCGGATTTATCCCAACGGCGATATCTGGGACATGGAGTCGCTGGCCGATTTTGTCGAAGAAGTGCAGTCAGTCGACGCCCAAGTGACTGGGCAGCCGCTGCAAACCTACTACGCCTCACGGCAGATGCAAAAGAGCTACATCCACGCGGCGATCTACTCGCTGTTGGCTGTGCTGATGGTGCTGATCCTCGACTTCCGCAGCCTGCGGCACTCGCTGCTGGCGCTGACGCCGGTCGGCTTTGGCAGTGCGATGCTGTTTGGCATTCAAGGCTTTATGGATATCCCGCTGAACCCGGCCAACATGATCGTGTTGCCGTTGATCCTGGGGATCGGCATCGACGACGGCGTGCACGTACTGCACGACTTCCGCTGCCAGTCCGGTCGGCGATATCGTATCTCGGCATCGACCGCGACCGCCGTGCTGATCACCTCGCTGACGACGATGATCGGCTTCGGCTCGCTCATGCTGGCCGATCACCAAGGTCTGCAGAGCCTGGGACGCGTGCTGACGATCGGCGTGACCTGCTGCCTGTTCACGTCGCTAATCTTGCTGCCGGCGTTCCTGTCAACGATCACCGGCAATCGGAAAATAGAAGAGCCGCCCCGCAAACCAAAGCCGGAGGCGACGCGTAAACGTATTCGTCCCGGGATTTTTGATCCCATCGGCAAAGAGGCGGTCGTCTCGCAGGAGACTCGTCAGAGCGAGCCCTTCTCTGGGACCGATCCGGAAGAATCGCCAAAAAGCGGGGCCAGCGGCGTTGTGAGCTCGGACAAATCGCTGATCGTGCCGGTCCGCCGCTCTCCCTAACCCGCCACTTGGGGGTCTTCCAAACGGTCCTTTCCCCTCGGGGGCCGGCGCGTTAAAATCATGGATTCGTAACTACCTAGCCGTAATCACTACGCTGCAATAGGAATATAGAAATGGCGAAACCGCACCGCAAGCTGAAGAAAGCCAATCATGGTCGTCGTCCGGCGAACGCCAAGGCCCGCAAAGCCAAACGCCGCTCGATCAAGACCTAGTCTCTTCCCTCCATCGTGAATTTTTCGTTTCGCTGACCGCCTGCGGAGGAGTGTGGCGCCGTGCCGCGCGAAGACTACATCCTCGATCCCGCGACGATCGACTGCAACAACGTGATCGCTGATCTCGAAGCGATCCGCGAACTGAACCCGCAACGCTTCGAAATGGAGCAGTTGACGGCGATCGTCTATGAAGACACCGAGAAAGACATCTGCGTCGGGTACAAAGACCTAGCAGAAGATGAGTTCTGGGTCCGTGGGCACATGCCCGGCATGCCGCTGATGCCTGGCGTCTTGATGTGCGAAGCGGCCGCCCAGGTCAGCTCGTGGTACGTCACTCGTCATAATCTGATGGGAGACTACAAGCTGGGCTTTGGCGGTCTCGACCAGGTCAAGTTTCGCGGCATCGTCCAACCGGGCAACCGCCTCGTGATCGTGCTCCAGAAGACCAAGGGTCGCGCCGGGCGAATCATCGTCTGCCGCTTCCAGGCCTTCATCGACGAGCGTCTGGTCTGCGAGGGAGAGATCCGCGGCGTTCCTCTTCCCGCCAATCTGTAATCGGCCTTTAGCTCTGTCAAACGTACGTTATGGGCCGTAAAGCGCTTCCCAAACTCAATCCCAGCGTCGACTATAGTCGCAACTTCCTAACGGCGGAAAAACTGCCGCGCCCCTGGGATCCCGAATCGCTGTTCGGCCGCGCCGCCCCGCTCGAAATCGAGGTCGGCTGCGGCAAAGGGCTGTTCATGCGAACCGCCTCCGGCGTCAATCCCGCGCACGATTTTCTCGGCATCGAGATCGCCTACAAGTACTCGGAGTACGCCGGGTATCGCTTGGGCAAAGAAGGCCGTACCAACGCGGTCATGGTGCATGGCGACGGACAGAAGATCTTTCCGGAAGTCTTCCCCGATGCGTCGGCCGTAGCAATCCATGTTTACTTCCCCGATCCATGGTGGAAGAAGCGTCATCATCGCCGCCGCGTGATGAACGAAACGTTCTCGCAACAGATCGAGCGAGTGCTGGCCGCCGGCGGCACGCTCCACTTCTGGACCGACGTTGAAGAGTATTTCGACATGACGGTCGAACTGCTGCATGCTCACACGAAGCTGGCAGGCCCGATCGACGTCGAAGAACGCCCGGCCGAGCATGATCTCGACTATCGCACCCACTTCGAGCGCCGAATGCGCAAGAACGAACTGGACGTCTTCCGCAGCCAGTTTCGCAAACCGCAATAGGCGCTACTTCTTCGGCGGATCCTCAGACTGCACATCGCGTGGCGCGATGATCACCATCCCGCAGAGCCGACAGCGAAAGCTATCGCTGCGAAACGGCCCGAGCCGCAGAGCAAAATCGGAGCCTACCACCGGTTCGTCGCCGCCGGCCAAGATCCGCTCGAGCATCGACCGATCGAGAATCCGCCATTTAATCGGCGCGTAGGAGGTGACCATCCCGTACTCCATCGGCGCCGCGCAGTCGGGACAATCGCGCTGGGGCCGATCCGGCTTGTCGCGATTGGGAGACGCAAATGGGTTCTCGCCATTCAGATTGTCGATCGGATCGGTCATGATTGTCGCAATAGAGCTGCAATGTCGCGGTTACCATGGAGAATGCGGAGGATTTCGACATGAGGACCAGCCGAGCGGTAATAAATCACATAGACACCCACCACGCTTAGCCTCCAGTCGGCCGTGCCTTCGACACTTTGACCGACCAGCGGATGAGACGCCAGAACTCAAAACCGGTCGTAAAATCGACCAAGTAGACGACGTACGCCGCCTTCCGACTTATCGCCGACGTATTCCACAATCTCGCGCAGGTCCGCCTTGGCGGAAGCGGTGATGCGGTAGGACATTTAACGCTCCAGCAAGCTTCCCTGGCGGAGACTTGCTAAAATCTCTTGCGTCAGTCGCTCTTCGTCCTCTTGGGTCGCAATCTCGTCGTAGCGACCAGCTTGGATATCGTCGCCCCCTTTCTCTATCTTGGCCTTCGTCGCCGCCCATTCCGCCGCCTGCTGATCCAATATCGCCAGCGCCTGCTCAACCACCTGCTCTGGCGTGGCGAACTTGCCGCTGGCCAGATGTTTTTGAATGAGCGATTCCGCTTTTTCGCTTAAAGGTAGATCCATAGCGCCACGATCCAAACGGGTGAATTGGTAATTCGGCTCTTACTATTCTATGCTAAACGGCTTGTTTCGCCGAATCGTCTTTCCAGGTTAGCCCCACCATGCAAATGCGCCCCCTCGGACGTACCGGACTCGAAGTCAGCGAGCTTTCGCTGGGCGGACTCTTTACCTCTTCGCTGGCTGGCGGCGAGGCCGAAACGGCCCAACTGTTGGCCGCCGCCTCGGACCTGGGGATCAACTACTGCGATACCGCGCCCGCCTACGCCGACAGCGAACGCGTGCTGGGGGCCGCGCTGCAAGCGGCAGGCAAACCATTTATCGTCTCCACCAAGTTCGGCGGCCGACCGCACCCGTTTGATCCGCAGAACATCGACCACATGAAACAATCGTTGGCCGAAAGCCGGCGTCTACTCGGTCGCGAGCAAATCGATATCCTGCTAGTCCATGAGCCCGATCGCCCTCAACAATACCCGTGGTGGAGCGGCTACCAACCGCTTGCCGGGCCGGTGCTCGATTATCTGCAAGAGCTAAAAGACTCAGGCCAGGTCAAAGCGATCGGGCTGGCCGGCACGACCGTCACCGAGATGACGTCACTCGTGCGAACGGGCCTGTTTGACGTCTTGCTGACGGCTTTCAACTACAACTTGCTGTTTCGCGAGGCGGAAGAAGAGTTGTTGCCAGCCGCCAAAGAACAAGGAATGGGAGTCATCATCGGCTCAGCCTTGGGACAAGGCTTTTTAGGTCGCCGCTTTGACAAGGAAGTGCTCGAGCGCCCCCGCTGGATGAGTCGCCGCCGCCGTGAACAATTGCTACGGCTCTATACGTTCCTGGAGGAAACCGGCTTCGATCTTCCTGAACTCTGCCTCCGTTTTGTCCTGAGCAACCCGAACATTTCAACCGCGTTGATCGGCGCCAAAACGCGCGAGCAACTCGAAACGAGCGTCACCGGGGCCAAGCTTGGTCCGCTACCGCCGGAAACGCTCGAGCAATTGCACGAAATCGCCTCGATGCTCCCCCATCGGCCGTATGAAGAGCCGATGATCTTGCCTTTGGGGAAAACCTACCACGGGCCTGGCCTCGCCAACATGGGCGCTGCAGTGCAGGTTGGTAAAAAATAGCCCCATCCATAGAAAGTCGTTCCCTCCGTTGGCGTGCCGCTTGCGATCCCTTATCCTGATAGGCGCTGCTGATTGGGTAAAATTGAACGCGCCGCCAGCTTAGGCGGCTAAGACGTCACGGAAGGGAACTCATCATGATCGCTCTGCAACGGCATCTCTGTTCGCTCGCTTTTGGCGTGGCGGCGCTCGCCTGGCTAGCTGGCTGTACTCCAGCCCCCGAAAAGACGACCGCTCCGGCGAACAACGTCAGCACGCCGGAAGTCTCGCTCGGCGAAGAAGCGAAACCGGCGGAAGGAAAACCAGAGATGAAGCCCGAAACGACCGCGACAGACAAGGAAGCTTTTGATATGAGCGCCGTGCCGTTGATTCCTCGCCGCAAGTTTTTTGGCAACCCCGAAAAAGCCCGAGCCCGCTTGAGCCCTGACGGAACGAAGCTCGCTTACCTGGCGCCGGTCGACGGCGTGCTTAACGTCTGGGTCGGCTCGACTCAGTCGCTGGGCAAAGACGCCAAGCCGATCACCAAAGACACCCATCGCGGCATTCGCAGCTTTAGCTGGTCGTACACCAACAACCACGTCCTCTATACGCAAGACAAAGACGGGGACGAAAACTTCCACGTCTACGCCGTCAACCTGTCGACCGATGAAATCAAAGACCTGACGCCGCTGGAGAACATCCGCGCCGAGATCGACAACGTCAGCGACCTGTTCCCCAACGAAATTCTGGTCGGCCTGAACGATCGCAATCCACAGTTGCATGATATCTATCGTCTGAACGTCGAGACGGGCGAAAAAGAGCTGCTACAAGAAAACCCTGGTTTCGCCGGGTTCCTGACCGACGACAACTACAAAGTTCGCTTCGCGATGACCTACACGCCCGACGCCGGACAGTTGTACCTGACGCCGACCGAAACCGACGGCAAGCAAGACTGGAAAGAGTTCCTGAAAATCGACGCGGCCGACGCCATGACGACCGGGATCGCTGGCTTCGACAAGAGCGGCGACGTCGCCTATTTATTTGACAGCCGCGAACGCAACACGGCCGCCCTCAAGTCGCTCGACCTGAAGACCGGCGAAGAGAAACTGATTGCCGAAAACGACAAGGCCGATATCTCGGGCGTGCTGACGCACCCGACCGAGAAGACGATCCAAGCGGTTGCGTTCAACTACGAGCGGCAAGAATGGGATATCCTCGACAAGTCGCTGGAAGCCGATCTGGCGTTCCTGAAGGAACAACAGGACGGTGAAATCCAGGTCACCAGCCGCACCTTGAAAGACGACCTCTGGACTGTCGCCTATATTCGCGATGACGGCCCGATCGATTTCTACCTCTACCATCGTGGTGAAGAGAAGAAGGCGGAGTTTCTCTTCTCCAGCCAACCCGAGTTGGCCGAATTGCCGTTGGTGAAGATGCACCCGGTCGTGATCGACGCCCGCGACGGTCTCAAGCTGGTCAGCTATTTGTCGCTGCCGAAAGGCTCGAATCCCGACGGCGGCCTGAAGCCTTCGCAACCGCTGCCGTTGGTGCTGGACGTGCACGGCGGCCCGTGGGCTCGCGACAATTGGGGCTTCAACCCAATGCACCAATTGCTGGCCAATCGCGGCTATGCGGTGCTCAGCGTCAACTACCGGGGTTCAACCGGTTTTGGCAAGGATTTTCTCAACGCCGCCAACAAAGAGTGGGCCGGCAAGATGCATGACGACTTGCTGGACGCCGTCGACTGGGCGATCGCCGAAGGTATCGCCGACCCCGACAAGGTCGCCATCATGGGCGGCAGCTACGGCGGCTATGCGACGCTGGTTGGCCTGACCTTCACCCCAGAGAAATTCTGCTGCGGCGTCGACATCGTCGGCCCGTCGAGCTTGGTCACGCTGCTCAACAACGTTCCGCCCTACTGGATGCCTTTTATGCCGGTCATGAAAGACAAAGTGGGCGATCACGAGACCGAAGAAGGCATCAAGTTCCTCAACGAACGTTCGCCGCTCAACTTCGTCGACAAGATCACCAAGCCGCTGTTGATCGGCCAAGGCGCCAACGACCCCCGCGTCAAACAGGCCGAAGCCGACCAGATCGTCAAAGCGATGGAAGAGAAGAAAATTCCGGTCACTTACGTACTGTTCCCCGAAGAAGGGCATGGTTTCGCGAAACCGGAAAATCGCTTCGCCTTTAACGCAGTCACCGAAGCCTTCCTGGCCGAAAACCTGGGTGGTCGTTTCGAGCCGATTGGCGATGCGTTTGTCGGCGCCAAGCTCGAAATCCCTGCTGGCGCAGCCGACATCCCTGGCGTGGAAGCGGCGCTTCAAGAATAACAGTCCGTTGATTTTCTCGACGGACTGCGTGATCGCACGGATGCGCTCCCAAAATAACGACGTAAGTCGTTATTTTGGGAGCCGCGAAGAGCTATGCTCTGAGCCTGGCGAGGTTGAAAAATGCCACGATGGCATTTTTCAACAGGCAGATAAGCTTGCGAACCGGCTTCCCCGCTCGCTACGATTTCGGCGATGAATCTACCGCTGCTCAGCAAATATCTCGGCGTCGTCACGCTACTACTAGCGTCGGCGATGCTGTTTGCGCTCCCTTGGGCCTTTCCCTGGCTGGGGCATGGTCAGCAGTTCGACACGCGAGGTTTTGTTGCTCTCGTGTCGTCGTCGGTCATCGCCGCCATCTTGGGCGGCGCGCTGATGCTGGCCGGTCGCAAGGCGAAGGGCCAGCTATATCGACGTGAGGCGATCGCCATCGTCGGTCTCAGCTGGCTGATTTTTACCTTCGTCGGCGCCCTCCCTTTTATCTTGGGGCACGTCAAAGGAACCGAAAGCCGGGAACAGATGACCCGGCTGATCGTCGACGACCTGTTTGAGTCGGCGTCCGGTTTTACTGGGGCCGGAGCGACGATCCTGAACGACATCGAAGACGAGTCGATGCTGCCGAAGTGCCTCCTCTTCTGGCGCAGCGAAACCCATTTTGTCGGCGGGCTGGGCATCATGGTCCTGTTTGTGGCGCTGCTCGGACAAGGATCGGCCGGCAAGGCGCTTCTGATGACCGAATCAGTCGGCCCCCAAGGAGAGGTCGGCACATCGCGATCGCAGCATAGCGCCTGGATCTTTGCTGGCATCTACGTCGGCCTGAACGCCATTCTGACCGCGCTGCTAATGATCGAAGGGATGACGCTGTTCGACGCCTTGTGCCATTCGTTCGGCACGATCGCCACCGGTGGACTTTCGACCTACAACTCTAGCGTCGCCCACTTTCAAAATGTGTCGATCGAGATGACGATCGGCACGTTCATGATGATCTCCTGCGTTAATTTTTCATTGTTGTATGCGGTGCTGCTCGGGCAATGGACGCGGCTCTGGGTCAATACCGAGCTCTGGTGCTACCTGGCCATCTTGTTCGGCGTCATTTTAGCCGTGATGATGGCCGGTCTTTGGCATCACGACTTTCCTGATATCGCCACCGCGTTTCGCCTTAGTTATTTCAACGTCATCTCGGTCCAAACCAATACCGGTTTTGGAACCGCCGACTTTGATAAATGGAACGAGTTCAGCCGCGGTATGCTCTTCGTACTGATGTTTGTTGGCGGGTGCGCCGGCAGCACCAGTTGCAGTTTGAAGGTGATCCGCCACGTCGTGTTGTGGAAGTCGCTTTACAACTACGTCCTGCACACGTTTCGCCCCCGCCTGGTCACGACGATGCGGCTCAACGGCAAGGCGGTCGACGACGCCGACGAACTGACCAACGAGGTCTTCATCTACTTCGGCATGATCGGCTGCGTCTTCATCATCGCCTGGATGACGCTGCTGCTACTGGAGCCCGACAGCGCCTGGCTGGAAGCGGGCCATTCGCCACCGGTAAAGATGCTCGACTGCGCTACCGGAGTGGCGGCCTGTATCAATGGGGTCGGCCCCGGCCTCGGCGCCCTCGGCCCGTCAAAGAACTTCTCCAGCTTTTCGATCGGCAGCAAGCTGGTTTTCACCGCGTTGATGCTACTGGGACGGATCGAAATCTTCCCGTTGCTGGTGATCTTCACGCCTGGATTGTGGCGCCGCGCCGCCTCGTAGTCGAGCCGCAATGCGCTGCTCAACAGCGCGGCAATCGCGAAATCGGATCGCCAACTTCGCTTGAACATTCCGAATTCACCAGCGGCCATTCTTTGTGCGCCCTCTCGCAAGTCGTTTTACCACAAGCGGTTAGCATGGGCGAACAGAGTGCGTATTCGATCGAATCATTGCGGCACGTGACTTGCTTTTCCAGGAAGTGGCCCAGTTCGCCAATCGCGATCGGCAATGGCATTCCTCCCCTCTTTCGATATGAGCAGAGTCATGATTTCTCACGATCCGCAAACCATCGTCGTCATCGGCAACGGTATGGTCGGTCATCGTTTCGTCGAAAAGATGATCGCGCTAGACTCCGCTCGGCAGTATCGTATCGTCACCTTCTGCGAAGAACCTCGCGCCGCGTACGACCGCGTTGGCCTGACCTCGTTTTTTGCCCACCGCGACGCCGAAAAGCTGATGATCGCGCGGATGGATTGGTACCAGGAGAACGGCGTCGAACTGAACCTTGGCGACCGGGCCAATCGGATCGATCGCGAGTCGAAGACCGATTACTCGGACCGCGGAGCGGTCATTCGATACGACCATGTCGTGATGGCGACCGGTTCGTATCCGTTCGTTCCCAATGTCCCCGGCGTCAAGCGCCGCGGCGTCTTCGTCTACCGCACCATCTACTCAAAATCGGCGGCATCCGGGGGCAACGTCATCTCGTGGATGACCTTGTCATCGCGCCAGGTGACATACGGAACGCCATCTCGAATATGAGCCTTCATCGCTTCGATCTGAGCTTTGCGCGCCAGACGAAGCCACGTTTTGCGGTCCGCCATCTTTCTGGCGATTTCACTCTTGCCGCTTAGCTCGTCGCTATCTCTTGGATCTTTTTCCATGTCGCATCGTCTCGAACGGTGATTCTGCCGTTTCGGCCCCCACTCACGATCGCGTTGTTCGCAACGCTTACTCCATCGATTATGTCCCAATTATCGACAATAGGCATATACAATTTGACGAGATTCTTTACTCCAGTTCGATAGCGACGACGGATCGTCGGTTCTGGAATATTGTGTCCGCCTCGAGCCACCCTAGCGGCAACGCGCTGGACCGCCGTCTCTTCATTGGGCAACCCAAAAAAACCAAATGGTTTTCAAATCCCGCAGCCTTCCATTCGGTCGATCGTCTTGCGTAGCTACGCGTGGCAAGCTTCGTCTCTAGGGCAAATGATTTTCGCAGCTGGGCAAGTTCTCGCAGCCGCGTCAGCATAATTCGACCTGCTTCAAACGCCGCCGCTTCCGGCGCGTAAGCGGATAACCCGTGAGCAATTACATCCGCGTTGACGAACTCCAAAACACCCAAGTGGTCTCGAAGCAGAAAGGGCGCCAGCGTCGAGTTTCCCGCCCCGTTGGGTCCGGCGATCACGACAACACTGGGTTTTTGGACGTCATTCATCGGCGTGATAGTCGCTAATCCTTCCCGTAGTGCTCCACCTGTTCCCAATACTCGTCAAACGCCCCCTTCACGTGGAAGTCGGGGCTGTTGTCGATGTCGTGGCACTTGATACAGGTTTGGCGAGCGGCGTCCAGCGGCAAGACCATGTCTTGGCGGAGCTTGGTAATTTCCTCGTCCGACAGCATCAGCTCTCCCTCTTCCGCCGCAACGTGCGTGGCGCCAGGTCCGTGGCAGTTCTCGCAGCCGACTCCTTGCATCAGCGGAGTTTCTTCGAGCGAGAGATAGCCTGACTTGTACGGCACGTACTGCGACTGGTTCCAACCCACCACGTGGCAGGCGATGCACTCGGGATCGAAGTGCCGAGCCACTTCGTACCGCTCTGGCGGATGAACCAGCGTTTGCGTCGCATGCGAGTGAGGCGTATTCTCCCAGATCTCAAATGCGGTCGAGTGGCACTCGCCGCACTTGTTGCTGCCAACAAATTCGCGCCCGGTCGGATGTTCGATCGGTTTGATGCCGAGACCGTCCCAACCAAGCGCCTCGAGCTGTTGCTGGTAGTTGGCCAGCAATTGCATCATCTCATCGGAGTCCGGGAACCGCGAATCGAGCGGCACCCGTTCGTACTTCATCTCTTGCGCCTGATCGCCGTAAAGACCAACCACGCCGGCAAACATTCCTTTCACGCCGACCTGCACCATCTCGGCGTCGGTTCCTTCGATCTTTTCCATTTCCAAGGTCGGCTCGCCGACGCCGCCTGCGGTCACGATCAGGCGAAAGCCGGGGAACTTACGGGCATACTCGCGGCTCTCTTCGAGCGACGCACTGGCCAGCAGGACGTAGAGATCGCACTTTGCCGCTTCCAGTTCGGGCCAAACCGCTTCCAGGCCTTCCACGGCCCCCTGGAATTCAACTTCGTTGTTAGAGACTTGGTCGCGACGGCGATCGCCAAAAACGCCGGTCACGCCGATCTTCAACCCGCCCTGCTCGATAATTCGATAGCTTGGCGTGACTCCTAGCAGACTCGCATTGGCCGCCATAAAGCGGGTCTTCTCCGGATCTTCGTCCGCTACGGCGACAAAGACTTCGTCGACCGACAACCGCAGGTCATCGGGGCCGAAGGTGATCACCTCGTAGTCCATCTGCTTGATTGCATTGGCCGTCGTTTGGAACTTGATCTCAGCCTGGCGACCGAAACGACGAACCTGGTTGCCGGCGTCCAGCGCCACGACATCCCAGCCTTTGTCTTTCCGAAGTTGATTGAGGAACGTGAACCGGCGGTTAAGACCACCCTTTTGATTTGTGAGACCGGTACAGCCACAGGGTTCGATGTAGCCATGTTGCTCGCCCGTTAGAAAGAGAGCCAACCGCGGCTTTTCCCAGCCGGCGAACAACTCGCGAGCCGGCAGCGGCGGTGGGTCGGCGGCTTCGGTCGTTTCCGTCTCGGCCGGCGTCTTGGTCTCGGCCGGCGTTTGATTCAATGGCGGGTTCAAGGCCGGCGGAGGCGTTGTTCCCTTGTCCATTGCCGACGGGGTTTCAGCCGGGGAAGTTTCGGCCGGCGGCTTTTCTTCGGTGCCTTTCGGCTTGGGCGGTTCGCCAGGTTGTGAAGGCTGCGGCTTTTCGCATCCAATAAACAACGGAAGCGAGAGCGAAACCAACGCCAGAATCGCTGGGAGAGTGCGGACTGGGATCGTCAACATAGATTGGCCTTGCGTGCCGAATGGTGCAGGTTTAGTGCAGAGCTTCCTCTCGCCCCGGCGAAAATGGGTCAACAATCCCACTCTTCTACCGGATTTGCCCGTTCTACTCCACCGCGAAATAGAGCCGTAAGCTTACTTCTTCGGTTTGTGGATTTCCCTTGACACCCAGGCGAATCTCTCCAAGTTCCCCAGTATTGCCAGCTAAATACGATGCTGGCGCCGTGCCGGGCGGAATCTTCAAAGTCATCGGATAGAGGACGGCGGTCTGATTCAGCTTCTTCGGTTCGCCGAGGTCAACCTGTAGGAAATCAGGGAAGATCTTATCAACGCTTAAAACCGTTTCGTCGCGATGCGGTCCTTTGACCAAGACATTGACCTTCACTTCTTTCCCGGTTTCGCCCGAGACGGTCCCCAACATCATGACGTTCTTGTCTTGGTCAATTTTGACCGCCGAGATGAAGTTAATGTCGCCCCCGATCTGTACCGAGATCAGCAGCGTCAGCATCGTGGTCTTCGGATCGTTGGTCGAAATCTCGGCCCGCATCTTGGTCGCGCCGATCGGTAGGCCCTTGGGAAGATAGATCTCGACCTTGTCGCCGCTGCGCCCACCTTCGGTCGCTTCTAACTCTTCGGCGGTTAGCGGAACGACCTTCGCGGTCGCTTCCCCCGTCTCGTCGCCGGTGATCTTGACGCCGGTCACTTTGAAATCGTCGCTGACGACCGACACGACTTTCACCGCGGCCGAAAGCTCGTCTCCGGCGGTCACGTGGCCGAAGTTGACTTCGTTCGGTTCCATGTAGATCGCCCGGACGACGGCCCCATGGATCTTCAGTTCCAACTCGGGTTGACGCGGGTCGTTGGTCCGCAGCGTGGCGGTTTGCGTGAATTCGTTGGCATAGGCGATCGGGTGCCATTCCAATTCGACTTCGACCGTCTCGCCGGGCGGGATCATCTTTTTGGCCAGCGTGCTAAGCGTACACTTGCAGGTGGTGCCGGCTTCTTCCAGTTGCAGCGGCACATCGCCGTCATTGCGAATCTGGAACGTATGCCGCTCGGTCGCGTCGACGTTCATCTTGCCGAATTCAAAGATCGCGTCACCGACGACAACCGCCTTGGGCATTGGTTCACCCGCCGAGCTGGCTCGCTTGACCTCAGGATGGCTGATCGAGCCGAAATCGTTGGTGGCGGTCCATTGGGGAATCGTGGAAGCGGCGCCAATGGCGACGCCCAGCAACAAGCTGGCGATCAGAACAAGTGCCGGTCGCATCGGACTCATCTCCTGCGGCGTGAAGGTTTTCGTCGGAATCGGCGAAAGGACGAGGACTTCTTCTAGGATAACCGAGCCAAACCCGATTAGGGCTCGGAAGCTTGATTTTTCTCTTCCGGCGGCGGATCGGCCAGTTCTTGCGTGGCCGCCAAAACCGAGCGACCGTCGCTGAACGTGCGATTTTCGAACTTCAGCTCGCTATGGTCGTGCATTCCGTCCAAACGGAGGGCCTCGGCCGCCTGTTTCGCGGCGTCCGCTTTTCGTCCGGCGGCGGCGTACATTTGGGCAAGCTCGGCGTGGAAATACCCCCGAGTGGGGAAGTTACGGCAGGCCGCCTCTTGCCGCTCAATCGCCAGCGCCAGAATCTCCGGCTCCTGGTACTTTTGGTAGAGTTCCCAGTATTGGTTGGCAAACCAGTTCTGCAGCGTCGCACTTCGCGGACTACGCCGCGTCGTTTCCTCGGCCGCTTGCTTGGCGCCAGCGACGATCGGCGGATCGGGTCGCTGCTTCCAATGCTGTAGATACGAATTGGCCAACAGTTGGGGGCCTTCGGCACTGTAAGGATCTTTGTCCATAGCGAGTTCCGCCTCGCGTCGCTGCTGAGCCGGAAGACTTGCCCCAATCGCGTCGTAGAAATGCCCATAAGAAGCCAACACCGGAAAGAGCGCCGTCGACGCCATCCCATACAGCAGCACAACCGCCGCCCCTGCGGCCCCGGCCCGGATTGCAAAGCGATCGCTTCGCCAAGTCCGGTCGTCGGCATCACCAAATGTGAGGCCCCAAATCAGCCATAGCCAGATCGCGACCGACGGAAAGCTGATGCCTCCGGCGGCCAACAAGTTGATCATCAAGACGATCGCCGCGATCCGCAGCGTCAGCCAATCGAATTTCCCCTGCTGCGCCCAGCGATAGGTTGCCCCCAGCACGACCACCGCCAACGGCACGCCGAGCCAAATCCCCCAGGTCGGCGCCTCTTCCTGCATGAGCGCTCGAACGATCGGCGCGACCAACATCGCCGCCGCCGCGCCGCCATAGATCGCGATCACGCTCTGGGTTTCGGTCGCTTCCGGCGGCTGATCTTCGCCAATTGCATCTTCGCTCTCCTGGGCGCCGGTCGGAAAACGCATCAGCCAGACGGCGACAAAACCAAGAAACAACAAAATTGCCGGCACGCCTGCCGAAGCGGCGATCTCCAGCAAAAAGTTATGCGGATCGGCAATTGTTTCGCTGGCTGACGCCGGCATGTATCGCGGGTAAAACGATTGGAAGTTGCCGAGCCCACACCCAAACAACGGGCGTTCGACCGTTACGTCAAGCGCCCCTTGCCAATACTGCAACCGGTACAGAATCGACTTGGGCGCCTCGGTGAATACCTCTCGGTCCAATAGCCCGCTGGTAAATCCGCCGCCGACCGCCAACACCATCAACAACACGCCGCCCACCAGATATTTCCAAGGCAGATGCCGTCGCAGACTGCTCGCCAAGAGGCCCCACATCCCTATACCGACGATCGTCGCCAAGACCGCGGTGCGGCTCTTGGTCAGGATGAGCGCGCCGCACAACAAGCATGCGACGATCGCCAAAGCGGCGACTTGCCAGAAAGCCCGCTCACGCATCTGGCTGATCGCGATGCCGGCGGTCACGATCAAACCGACGGCCAGAAAACCGGCCAACGAATTGGTCAGCGTGAACGTTGACGAAGGCTCGGTGCTCATCAACCGAGACTCAAAGTTCTTGACCTGTGGATCGTCGGCGTCGCCGACAATTCCGGCGATGCGGCGGGCCTCTTCCGGATTCGCCTGATAGTCGGCCTGCATCTGCGGGATTTCTACACGGTATTGATAAACCGCATAGGTCGCACACAGGGTTACCGTCGCGGCCAAGACCGCCGTGATCGCTCGCTTGCGTACGTCGGAGCGAAACAGCTGGCGATACAGAAAGTAAGCGACAACCAGAGCGGCATAGGTCCAAAACTGGTTGATCGCCGGGCGAACTTCACCGCTGCCGGCGACCATCGGTACGCCAATCGCTAGCCACGCGACCAGCCCCAGCAGCAAAGACTCCCACTTCGACCAATAAATCGTCAGCTGCCCGTTGAGAATGCCGCTGACGCCCCAGAGCGCCAAACCCCACAACCACATCGCCACCCAAGGCAACTCGACGCCGCGGCCAGGCGGGCCTTCGCTGCCAATCAGCGGCGTTAGCGCCGTCAACCAGGCGACATACCCGCACAGCAGCAGCGATATCCACGGATATTTGACCGACGCGACAGAGCCGCTATCGGCAGCCAGCGGCGCAGTGTCGCTGGAACGAGTTGACGTCGACTTGCGGCGTTTCATGGATCTTTTCGAGAGCGACGGGCGGTCGATTCAATGACGCCGATCAGCGCCAACACGCAAAATACCATCAACATCACGACCACAGCGCCAATCCAATCGACCCGATGCAGCAGCACCGCCCCGAAGCCGCAGGTCGCCGTCATCAGGTAAATCGTCAGCACGGCCTGCGTCTTGGTAAAACCAAGCTCCACCAGCCGATGCGATACATGACTCTTGTCAGGCTGAAACGGGCTGCGGCCTTCGCGAATTCGAATCCCTAACACCGTAATCAGATCGAACAGCGGCACCGCCAGGATACATAGCGGCGCGAGAACCGCATGCCGCGAGTTGTCGTCATAGCCGGCGAACGTGGCGATGATCGTCATGATGGCGATACAAAAGCCAATCAAGTAACTGCCGGCGTCCCCCATAAAGATCTTGGCCGGCGGACGGTTGTGCCACAAGAATCCGAGCATCGAGCCCGTCAGCACCAGCAGGAACCCGGCGGTAAACAACTGCGGCCCAGCCGTACTTGGATCAGGCGCGATCAACAAAACCGCGGCCATGATCGAAGCGGCGATCGTCGCCACCCCGGCCGACAACCCATCCATATTATCGAGCATGTTGAACGAGTTGATCATCGCCACAATCCAGAGTATCGAGACGACGTACTGCAGCCAGACGATATTGACGTAGAAGCTGAGCTTCCAATCGAAGCCGATCACAAATACGGCTGCGACCGCCATTTGCATCGCCAGGCGAATCCTCCAGGACAAACCAATCCGATCGTCGATCAGTCCCAGGATCATCAAGATCGATGCTCCGGCGACCAGCGCCCACAGCTTGAGCGACTGGTGAAGGAAGCCGTCGAAGTGCGCCTGCGCCATTTCGACCAACGAAGCGATCATCGGCGGCAGCGATCCTTCCGAAAATTCGATGCTGCCGACCAGGCCCACTGTCAATTGCGCGAGCGCAAGCGTCGTCACCAGGCCAGCCCAGATGCCGATTCCGCCTCCTAAGGGAGTTGGCGTCACATGAACCTTGCGTTCGTTCGGCTCGTCGACCAATCCCCATTTTCGCGCATTGGCCCGAACAATGGCGGTCGCCACCAGCGAAAACAGAAAACTGGGAATGACCGCGGCGGCGATCAGCGAAATGGCGACGAGCGGGTTCCATGTCACGCGCGAAACCGATCAATAGGGGACGAGAAGACAAGTTCGCTACTATTTTAGTTGGCATCGCCTGCCGCTTATACCTCCCCCGGCTTACGCAGGGTTTTGACGCAGCTGCTGCCGCAGATAACCGCGACATTCGTCAAAAAAGGCCTGAAAATCGGCCCGCTGATAGTCGGGATAGGTCCACGGGAAGCCGGTCCAATGCTTCTGATGGTACTGCAGAGTCACTTCCGCAAAGATCCCATCACGCAGATAAAGCCGATGACTACGATCCTTGGTGGTCGCCAACACCAGCTTCGCCTCGGTGATGTAGCCGGGGTCAAGATTCAACGGGCGGCTTTCGGGCCACTCGCCCGGCCGCTGGCAATCGGCTTCCAGATCATTGGAAAGCCGTTTCCAATCGGGCAAGGTCGAACTATCGGCCAACTGGGCGAACGCCCAAAAGCACTTTTTTAGGCCCGCGCCCATCTCGGCGTCGTAGTAGTTGGTTTCGACCAGGTCGAAGTGGGGACTTGCTAGCGCTACGGGGCCCCAGTGCGACGCAAGCTGCGACTTACCGAACTCGAGCGTCTCAGCATGACGGCTAAACGCGGCGACAATCCGCAGTACATGGCGGGGAGGTTTGAGATCGCCCATCGGTCTCGCGAGGAAGAAAATCGAAGTGAGATGCGGTGATGCTGAGTTCTAGTCTACGTCAAGAACGAAAAAAGCCGCCAGGGGGACGGCCCTGGCGGCTTTTTCGTTTTGTCGTTAGACAACCCGTGATCGTACCTTAGTACATGAAGATCACGTCCATGCCGCCGAAGAAGCCATTGTCCTTCGTGCCGTCATAGAACGGCGTCGAGCCGTCGTTGTTGTCAAACTTGTCCCAACGCAGTTCCGGACGAACCATCAGGTTGGCGTTCGGAGTCCAGTTGGCGCCGATGCTGAACGAATAGTAGTCGCCGCCGCCGTTGCCGACCCGGGCGCCGTCTTCGTCGTCGAACCATTCGATACGGGTACCGACCTTCCAGCAGTCGTTGATTTCCTTGAACAGGTACTGGTTGATGCCGTACCAGTAAACCGCTTCCGGATCTTGACCGGTCAGGTTGTACTGGGTGCCAAGGTCGTGCTGGAAGACATAGCTCCAACCGCAACCGACATCGTAGGTGAACACCCAGCTGTTCATGTAGCTGTCGCCGCCGTTCTTACCGAACGAACCGCCGACGCACTGCCAGGTCAGGGCCGCCTTTTCCGACAGGGTCAGGCTGACGCCGCCCAGGAACATCTGCTGAGCTTCCCAGTTGTCAAAACCGGTGTCCCAACCTTGAACCCAACCACCATTGAAGGTGACGTCTTCAAAGCCGCTGTAGGTCAGCATGGCGCCGGTGTGGGTGAACGGCTCGCCGTAGTTCATCGTGTAGGCGTGCGAGTAGAAGAAGTTGTCAGGAGCGGTAACGACTTCGTAACCAATGGTGGTGTAGAAGTGACCGACCTTCAATTCCCAATCGCTCCAAGCGGCCGTCATGTACAACTGCGGAATGGCCGAGCCATACAGAGCGGTGCCGTCTCCGCTGTCTTGAGCGGTGTTCCAACGGTTGTCCCAGCGGAAGCGATCACCGTAGCCAAACGCTTGGGTGTCAGGACCGTCGGCGCCCCAGACGAAGTCAGCACGATAACCAAGGTCGAAGCAGTAGGTTTCGGCGTCCGCGGCCTTTTCGGCGTAGATCCAAACCTGATCGACCGTCGGCGTGTTGGAGATGCCGCGGAAAGGAACCGGGGCGTTACCCGTGTTCGACTTCACGCCGCCGGCGTTGGCATAAAAGCCAGCCGAAACCCAACCACCAATCGTCAGTCCGCAATCATTGGTGCCAAAAAGCTGCCATTGATCGCCATGTTCGCAGCAGGGGAACCAATCGATTCCACAGCAGCTGTCGCAGCCCGTGCTGCAACCGCAGGAAGTGTCGCAGCCACAAGCCGTGTCCGTGGCACATCCGCAATCGCTGACGGTGACAGCTTCGCCAACGTAGCTCACTTTACCGGCATTGTAGTAGCCGGGTTGTTGAGCAACGGCGAAACCGGTCGATCCGACCAGCATGCCGACAGCGAGCAATGCCCGCTTCCAATCCGTTTTCATCTGAACTCCCTCCAAATCCCAGGATTTACTTATTCGACGCAGGGAATCGCCTCCGCGATACCTATGAGGCTGCTTCAGCTTGAACGCCACGCTTCCCGATTCTCCGCTTCGGGAGCGCCGCCGTCGGCATTCCGCCTCGAGCGCAGCCATTCGCACCTGATGCAGGTTTAATGGGTTTATCGAGATCAAAGCCCGCAGAATCTAAAGATCTCACTAGCGCTAGAACATCTTTGCGTGACCAACAGACTCCACGCATCTCTCCTAGGCGGATACAAACCACCCAAAACTGTCACAAATCGCGCAAAGACTCCCCCTGCGGGGTATACAATCCGCCAGCGAGGCCCTTTTTGCATCGCTTGGGGGGATTGATAGCCTTACGGAAACCGAGGCTGGCAATTCTCTTGTGGCGTGCGAATAATTGGGGCACAATGAAACCTTCAGGGACCAGCTCCTCCTCCACTCCTCATCCGACAGTCACTCGATATTCCGGAAGGCTCTTATTTATGTTGCGCCACGTCCCGGGTAACCGCCTGCGTCGCGGTTTTACCCTCGTAGAACTTTTGGTCGTGATCGCGATCATCGGCATCCTGGTCGGTTTGACCCTTCCGGCGGTGCAGCAAGCTCGCGAAGCGGCTCGCCGCGCCTCGTGCACGAACAATGAAAAGAACTTGATGTTGGCCTTGAACAACTATGAGGCGACTCATGGTTCGCTGCCGATGGCCTCCACCGTCTCCGAATCCTCCACAACTGCTGGTCACTTCAGCTGGATCGCCCAGATTCTGCCCGAAGTTGAACAGTCGGCGCTGCACGATCGCCTGAATTTCGGCATTCCGGCCGTGTCTGGCACGAATACGTCGTTGCTGGGCACGAAATTGGAGCTTCTGGTCTGTCCGTCGGACGCCAATGGCGAACCAGGGACCGAACTGGGCGCCTTCACCCCGTCGAACTACGCTGGCTCGGAAGGTTACGTTTCCAACTTGACGACCGGCAACCAGTACACCGCTTCGGCTGGTCGTCCAGCAGCTTGGTCGACGACGCCGCTCAACAGCGGCGCTCGTATGGATCTCAACGGCGTCTTCCGTCCGGGTCGTTCGACGAAGAACGCTCAAGTTAAAGATGGCGCGTCCAACACGATTTACATCTCAGAAACGACCGTCGCTGGCTATGACGCGACGAGCGGCGACGAACGCTTCCTGAGCGACGCTTACGCCCGGACCGCCCTGGTTGGCGCTTACCACACCGGCAGCGGCAGCCAAGCTTTGGGCTGGATCGACTACGATGGCGACTCGTCCGGCTACACCGGCGCCAGCGGAATCGCGACCGGTCCCCAGCTGATCACCCCCGTCTACATGGCGGCTGGAGAGATCAACGCCTCCGAGTTTGGCGCCTCGACGGCCCACAACGTGATTCTCTGCGGCCTGGGAGACGGTTCGGTCAAAGCGATTCCGTTGACCATCGACGATATTGTCTGGATTCAGCTGAACGGCATGGCGGACGCGACCGTCTTTGAGATGCCGTAAGTCGCGACTCCCAGCAGCTTGAAAAACAAAGAGGCCGGAACCAACTGGTTGCGGCCTCTTTTCGTAGATGGCCCCTGCCAAGCGCCGCAGCGACTAGTACGCCTTGGCGATCACCGCCCGACGCTGCGTCGGTTGGCCGGTAAAGATGCATTGGCCCGGTTCGTCCTCTCCTTCGATCGGAATGCAGCGAACCGTCAGCTTCAGCTTCTTCAGCTCTTCTTCGACCGCTTTGTCGTCGGCACAGTGGCAATAGGCGAAACCGCCATGAATCTCGGGGCGGTCGCTGTTCTTCGGCGTAAAATAGGCGACCAGATCTTCCAGCTTGTCGATCGTGCGGCTGTTTTCGTCTCGCAACTGCTTCGCCCGGTTGTAGAGATTGGCCTGGATTTCGTCGAGCAGCGTCGTGATCGTGGCGACTAGCTCCGCTTTCGGCGTTCCCTTCTTATCTTTGGGGGACTGATCGCGGCGGGCCAGAAAGACGCTGTCGCCGGCGACGTCGCGCGGGCCGATTTCGGCACGTAACGGCACTCCCTTCTTGATATGTTGCCAGGTCTTTTCGCCGCCGCGGATGTCGCGGTCGTCGACCAGCACGCGGATCGGAGCGCCGTGATACTGCACTCTCTTCAGTTCGGCGTTCAATTGATCGACGTACGCCAGGACGGTCGCTCGCTCTTCGTCGCTGCGGTAGATTGGCAGCAGCACGATATGCTTCGGCGCCAGACGCGGCGGGCAGATCAGCCCGTCGTCGTCGCTGTGAGTCATAATCAAGCCGCCGACCAGACGAGTCGAAACGCCCCACGAAGTCGTCCAGGCGTATTCCTCGGTCCCTTCCTGCGACTGGAACTTGATCTCCTGGGCCTTCGAGAAGTTTTGCCCCAGGAAGTGCGACGTACCGGCCTGCAGCGCTTTGCGGTCCTGCATCATCGCTTCGATGCTGAGCGTCATCGACGCGCCAGGGAAACGCTCCCAAGACGTTTTTTCGCCCTTTATCACCGGCATCGCCATGTAGTTCTCGGCGAAATCGGCGTAGACCTCCAGCATTTGTCGGGTTTCGGCGATCGCTTCTTCGGCGGTCGCGTGAGCGGTGTGCCCTTCTTGCCACAGGAACTCGGCGGTTCGCAGGAACATGCGGGTCCGCAGTTCCCAGCGGACGACGTTGGCCCATTGATTGATCAAGATCGGCAGATCGCGATACGACTGGACCCATTTCGCGTACATCGCCCCGATAATCGTTTCGCTGGTCGGGCGAACGATGAGCGGTTCATCCAACTTACCAGCCGGCACTAAACCGCCGTTGGGGCCCGGCTCCAGGCGATGATGCGTTACGACGGCGCATTCTTTGGCGAAACCGTCGACATGCTCCGCCTCTTTTTCCAGGTAGCTCATCGGGATAAAGAGCGGAAAGTAGGCGTTTTCGTGGCCAGTTTCTTTGAACATGCCGTCCAGGACCGACTGCATGTTTTCCCAGATCGACCATCCCCACGGCTTAATCACCATGCAGCCGCGAACCGGCGAGACTTCGGCCAGATCGGCCGCCTTGATCACCTGCTGATACCACTCGGGATAATCATCGGCTCGCGTCGGAGAAATCGCGTTTTGGGGAGCCTTCGCCATGGGAATACTTCTTCACCTTGCAATTTTATCTAACCGGGTAAAGGTCGCATTCTAGGGGATATAAGTTCATGGTGACAACGCGGCTTCCTCGGGGGGATCTCGCTGCGATTAGGCGCATTTCTCCACAAATGCCACCCTTGGGCAGGGTTACGTCCTTGAAGGAATATGATCCCCCCCCTAGAATCCTGCACTTTTCCCGTGTCGTTTGCCAGCCTAACGATGCGGCGTATTAATGAAGAAAGACCCTTTCTGGGTCAGTCAGCGAGAGAGAGCAGTAGATGTCGCGACGCGAAATCGCCAGTTTGGGCGAAAACGAAACAATCGACGAGGTCTATCTCGTTTCCAGCAAACAGCTTCGCCCCAATCGCCAAGGCAATCTTTATCTGCAGATGCAGATCAGTGATAAGTCGGGGCAGGTCAACGGCATGATGTGGAACGCCAATGACCACGTCTATCGCAAGTTTGAGGATGGCGATTACGTTCGAGTCCAGGGAACCTCGCAGTTCTACAACGGCGCGATGCAAATCATCGTCACCAGCCTGGACCGGGTCGACCCCAAGGATGTCGACGAATCCCACTTTGTGCAACTCGGCGGCGCCGAAATCGATCGCCTCCGCGGTGAGTTGGCTGGCATGCTGCGGGCCATGAAGAACCCGCACCTGCGAAACCTGGCCGAGTGCTTCCTGATCGACGAAGAGTTCATGCAGCGGTTTTGCCGCGCTCCGGCCGGCGTTAAAAACCACCACGCTTACCATGGCGGCCTGCTGGAACATGTCGTCAACCTGATGAAGGTGACCCAGGCAATCGTCCCGTTCTATCCGCAGGTCGACGCCGACCTGCTGCTGATCGGCGCGTTCACGCACGATCTGGGCAAGATCGACGAGTTGTCGTATGACAAAGGTTTGTCCTACAGCGACGAAGGCCAGTTGATCGGTCACCTGGTGATGGGCGTCAGCCTAATCGACCAGAAAGCGGCCGAGGCCGAAAAGCTCGGCGGCGAGGCGATTCCGCAAGAGCTGGTCCTGCGCGTCAAACACATGGTGGTCAGCCATCATGGCAAGCTTGAGTTCGGCAGTCCCAAGGTGCCGATGACGCTCGAAGCTTTGGCGCTTAACTATCTCGATACGCTCGACGCCCATGTGATCAGCTACGGTCAGTTAATGAAGGAAGACGTCAACACCGACAGCCCCTGGACGATCTACCATTCGTCGATCGGGCGAAAGCTCTACAAGGGAGAGCCGTCCAGCTAACTGCCTGTTGAAAAATGCCATCGTGGCATTTTCCAACCTCGCCAGGCTCAGAGCGTAGCTCTTCGCGGCTCGCAAAATAACGACTTACATCGCTATTTTGGGATCGCATCCCTGCGATCACGCAGTCCGTCGAGAAAATCAACGGACTGCTAATGGGACAATCGTTCCACTAACGCTCTTCCGGCGACCTGCGATGCGCGGCGGATCGATGGGGCGGAAAAAGTTGGATGTCTGAATTTGGAGGCGAGTCGCATAGGCTCGCCTCTTCTTTTATGCGCGAAGTTTTCCACGCAATTGATTGCCTGCGAACCATCGTAACCTTATCTGCAAATGAGAGTTACGAGTTTGGCGTCTCACTTAGCCGGTTCACAGCAAACGACTTCTTGAAGAAGTCTAAAAGAACCCTTTACCAGAGATTCACCCCGCATTCACGCAGTACACGCGGTCGGCGACGACGATTCTAAGGAGGTTGGGAAAGACGCCATCGACGGCGCGCTGTTATAACGAACCAACCCCCATAAGCAACAAGGGCCGGGAGGGACCCCGCCATGAATCGCCAAGCCATGAAGACCAGCCGCGTCCGCACGCTATTCATCAGCGACGTTCACCTCGGTTGTCGGTACGCACGCGTCGAGCCGCTGCTCGACCTGTTGAATCGGCACGATCCCGATTACGTCTATATCGTCGGCGATTTCATCGACGGCTGGCGGTTGCGTAAACGTTGGCATTGGGAGCCTATCTATAACGCCATCCTGAGTCGCCTGTTTGAAATGTCGGAGGCGGGCTCAAAGATCCGCTATGCTCCGGGCAATCACGACGACTTCTTACGCGATTTTCATTTCAATTTCGGCTTTGTCGAGATCTCCGACGAATTCATCCACGCTTGTCCCCGCGGCCGCCGCTTTCTGGTGACGCATGGCGACAAGTTCGATCAGGTCGAGACGAAAGCGAAGTGGCTCTCGGTCCTTGGTTCGTTCGCATACGACTCTTTGTGTTGGCTGAACCAGCGAATCAACGACTGGCGGCGCTATTTCAAGTTGCGGGGCCTGCCGCTAGCCGCGATGGTCAAAAAGCGGGTCAAAGCGGCGGTCACCTTCGTCAGCGACTTCGAGACCAACCTGGTCAATCATGCCCGCGACCAGAACTGCCAAGGGGTCGTCTGCGGCCATATCCATACGCCTGCGATGGATCAGCGGGGCGACGTCATGTATTGCAACACCGGCGACTGGATCGAAAACGCAACCGCGCTGATTGAGTATGAGGATGGGCGGCTGGAAATCGTTGATATGCAACACGCAGAAACCGCCGTTTCGATCGACGACTCCTCGGAGTTCGTATTAGAACAAGGGGAGATCCTGCGCAACATGTTGATCGGCTCAGAACAAGCGGCGCCCGTCAGCGTATAAGACCACGCTTGAATAAAGACCGAAACTAAACCGAATACCTTCAAGTTCGACTCGACGATCCCGGCCTGAGATCGATAGAATTATCAACGACCGTTGATTCTATTAGAGGATGAAACGAACCGTGGCGAAAATATTTTACAGTATGTCGGGCGAAGGACGCGGCCATGCGGCCCGCGTTCGCACCATGGTCGAACGCCTTCGACCAGAGCACGAAATGGTGCTCCTCGCCCCAGATCAGGCGTACGACTTTCTCGCGCCGATCTACAACGACAACGCCCACACGCCCAACGTCGAGGTTCGTCGCCTTCCTGGGCTTCGGTTCTACTATACCCGCGGTCGTTTGGACCTGTCGAAATCGATCTTCCGCGGCCTCGGCTTTCTGGCCAGGCTGAACGGCTTCGCCCGCGATATGGCCAAGACGATTCGCCGCGAAGAGCCGAACCTGGTCATTACCGACTTCGAGCCGATCTTGCCCAAAGCGGCCAGTAAGACCGGCGTTCCGGTGATCAGCCTGAACCACCAAGACTTCCTGCTCGCCTACGATCTTTCGACTTTGCCGAAAACGCTCCAGTGGTATGCCTGGATGATGAGCTTCGTCGTCAAGGCGCACCACGTCGATCATGCCGAGACGATCGTTTCCTCTTTCTTCACCTCGCCGCTGCGTCCCGGCTGGGAGAACGTCACCCAGGTCGGTCCCCTGCTCCGCAAAGAGCTGGAAGAGGCGCAAACAAGCGAACAAGGTTACCTGCTGTCGTACGTCCGCCGCTCGATGCCGCCGGAAGCGATCGAACTGCTGAAAGGCTGCGACCGCGAAGTGCGAGTCTACGGCCTCGGCAAACAAAAAGATCAAGGCAATCTGCGGTTCTTCGACATCAGCGAAGATGGCTTCGTCCGCGACTTGGCTGGTTGCGACGCGATGGTTGGCGCCGCCGGCAATCAGTCGCTTGGCGAAGCGATCTATCTCGGCAAACCAGTCTTGGCGTTGCCGGAAGAATCGCATCACGAGCAAATGATCAATTCGCACTTTCTGCGGCAAATGGGCGTCGGCGACTGGTCGACGATCGAAAGCTTCTCGAAAAAGCATCTCGCCAGTTTCATGGAACGCCTGGCGCAGTTCCGTCAGAACTTGAACACGTTCCGGGGCCAAATCAACGGCAACCCGTCAGCCCTGGCGGCGATTCAAAAGCACTTGCCGGCGTAATACTTCAAGGGCGCCGTTGCCACGTCGCCGTTGTCACGTCTTCGTGGCAATGAATGCGTTGTCCATCTCGCTAGAACAGCGGCATCAAGCCAATTATTGGGCCTGGCACATTCGCTCGGCTCGCGCCTCGGGCTATGAGTCTCAACCAATGATCGGATGCAGCACTTCGCCGGCGACGTCGGTTAGTCGGAAGCGGCGACCGTTGTACTTGTAGGTCAGCTTCTCGTGATCCATGCCCAATAAATGCAGGATCGTTGCGTGCAGGTCGTTGACGTGCACCTTATCGACCATCGCCTTGTAGCCGACTTCGTCCGACTCGCCGTAGCTGACGCCTCCTTTGACGCCGCCGCCGGCCATCCAGGCCGTAAAGCAATGCGGGTTATGATCGCGGCCCGGCTTCTCGCCGGTCTGGGCGATCGGCAATCGCCCGAACTCGCCGCACCAGATCACCAGCGTCTCGTCCAACAGCCCCCGCTGGGCGAGATCGGTCAGTAGCGCCGCAACTGGCTGATCGGTTTCTCCGGCAAACTGACTGTGGTTCCCTTTGATGTCGATGTGCCCGTCCCAACTTCGTTGGTTTTCCATTCCGCCGGAATAGATTTGCACGAACCGCACGCCTCGCTCGACCATCCGCCGCGCAACCAGGCATTGCTTGGCGAAGTGCCCGCACTGTTTTTCGTCGACGCCATATAGCTTGGTGATATGTTCCGGTTCCTGCGAAATGTCGATCGCGTCCGGAGCGGTCGACTGCATCCGATAGGCAAGCTCAAAACTCTCGATCCGCGCCGCCAGTTCGGTCTCGGCCTGGCGCCCCGCGAAGTGCTGTTGGTTCAACTGCTTGAGCAAATCCAGCTGGGCCCGTTGGCCGCCAACGGACAGCGTCTCGGGACGCGAGAGGTTATCAATCGGCGGACCACTCGGCCGCAAATGGGTTCCCTGATAAACGCCCGGTAGGAACGCAGCGCCCCAGTTGGCGGCGCTCCCCTTAGGCAAGCCGCGGTTCAGCGGATCGCTCATCACGACGAAGCCAGGCAGATCCAGGTTCTCACTCCCCAATCCGTAGGTCACCCATGACCCGACGCCGGGAAATCCCATCCGCGCCATCCCGGTGTTCATCATGAACAAGGCCGGGCTATGGTTATTCGACTCGGTGAAGCCCGAATGGATGAAGGCCATCTTGTCGACATGCTCTCCCAGCTTCGGAAAGATCTCCGAGACCATCTTGCCGCTCTCGCCGCGAGGCGTGAACTTGAACGGCGACGGCATCAGCTTGCCGACCTTATCCTGGAAGAACCCGGTCGTGTTTTCAAACGTGCCGTCAAATTCTTTCAGCGACTTGCCGGCCCATTTGTCGAGCCCCGGCTTGTAGTCCCAAGTATCAACCTGACTGGGACCGCCGTTGACGAAGATCCAGATCACCCGCTTCGCCTTGGCGGGAAAATGCGACTGCTTCGGCGCGAGCGGATTCAGAGCCGTCGTATCGGCCGCCAGCAAACCCTCGCCCTGCAAAAGCGTCGCCAGGCCCAACAGACCAGCGCCTCCGCCGCAGCGAGCCAACCATTGGCGACGGGTTTGCAGCGTATGAATGTCGTGCATCAGTTTCGCCTTTAGTCGATGTAGATGAATTCGTTCAATCCAAACAGCGCCTGGCACAGGTCAACCAAAGCTCCGTCTGCGCCACCCTTTCCGTCTCGCTTCGACTGAGCGACGACGAACGCAATGGCAGTTTTCAGCTCTAGTTCGGTCGGATCGCGCTGAACCGCCTTCTGGTAGGCTGCGACAATTCGCTCTTCCAGCGAGCCTGTCGGCAGCGATTTCGCGAAGCTCTCGGCATAGCTCCGCGTCTGCGGACTATTCATGATCGACAGCGCTTGCGGCGCCGTCGTCGTTTCGCTGCGACTGCCGATGCTGACCAGGTGTTCCGGCCAGTCGAACAGCATCATGGTCGGGATCAACTTGCTCCGTTTGATGAAGAAGTAGATGCTGCGGCGCTTCATCCCTTCGTCAAGCGTCCCCGGTCCGAACATCGTTGCATCCAACTCTCCCGAGACCGACAGCATCGCGTCGCGAATCGCCTCCGCTTCCAGTCTTCTCGGCGTATGCCGCCACAGCAGCCCATTCTGCGGATCGGCCGCCAATTGCTCGGGCGATGCGGCGCTCGCTTGCATGTAGGTCTGGCTGGTCATGATCTGTTTGTGCATCCGCTTCAGTCGCCAGCCGTTATGAACCAGGTCGACCGCCAACCACTCGAGCAGTTTGGGATGACTGGGAGCGTCTCCCTGGACGCCAAAGTCGCTCGGCGTCGAGACGATACCGCGGCCGAAGTGATGATGCCACAAACGATTGACGATCACGCGGGCCAACAATCCGCCGGCGCCCGTCTCGGTGTCCGTAATCCAGTTGGCCAGCGCCGTGCGACGATAGCTGAGAGCCGATTCGCCTGGCGTTACCTCCGCCTGCCAATGCTCGCGCGAATTCCCGTAGGTGAGCACCGCCGGAAAACCGAACTCGGCGACTTCACCCTTCTGAGTGACGTCGCCGCGAGTCAGAAAGTGTGTCGATGTGTAGAAATGAGGGAAGCCGCGACTGTCGGCCAGGTGCGGAATCTTCTTTCCCCCTTCGGTATTCACCTGTACGGTGACCGGCTTCGCTTCTCCATCGGTCGGCACGTCAATCTCCGCCAAACTACGAATGGTCGTCGTGAAGGTGGAGGCCATGCGGTAATAGTCGTGCGATGAGATCGGATCAAATTTATGGTCATGGCAGCGAGCGCAACCGATCGTCAAACCAAGGAACGCCGTGCCGGTCGTGGCGACGACGTCGTCCAGTTCGTCATAGCGGGCCTGTTCGAATTCCGCTTCGGTCAACTGCGTCGGAAACGCCCCGGCGCCCAAGAACCCCGTCGCCATCTGCGCCAGCGGGTTTTCAGGAGCGATCTCGTCCCCCGCCAATTGCCACGCCACAAACTGATCGTAAGGAAGATCCTCGTTCAGCGACTGAATCAAGAAGTCGCGATAGTGATAGGCGTGCTTGCGGTCGGTGTCTTGCTCGTAACCAAACGACTCGGCGAAACGGGCGACGTCCATCCAGTGCCGCGCCCACCGTTCGCCATACTGGGGCGAAGCGAGCAAGCGATCGATCAGTTTTTCGTAAGCTTGCGGATCCTTGTCGGCAGCGAACTCAGCGACCTCTTCCAGCGTTGGCGGCAGCCCGATCAAGTCAAAATAGACGCGGCGAATCAGCGTGCGGCGATCAGCCGTTGGATTGGGGACGATCCCTTGCTCGTTTAACCTCTCCAGCACAAATCGATCGATCGGCGACTTCGTCCAGTCGGATGAGGTCGCCGGCGGAGCGATCGTGTCCAGCGGCTGTAGCGACCAGAAATCGCTCGCCTGATCCCCTGCCCCTTTCGCGGCGGAGTCTTCGCCGACTAGCGGCGTATCGTACGGCGCCCCGAGGTCAATCCATTTGGCGATGGCTGCGATCGATTCGTCGGAGAGTTTTTCGGCACGCAGCGGCATGTGCGGCTCTTCTTCATGACGCAGCAGCGGCAGCAAGTAACTGCCGGCGGCGTCGCCTGGCTCAACATAGCCGGATTCTAGCAACTTGTCGCGGGTTGATAGATCGAAGTCGGCCTTGACGCTTTCGCCGCCGTGGCACTGGAGACAACTGGCCGTTAGCGTCTTTCCTACGTTCGCTTTGAAGAGAGCGAGTCCAGCCTTCATCTCGGCGGCATGGTCGGGCGAAACCGCACTGGTTGGCTCCCCGTCTGCTGCGATCGTCGCCTGACTGCTAAACAGGCCCAACGCTAAGATCGATAGCCAGAGCGAGCTGCGGATAACAAAAGCGGGCGGGTGCATAAGAATTCCGGCGACAGGAGGGAATCGCGTTAGGCGGGATCGTGCAGAGTTTCCCTTCAGTTTCGACGAAATCGGCGCCATTGTCCAGTGGTTTTCCGGACGTGCGGCCGCCAAGAAAAAAAAAAAAACGGCGCCCGTAGGATTACGGGCGCCGTTTATGGACATTCTGATGAACTATTAACGAGACGTTACTAATTCTTTTTGCCGAAGTTGTCGACCAGGTCGCGGAGGACGACCGCTTGCGCGCCCAATTCTTCGCTGCTGGCGGCCAGTTCTTCGCTGGCGGCGGTGGCCTGCTCGGTCACATCGGCAACTTGCTGGATGGCGCCGTAAACTTCGTTCGCCATATTCATCTGCTCGTCGGCGGCGATGGCGATCTCGGTGATCTTACCCGAGGTCGATTCGACCGCAGCGACAATCCGCTGCAGGGCGTTTCCGGCCTGCGCGCTCAGCTCGACGCCGTTGTTGACGCGTGAGGTCGACTCTTTGATCAACGACGAAATCTCCTTCGCCGCATCGCTCGATCGTTCCGCCAATTTGCGAACTTCGTCGGCGACGACCGCAAAGCCGAGACCATGTTCGCCAGCGCGAGCCGCTTCGATCGCCGCGTTCAAGGCCAACAGGTTGGTCTGGCTGGCGATTTCCGAGATGACCTGAATAATCTCGCTGATCTGTTCCGATGAGGCCTTGATCAGGTCCATCGCTTCGCCCGACTTGGTGACCGCCTGACCACCTTCGACGGCGATCTGATTGGTGTCGGCCGACAGACGATTGGTTTCCGACGAACGATCGCGAATGCCGCTAATCGACGAGATCAACTCTTGCGTCGAAGCGCTGATCTCTTCCACGGCGGCGCTTTGCGTCTGGGCGCCTTGAGCAAGCATCTGCGAGGTTTCGCTGACCGTGCCGGAAGTAGCGCTGAACTGGTTCGCGTTCTCGTTCACGTCTTCAATCAACGTCGCCATGTCGTGACGCAGGTTAACCTGGGCGGTGATGTCCGAGGCGTATTTGACCACTTTGAACGGCTTGCCGTTGAGGTCGAAGATCGGATTGTAGGAAGCCTGGATCCAGATTTCTTTCCCGCCTTTGCCAATTCGCTTGTATTCGCCCGAGTCAAACTCGCCGCGGTTCAGCCGAGCCCAGAAATCCTGGTAGTCGCGGCTTCTGGCGTAATCGTCTTCAACGAACATCCGGTGATGCTGACCGACGATTTCCGAACGCGAATAGTCGACGGCGCCCAGGAAATTGTCGTTGGCGTCAATAACCGTCCCGTCCATGTTGAATTCGATCACCGCCTGCGACTTGCTGATCGCTGCGATCTGGCCAGAGAAGTTGGCGCTTTCCAGTTTCTGAGCGGTGATGTCGGTGGCATATTTGACCACCTTACACGGCTTGCCATTTAGATCGAAAATCGGGTTGTAGGAGGCTTGAATCCAGATCTCTTTGCCGCCGTTGCCGACCCGTTTGTATTCGCCGGAACCGTACTCACCACGGCCCAGACGGTTCCAGAATTCCTGGTAGTCGCGACTGCGGGCATACTCGTCTTCGACGAACATGCGGTGATGTTGACCAACGATTTCTGGCAGGGTATAGCCAACCGTCTGCAGGAAGTTGTCATTGGCGCGAATGATCGTCCCATCCGTGTTGAACTCGATCACCGCTTGCGATTTGCTGATCGCGGCGATCTGGCCTTCGCAATCGGCGGCGCGGTTTTTCTCGGCCGTGATGTCCGAGGCGAACTTGATCACCTTCACCGGGCGACCATTTTCATCCAGAATCGGATTGTAAGAGGCCTGGATCCAGATTTCCTTTCCTCCCTTGCCGAACCGCTGGTATTCGCCGGCGTCATATTGGCCATTTTTCAGACGATCCCAGAACTGGCGGTATTCGCCGCTGCGAGCGACTTCGGCCGAGACGAACATCTGATGATGCTTCCCTTGGATCTCGCCCAGCGAGTAGCCGACGGCGTCCAGGAAGTTGTCGTTGGCCGTGATGATCGTACCGTCCAACTCGAATTCGATCACCGCTTGCGATTTGTTGATCGCCGCGACTTCGGCCTTGAGCGATTCCAGCTCCTGGCGCAGCGCTGTGGCGCTGTTCGACTTCTTCTCGGTCTTCGGGTTCTCAAGAACTACTGCACTAGCCATTTTATTCGCTCCTGCCGCAAAAGTAAAAGTTTGGTCTGGGACTCTAAGGGGTCGTCGCCTGAGGGCGAACAAGGTTAATACGTCAACAACGTCGGTGCGTTGCGGGCGATCTCACGAAAGATTTCTTCCAAGTCTTCTTCTCCGGGAGCGTGCCAATGCTGGCCTCCGCCGATCCGGGCGACTTCTCGCATCAAGTATTGATTGGCGCTGTTGCTATAGGTGATCGTATGGACCACGATGTCGTTCTCGGCCGCATCATAGGCGGCGTTGGTTGGGCTGCTGCCGTAGTTGTGGTTACCATCCGTCATCACCACCATCGTTTTCGACGCGTAGGGACGCGCGTATTTCTTGTTCTGCAGCGTTTGGATCCCGCGATCCATTCCGGCGGTGATATTGGTCGAACCGTCGGGATAGTGTTTCGAATATTTGTCGAGGGCTTTCGAGATCTTCGAGTACTTGTCGGTCAGGTTTTTGTTAATCGATGCGCCGCTGTTGTAGGTCGATAACGAAACCAGCTCAAGTTGGGGCGTCGATTCCAATTCCGACAGAAAGCCGTCGACCGAATCGACCAGCGCCCACCAGCGGGCTCGGGCTGGAACAGGGTCGTTACTTCGCCAGCCGTACTCGTAGGTCCTACGATCGATACGCCACGTCATCGAACCGCTCCGATCGACCACCAACGCAATGTCGCGGTCGATCTGCGAGGCGGTCGCGTCGGCGACCGGTTGAAAAAACTCATGCCCAAAAATTGGAGTCAAATAGAGCCGAACGGCGCCATCGGGCGCTTGCTGCGTTCGACATCCCGTCACGTTAATGGAGTTGAGCAGCGTACCGCCGGGCGAGAACTCGAAACGGCCCTCGTCGTCCTTTCGGACCGACAAGCCGATCTGCACGTCGCTATCGGCGAGCGTCAGCGTATTGCCGGCGACGTTGTTCTTGGCGGCGTATTCAATCGCGGCGGCGTGAGCCAGACTTGCGTCTTGCTCCAAACTCAAGGTTCGTGCGCCAGCGCGTGCGGCGGCGTCGGTTGCGATCCGCAGTTCGGTGCGGGTCAGCTGCATGTACGCCACATCGACGCAGAACGCCGCCATCCACAAAATGACCGGCAGCAGACATGCGACCAGGATAAGGATGGCGCCGCGGCGACGATTTGCCGGGCGTTTGTTTCGAGATTTCATCTTGAACGTCATTTACTAATCGGGGTTGTAGCGTTCTGTCGCCAGGTGCGAGGTCGCTTCGATCGCGTAGCTGCTGAAATACTTGGGCGCCACCCAACTGTTGCCGGCAATCGGAACGCGAACCGTCACGGTGATTGTCTTCGTCTCTGGGGCCAGCACTTTCGGATTGACGTCGACTTCGACTTTCCGCGCGCCGACCGTCGCCAGCAATTGCGTCGCCTTGTCAACCGCTTCGGCCGAAGTCGCTCCCGGCACCATTGCATAGCGGGCCGCTTCGTACGCTGCGTTGTCCGCGGTGTGGCGAATCATCGTCAAACGACCAAACTCAAAGCAGGCCAGGATGAACATAAACAGGATAGGGCCGGCGAACGCCAACTCAACTAACGCCGCGCCGGTTCGATGCGGAAGACCGCTACGCCGCTGCGTTCGAATGCGTTTCGGCGCCAGCGTCGTCTTGCGACAGTTCGCCTCAGCTCCCAGGCAACGACGCACGCCTGCTCGACAACGCTCGGCCAGGCGGCAAATGGCGAATTGTGGTTTGTAATGCGACATAGGACGCCTCTTAGTACTCTTTCATCATCGTGACCGATGACGTAATCGTCGGTGGCGAAAACATCCAACCTTGCAGGGTCGAATTCGCGGCGACCGGAATCGTGATCGAAATCGTCACGTCTTTGCCGGTTTTCGCGTTTTCAAAATTGGAGTGGTCGATATTCGCCCCTTGAATATTGCGATCGGCCAGGACCGACGAAGTGGCGCTCAGCGCATGTTGATTGGTGGCGTTGGGCTGTAGTGCGGCGCGACAACCTTCGTACGCGGCGATCGCAACCGATTGTTTCAGGAACATCATCTCGGCGCCCTGAATCGCCGCCATCAGGATCAGCACGACGACCGGCAAACAAATGGCCAATTCGGCCACCGCCATACCGCGTCGCGATCGATTTGTCTTGGGGCGTCGCATCGTCTAGCTCTCCTGCGGCGCTCGTCCGCTACGCAGACGATCGAACAGCCGGTTTAGGTCCACAGCGAATTCCTTCCAGTAGTCCTTGTCCCGCAGATTAAATGGCGGGGGAACGTCCCCTTCGACCGCTTCATTGACGACGCGGCGAAAACGGATAATCGGACCGACAAAGCGATGACTGAAGCGAATCAGGTCGAACGTGTAAATCGGCAGCAGACAGAACGCCGCCAGGATAAACGGCCCCTGGTTTTGCCAAACCGACGCCAGGTGGGCGCTCATCGGCTCCAACGGATTGCAGAGAACCTGCACGGCGAATGCGATCGCCAGACCGACGAGGAAGAACGTGGTCCAGTAAAACAGCATCCGCAGCACGATCCCTCCTTGCACCGAAGGATCGACATATCGAGCTCCGCGACGTTGGTTCATCGAATTTCTCACTAACTGTTATCGAGCGCGCAAGTAATGCGTCTGACCCCAAAAGGTAGGTCGCAGCTAATGACAAATCGTTCGGATGCCATCTTTCACGCACGAAATCGTGCAAAAATCTAGGCGCTACCGTCGCCATCGGCCGCAGAATCGGCATTTCCGGAGACGTTTCGATTGACCTCAAGGCCGCCGCCAGAGTAGAGTGCCCGCACAATGAACGAACAGCGGGAAAACGCGACCTTTTGCTGCCCTGGCGAGACTGTCTCGATCAGCCGGGGCGCCCATTTAGCGCGGTTAGCCCAGTTCTATCCGGCGTGTCGCAATTGTCCCCAGCGTGAGGACCAGTCAGGCGTCCCCGCCCAGATCGCCGACGCTTGGCGACAAGTCCCTCCCCAGGCGCCCATCACCCAGCTGTTTCAGCACGAAGGCCTCGTCGCCGACCTCTTCCACGAGTTCTCGCCGACGGTGGCCGCCCAGATCGCCGCCGCCTTCTGTCGCTGTTTAACGCAGCCGCTCAGCGCCCCTTTGCTGTTGGCGACCGCCCACTCGGCCGCCGTCGATCAGGCCGAAGCGATCGTCGCGATCTGGCGCAGAGCAGGCCTGGACGTTCAATTGGCGACCGATCCGACCTGCGCCGAAGTTGCCTGGACGATCGATCAACGCAACCTGGCCGGCGGCCTATTGCTAAGCACGCCCAGCGGCGACCTGCGACAGATCGCGGTTGCGTTGTTTGGCGGCGGCGGCGCCCCATTTACCGAAGAGCAACTGGCGCGACTGCAGCGCCACCTTGCTCCGCATCAGCCGCTCGCTCCGGCCCGACGGCAAGGCGTGCTGCGCGAAATCGAATTGGGGTCGGCCTACCTCCAGCGGTACGCCGCGTACCATCGTGCGCTGCGTCCCCTGCGGCTCGTGGCGCAGTCGCCGTCGCTTGGCGCCATTCGCCAACTGCGGCAATTGATCGACCGCTCGAATTGCGAACTGGCGGTCCTCCCCAGCGGCGGCGAGCGAAGCGTCCGCGTTGCCGCGGCGATCCAGCGGCAGCAGGCCGATTTTGGCGTTTGGATCGACGGCTGCGGCGAGTCGATCGAGGTGTTTGAAGAGCGCGGTTATCGCGTGCTGCCGTCGCGACTGTCACCCCTGCTGATCGAAGAAGCGGCCGCTTGGGAAGATCGACCGCTCCGGGTCGCCTCGCCGCTGGAACCGCCCGCTGGCGTCACTCATGTTCCCTCCGCCGCGGGTCGCGGCGCCATGTTCGCCACGATTTTGGAGCAAGATTGCCAACTTGGCGTCGAGCCGAGCGGTCGCTATTGGTGGCGAAACCAGTTGCCGACGGCCGACGCTTTGGGGGTCGTAACGCTCCTCTTGACCCGCCTTAGCCGGGATGACCGCAGCTTGTCGAGTCAGTTGATCTAGGTCATACTGCGTTTCGATATTTCGCTCCTTCGCCGCCCACAGATAAGGCGGTTTCTGTTTTTTGTGGAAGCCCCATGAGCCATCCTTGGATCGCCGATCGTACCGCCGCTTTTGACTCTAGCGGCATTCGCAAAGTTTTTGACCTGGCGGCGAAAATGACCGACCCGATCAACCTCTCGATCGGGCAGCCGGACTTTGACGTTCCGGATCCGGTCAAAGAGGCGGCGATCTCGGCGATCAACCAGGGGAAGAATGGCTACGCGCTGACGCAAGGCATGCCGGTCCTCCGCGACAAACTGCAGGCCGCGATCGACGCCGAATTCGGCCATAGCGACCGCACCAATTTCGTTTGCTCCGGCACCAGCGGCGGGCTCGTCTTGTCAATGCTGGCCCTGGTCAATCCTGGGGACGAAGTAGTCATCTTCGATCCCTACTTCGTGATGTACGAATCGCTGGTGAAACTGGTCGGCGGCGTGCCGGTGGTGTTGAGCACCTATCCTGACTTCCGTATCGACCTGGAAAAGGTGCGAACCGCCATCACCGACAAGACGAAGCTGATCCTGCTGAACAGTCCCGCCAATCCGACCGGCGTCGTCGCCTCGGCGGCGGAAGTCGAAGGGTTGGCCAAATTGGCGGCGGAGAAGAACATCGCCCTGATCTCGGACGAGATCTATCGGACGTTCACCTACGGCGAGTTCGTTTCGCCGGCCAAGTTCAATGATCAAACGATCGTGATCGACGGGTTCTCCAAGAGCTATGGCATGACCGGCTGGCGCGTTGGGTACGTGCACGGTCCGTCGGCGGTGATCGAAACGATGATCAAGTTGCAGCAGTACACGTTCGTCTGTGCTCCGCAACCAGCCCAATGGGCCAGCGCCGCCGCGCTGGATGTCGACATGGGAGAGCATGTCGCCGCCTATGCCCGGAAGCGCGACATGATGCTGGAAGGAATCAGCGATCTTTACGAAGTTTCGCGTCCCGACGGCGCCTTCTACATCTTCCCCAAAGCCCCATGGGGAACGGGCAGCGAGTTCGTCACCAAAGCGATCGAGAACAACCTACTGATTATCCCGGGCAATATCTTCAGTCGGCAGGATTCGCACTTCCGCATTTCGTACGCCGCTGCGGACGAGACGCTGAAACGGGGGGTCGAGACGCTGCGGAAGTTGGCGAAAGGTTAATTCGATTCGCCAGCGAAGCTCAAAATCGCTACACTAATGAGTGGAAGTGAACCTTTTCCTCCACCGGAGCGATTCGAAATGAGCCTCGAACTCCGACTTTCGTCACGACACTGGAGTTGCGACCCGATCGAACGAATCGATCCCGCGACCGGTCAGCTCGTGATGGAGCGTCCACACTTGCCGATGACGCCGTCCGAACAAACGGCGGTAAAGGCCCTTCTGGACGAAGCGGCCGGGCAGCCGATCGAAGGCGCCCGCGGTTTTCTCCGATTGACCGACGGCGCCAACATCCAGGTCACTTGCGACAACTACCAGCCGCAATACGTCGAAGAATTTAAGATCCACGTCGAACATGAGCTGACGCCTGCGTTGCTCGATTTTCTGATCAGCATTCTCGACGCCGGCAACTTGATCCTGACTTCGGAACGGGATGGTTCGTCGGTCAGCCTCCGAGAGGCGAACTTCGAGGACGCTCCCGAAACGGTCCAACCTCGGGCAGTCTGCCACAGTCGCGATGAGCTGAAAGAGATCCTGCTGCACGGCATTCGCGACGATCAACGCCTGACGAACAAAACGCTAGAGATCTAGAGCAGAACGCTTACTCGGTCGGCGGCGGCAATCGCAACGGCATCCGCTCTTGCGGTGGGGCGCCGCATGCCGCCAGGCGAGCTTGAATATCTTGAATCAGGCGCTGCTCCAGTTCGCAGTCGCGCCCAATCGGAATCCAGCCCAGCGTCGTCGTCTCGCGCACCGTTCCATCTTGCTCCATCCGGAGCGTGCCGTCGTGCCGCAGTAGATCGAGATCGGCGACGTCGGTGTTCCGCCCGTGTAAGTCTTCCAGTTCCTTCCGCACTTCGACGTCGATCAGGTAGCCGCCCTGCTCAGGCATGACCCGAATGATCACGGTCCGGCGGATCGTTTGCAGCGTGCTTTCCAGCTTTTCGTAACCGCGGGTCGAGTCGGTGCGCCATGGCTCGAAGATGGTCGAACCGATCAGCGGGAAGGTCTCCAGCCGGCCCTCGGTCAACTGGCCGGCAACCAGGCGCACCCGCTGCTCGTCACGGATTTTGAAGTTGTCGTCGACCGCATCGACGATCTGCTCCCACAAGACTTCGTAGTCGCCAAACTGGACGAACGCCGGATTCTGAATCGGCTGAGCCGGCGGACGGCCCGCTCCCACCCAGGAAGGCAACCGCAGCGCATGGCAGCCCACTGAGAGAGTCAGAATCGAGATCAGGATTGCCAGTCGCACCACGCCGGAAGCGCCTTGTGTTCGCAAAGTGTACCGATCGAAACGGATCGTCCCCGACCAGGGGGGCGGAGAAGGTTCGCAAAAACAGGCGATCACGGCAAGATCAGGTTGGAAGCGACGCGGAAAACTATCCCGAGGCGCGAGCCGAGAGAATTTGGCTAGAATCGCGCAGAAAGGCTGAATATCTAGGCAGTGCGAGAACTTGTGACTCTCTCGTCTTCGCAAGTCGACGCACATTCCCTCGGCTCGCGCCTCGGGTTAGTATGGATGGTGCTAGCACGAAAAAAGCTCTTGGCGGCAAGGCCAAGAGCTTTTCATGGTTCGACTGTGGGTCTGCGGGCTGCGTGGTTAGCAGTAGTGTCCATCCATTCCGAGACGCATCTTCAGTTCCTCAAACTGCTGCTGGAACTTTTCGCTCGAGGAGTGAACGTGTTCCGCTTCGGTGATGAAGCGAATCTCTTCGCAGCTTTCGATCCGGCGATCATCCAGGATCTCGGCAAAGGCCGTCAGTTCGTTGCCGTACACAATCAACAGCTTGTGTTCGTCAAACTGAACTTCCAGCGGAATGTTGGGGTTGAGCACGGCGATGCCGGTGCACCCATCATTCAACAGCAAGTCTTCGTACTCCCACAAGATGCTCTTGAGCACCGGCATATCGATGTGTTCGCGATACAGATCAACGTGCCCGACGCCTTCGCGGGTGTGGCTCGTTTCGAGCACGACGTCGACTTCGTCGCCCAGCGGTTCGAGCAAGTCCATAAAGACGTCGAACAGGACCGACTTGGTCGCGGCCGCCATCAGGACCGGCACGCTGGCGCGGGTCTCTTCGTCATGATAGACGTCGCGTCGATAACCTTGGCTCGGCACCACCTTCAAATCGTACGAAGGTCGCACGGCGTCGGTCAGCTCGAAGCCGTTGTAGCGATTCACGCCCAAGTGCGTTTCGATCTGCTCTTCCGACAGATGTTCGAAGCTATTCCCAGTTGGGATGCTCGCGCCATCGTGAAAGACGTTTTTGAAAAATCGTTTTAAGAAGCCCATGTTGACCTCTACCGCCTCTTCCAATGATCTCGAGAACGGAAACCACGCCGGTTCGAACGTTCTGGATCTGTTAGTTACAAAAATCGTAGAGCGACCTTCGCTCGCTTGCCCGCGAAAACGGTGAACTCGCCTTCTGGTGGGTATTACCCGCACCCGAAAACCCGAGTGATCCCTCTATCCGACAGTTAGTTGGCCGTACTGACCCAATGACGACGAACGCCAGTCGTCGACTTCAATTTGGAATGTTTCCGATGTCGTTTCTGTAGTGATCATAGCACCGTGAATTGAACCAATTTGTTCCTTCTCTCGAACAATTTGAAAAAGATCGGCGGCAATTGGCTGACTCCAGGGATGCGGCGAAGTTTTCCTGCAACAGGCGTGATGAAGAGTCGCAACGCGTTGTCTGATATACTTCCAGATGTCCCGTTTGTATCGAAGGAGCCGCCCCGTTGAATACGATCCTCCGTCATGTTCCGCTGGTATCGATTGTTCTGACCGCGACGTTTCTGGCGCTCGGTTGCACGCCGGAAGTCGCCCAGCACGAGCCATCGCCGATCCCCCAGCTGAAAACGAAGCCCTCCGCTCCGCCGCAAACCGCGAAAAAATCGGTTACCAATCTGCAGTCGCCTGAAACGCTGCGTGAACTTTGGGCGGCCGTCGTCCAGCAAGGCAACAAGATCGGATCTTCGCACGAAGTGGTCCGCAGCGGGCAGCAAGCGGGGCGCGAGTTGATCGAGTCGGTTTCGACCGAGAACATCGCCATCCGCCGGCAACAAATCACGATCGAGATGCAAGTCGTCAATCGTTTTCTCGAAACGCCGGACGGACAGCTCGTCTCCTACGAAACGCAGATCATCCAAGGGGACAATCGCTCTTCGGTCGCCGGTGAGGTTTCGGACGATGGCAAAAAACTGATCGTCACCACAACCGGCGCTGGCAAAAGCTTCTCCCAGCCGATCGAGTGGAAACCGGAGTGGGGCGGCGTTTACGCGACGGCGCAGCTGCTCGAGAATCCGCCGATCAAACCGGGCGAAACTCGCGAAACGACCGCGCTGGTACCGACCATCAACCAGGCCTGCCAAGTGAAGTACGTGGCCAGCGAAAAGGAGCCGGTCAAACTGCTGGACGGTAGCGAGGTGGAGCTACTGAAAGTTACCAACCAGATTCGCCTGAAGGGGCAGACGGTTATGGAGGCGCCGATGTGGGTCGACGGCAATGGCGTCGCCGTCAAGACGGAGCCCCCTGGTCCTGGCATGACGATCTACCGCTGCACGCAACAGTTCGCCGAGTCGCCGATCGAAGCGGTCGAGTTCGACTTGGCCGCCGAGACGATCGTTGCGACCGATCAGCCGCTGCCCGAGGTACATACCAGCCGCAAGTCGGCTGTGTACCTGGTAACGCTCAAAAAGAACGTCTCCCCGGCGCTCTTTCCGACCAGCGGCGGACAATGGACCAGCGACGTAACGGAGAACTCGCTTCATCTGCACGAGATCGCCCTGCGTCCCGACACGCCGCTTCCTGCGGCTTTGGCCCAGCAAACGCCGCCGACCGACGCCGACATCGCGGCCAGCAGCCTGGTGCAAGTCGACGATCCGCTGGTGCAAGAGCTTGCCGCCCAGGCGAAAACGCCGGACGAACAGACCTGGAAACTGGCAGTCGAGCTGGAACAACTGGTCCGCCAATCGATTGAGCAAAAAGACTTTTCCCAGGCATTCGCGTCGGCAGCCGACGTCGCCAAGTCGCGGGCCGGCGACTGCACCGAACACTCGGTTCTCTTGATCGCCCTGCTGCGGGCTCATAAAATTCCAGCCCGTGCGGCGGTCGGCCTGGTCTACTACGACGGCAAGTCGGGACGGGGCTTCGCTTATCACATGTGGACCGAGGCCTGGATCAACGACCGCTGGATTCCGCTTGACGCCACACTGGGCCAAGGGGGTATCGGCGTCGGGCACATTAAGATCGCCGAATCCGACCTGTCTGGGGGAGGCGCTCTCGCCGCTTTTTTGCCTGTGACGCAAGTCATTGGCAACATTGAGATTAAGCCGATTGAGTCGGAATAGGGGGCGATTTTCGCCAAGAGCCCTACCCCGGCAACGAATCACTTCGAGCGGCAAACCATGAAGTTTCCCGACGTATTGAAGGAGCAAGTTCGATGACGACCTTCCTTCTGATTTTGGCGATCATCTGCGTGGCCTTCTGCGTGGCCTGGGCCGCAGGCGCGCGTCTGCGCCCCGATCCGTTGCAGGCAATGCGGACCCTGGCGCAGCTGTATGACGGCAAGTTCACGCAGACGAAGACGCCTGAGCAAACCGCCGTTTCGTTTGACCTGCACGGGCAGCCTGCGATGCTACGGATCAAGCCGCCGGTCGGCTATGCCGGCAAGTTCTTGACCGAGTTCCGTACGACCTGGCCTGAACCGCGGTTTCGCTTGCAGATTCACCCCCGCAATAAACTGCGGCCCGATTATTTTTACGACGAGTCGCCCACGATCGAATCAGGCAATCCTGCCTTCGACGAGCGCTATCGTCTGTATGCCGAACATTCCGAGACTGCCCGTAATCTGATTGCCGCCGGCGTCTTCTCGGCGCTCGACGACTTGAATGACATGGCTGTTTCTGGCGCCGCCTATGTCGAGATCCACGACGGGTTTCTGTTTGTCACGGTAGAAAAAACGTTCGGCTATGCCCAACAGTTAGAAATGCTGGTCGCCCATTGCTGCGAGATCCGCGTCCCCGGGACCTCGATTTCGGGCACGACTCCGCCGCCAGCGCTCGACAATGGCAATAACGCATCTCAACCAATCATCGCCGACGCCGTCGCCCGGTCGATCTGTAACGCCTGCGGTGATGTCGTGAAAGAAGATGGCGTTGCCTGTGATGATTGCGGCGCGATCTATCATCGCAGCTGTTGGAACGCCAAGGTCGGCTGCGTCCTCTACTCGTGCGAAGGAAAGACGGCCAGCGAAACGGCTCTTACGAGCTAACGTGCGCGGCGACTGCGGCGAGCAGCGGATCGATCGTCTGCTCTTGAATCGCGTGGGGCGGATTCCAGGAGAACCACTCCGCCCCTAAATGCTCGGTCAAGTTCAGTTCGACATCGTCGGTCAGCGTCGCCAGAAAATAGACGGCCGTCTTCAGCGCGGTGACCCCGCCCATACGCTTCTTGTAGTGGACGACATACTGCAGCGAGTAGCGGAAGTTGGGATCGACCTCGATCTGGCTCGCCATGATGCCGGTTTCTTCTTCCAGCTCTCGCAATGCGCAGGTCATTTCGTCTTCGCCCGGGTCGACATGCCCCTTGGGCAAGTCCCAGCGGTCCTTATGCCGCATCAGCAGGAACGTCTCGATCGGATTCCCTTTGACGATCAAAAAGCCGCAGGCCTTGGTTTCCGGCATGTCGGCGGGCGCGTCCTGCATTACTTTACTCGTCTTCCGGGAATTGAAAATCGGCGATGTACAGCTGGCTGCTGTGATCATCGGTTCGGGTGCTGGTCCACATCAGCTTTTTGCCGTCGGGCGAAAAAACCGGCAGCACGTCGGCGGCTGGCGAATCGGTGATCCGCCAGATTTTTCCCGGTTTGATCGCGTCGTCGGTCTCTTCGTATTTCATCAACCACAGGTCGTAGTTAGGACGCCCCGGTTGCGAGTGATCGGCGCCTGCCCAGATGATGTACGGCTTGGTCGGATGCCAATAAGGCGCCCAGTTCACGCCGTCGTTGGCGGTCAGCGCGGTTTCGTGCTTGCCATCGACGCCAATCACATAGATCTGCAGATAACCTTCTTTGTCGCGATCGCTGCGGAAGACGACCCATTTGCCGTTGGGCGAAATGAAGGGGCCGCCGTCATATCCTTTGGCGTCGGTCAGTTGCTTCAGGTTCGAGCCGTCGGCGTCCATGATGTACAAATCGGGATCGCCGTCCCGATCGCTGCAGAAGGCGATCTTGGCCCCCTCTTTGTTGTAAGCGCCTTCGGCGTCGTAGCCTTTTTCGGTCGTCAGCTGGGTCAGTTCGCCCGACTTGAGGTCTTTGACGAAGATGTCAGTGAAAGGATCAAAATCCCACGAATACCGCCGCCGCTTACCCGATTTACGGTCGGCTTCCTGCTGAGCGATTTCGGCCTGCTCGGTCTCGGTCATATTCGGATCGAGATGACTACTGGCGAACAAGATCTGCTTGCCGTCAGGCGTAAAGTAGGCGCACGTGGTGCGGCCCCGTCCGGTACTAATCAGGGTTGGCTCGCCGCCCGACAGAGGTTGCGTGTAAATCTGATAGAATGGGTACTGCAGCGGAACGGCCTGGTAGACGATCGTCTCTCCATCGGGCGAGAAGTATCCTTCCCCCGCTTTGACCATGCCGCTGGTCACCTGGCGGACGCCGGAGAGATACTTTCCTTCGATCGAGGTGGGCGTGTCGCTGGCCGCCGGCTCGTCGGCGCAGCAGAAGGACGTCACCAGAATCAAAACCAAACTTCCGCAGATCCAACGCATGGTGCAGCCTCGCAGGGTCAAGTCACGTGTCGTGGGTCAAGAATCCGTTCTCCACCATTATAGTAGCCAAGGCCGCAGGAATTCGATGCCATGAAGATTTATACGAAAAGCGGCGATGACGGCGAAACAGGACTTTACCGCGGCGCGCGGGTTCGCAAAGACGATCGCCGAATCATCGCGATCGGCGACATTGATGAGCTGAATGCAATGCTCGGCGTTGTGCATTCTCTGGCTGCGGCGCCTGAAATCGCCGAGCCAATCCAGCGGATTCAGCACGAACTGTTCGGACTGGGCGCGCAAGTCGCCTCTCCCAATCCCGCCGCGGCGGGCACCACCATCCTGAGCAATGACTCGGTCGCCTGGGTGGAACAGACAATCGACCAGGGCGAGTCGCAACTGACGCCGCTAACCGCCTTTATTCTCCCCGGCGGGTCGACTCTGGGCGCCAATCTGCATCAAGCCCGAGCCGTTTGTCGCCGGGCCGAGCGAAACCTCGTGGCGTTATATGACGGGCAGCTTGACGAGCCGGCCCATGTGGCGCTCCGCTATCTCAACCGTCTTGGGGACCTGCTGTTTGTGCTGGCTCGCTGGTCGAATCTATTGTCTGGCCACAGCGAGACCGAGTGGCGAACCGCCCCGGAGTGAGGATAAAATTTCTCGCTTGTACGAATTCCGCCCTTTACACGGCGGCAAGGGAGAAATAGCTTGGGTAGCTTCCTGTTGGAACCGACGCATAGGCACGGCCGCCACGCAGCCGGCGACGATTCCAACAACCGAGGAAATCAGTGCGGGAGACGATCCTGGCGGACGTTAGGCGGCGCACTGGCCTTCCATTGGCCCAGGCACATCCAACGAGGTACTTCGATGCGCACGTTTGTTCGCAGAGCGCTCAGCCTATGCGCGCTACTCCTATTAGTCTCCACCGTGACTCTGACGCTGGCTCAAGACGGGCCCCAGGTACCGGATGATCTGCCGGTCGGCTCGCCCGACGTGGCGGAGATGATCGAACAAGACGCATCGGCTGGTGAAGGCCTCGATACCGGCGACAACGCCTGGATGCTGATGAGCAGCGCCCTGGTGTTGCTGATGACCGCTCCGGGACTGGCGATGTTCTACAGCGGCTTGGTTCGCCGCAAGAACGTGCTGAGCGTCATGATGCAGTGCTTGTTTCTGATGGGGCTGATGACGGTCGTTTGGGCGCTGTGGGGTTATTCTCTCTCGTTCGGCGGCTCGGATCCCTATCTGGGAAACATGGACTATTTGTTTATGAACAATGTGCAGTCGCACTACGACGCCAACGCCGGCGAAATCATCACGCCGCTGGAAGGGACGATCCCTCGCTACACGCACATGCTGTTTCAGGGGATGTTCTTCATCATCACGCCGGCGCTGATCTGCGGCGCCTTTGCCGAACGGATGAAGTTCTCGAGCATGGCCCTCTTCTCAGTGCTGTGGGGGACGTTCGTCTATTGCCCGCTCTGCCACTGGGTTTGGGACGGCGGAATCTTGTTCTACGGCGGCGACGCTTCGATCGCCGGCGGGGCTCTCGACTTCGCCGGCGGGACGGTCGTCCACATCAGCTCTGGCATCTCGGCCTTGATGTGCGCGTTACTGATTGGCAATCGCCTGGGCTTTGGCAACGACGATATGCGTCCCCACAACTTGACCTACACGACGCTTGGCGCGGGACTGCTATGGTTTGGCTGGTTCGGGTTTAACGCCGGCAGCGCCCTCTCGGCCAATGGCCTGGCCGCCAACGCTTTTGCGGTGACGCACTTCTCGGCTGCGGCCGGGGCGGTCGCGTGGGCTGCAATGGAATGGATCGGCCATGGCAAACCGAGCGTGCTGGGCTGCGCTTCGGGCGCGGTGGCCGGATTGGTCTGCATTACGCCGGCGGCCGGCTTTGTGCTGCCAATGCCCGCCCTCTTGATGGGAGCGATCGCCGGCGCCGTTTGCTATTGGGCGGTGATCCGCCTGAAGCACCAATTGCGGTATGACGACTCGCTTGACGCGTTCGGCGTGCATGGAATTGGCGGAACCTTGGGCGCAATTTTGACCGGGGTCTTCGCCACGCGGCACGTTTTTGGCGAAGCGGAAGGAGAGCCGATCGGCTTGTACGAAGGGGGCGGAATTTCGCTTCTGATTGGGCAAATCGTCGCCGTAGGGATCACGATCCTCTATTCGGTCGTCATCACCTTAATTTTGCTGAAGGCGATCGATTTCCTGATTGGCCTGCGGGTTCCCCAAGAAAGCGAAATTCGGGGCCTCGACTTGGCCGAACATGGCGAAGAGGGATATATCTTCAATTAGCTCCTCTTTTTAGACTAGTGAGTGACGCGCCCGGCGGACGTTTGTGCCGGGCGCCCGGTTGCAGGGAGATGGTTTCGATATGAAAAAAGTGGAAGCGATTATTCGGCACCACAAGCTGGAAGACGTCAAAGGCGCCTTGAACGAGATGGGCGTGCACGGCATGACGGTCAGCGAAGTGCAAGGCTATGGCCGCCAAAAGGGTCACACCGAGAACTACCGTGGCGCCGAGTACTCGGTTGATTTCGTCCCCAAACACAAGATCGAGATCATTTGCAGCGACGGCAACCTGCAGCTGGTGATCGACACGATCTTGAAGTCGGCCCAGACCGGCCAGATCGGCGACGGCAAGCTCTTCATCTACGACGTCAAACAAGCGATCCGCATTCGCACCGGCGAAATGGGAGAAGACGCGGTTTGAAGGGGCGACCAGACCCACTGCTGACGCACACGCGAATTCAAAACGCCCGGCATCGATCGGGCGTTTTTTATTTCTTGCGTTGATCCGAAGCGCGTTTTCTCCCCATTACCCAATCGGACTCACTTATGGGACGAACGCCGTAATCGCTACGTTCGTCACAATCCGATCTCCCCCTGCGCGGAGCCCGTAAATGGTCAGTGAAATTAAGGGCTCGCCGCTTGTTTTTCTTTCCCCCCCAGGCAACGGCAACCTAAGTTTTTCTCAAACCAGCTCCCCCCAAAATAGAACAAATCATTATGAGTACCGCCGCCGTATCCGACAGCGCCGTAGCCGACGTACGCTACGGTTGGCTGCGCAACGCCCAGTTTGATATGACGCTGATCTTTGGCGTCGCTATTCTTGCGCTGGCGTCGGGCGCGATTGTTACCGTTCGGCCCGAATGGTTTCCGATCGTGCTGGTTCTCGACTTGTGGTTCCTTGGCTATCACCACGTCGTCGCCACTTTCACGCGACTCGCTTTCGACTCAGACAGCGCCCAAGAGCATCGCAAACTGCTGACCGTGTTGCCCTGGATCGTCTTGGCTGTGACCGCCGTGATTGGCCTGACCTTCGGCTTGTGGGCGTTGGCGACGATTTATCTCTATTGGCAATGGTTTCATTACACGCGGCAAAGCTACGGCATTACGCGGTTCTACGAACGCAAATGCGGCATACAGCCGGGCCTCGATCAAAAGCTGACCACCTGGTCGCTCTACCTGGTTCCGCTGTGGGGCATCTTGTATCGCTCTTATCAAGCGTCGCCGACCTTCCTTGGCTCGGAAGTGCTGTACCTGCCGACGCCCTATTGGGTCGTCGTCGCCGCAGGGGTGCTCGCCGGCAGCGTGACCGCAGTCTGGTTGGTTCGTCAAGCGCTGATGTGGCGGGAAGGGAAGACTTCGCTGGCGCTGGTCGGCTACATGTTTACCCATCTGACGATCTTTACGGTCGGCTACGTGCTGGTCGAGAACATCGATCATGGCTGGCTGGTGCTGAACGTCTGGCACAACGCCCAGTACATCCTGATCGTCTGGATGTTTAACGCCAATCGGTTCAAGTCAGGTACAGATCCCAAACACATGCTGCTGTCGGCGATCAGCCAGACGCACCCGTTTAACATCGTCTGTTACTTCCTCGTCTGTCTGGGCGTGACCAGCGTCGCTTACGGCGCCATTTACACGGTGACCAACATGAGCGTCATCGCGGCGATTCCGCTGATCGCGATCGTCGTTTACCAGACGATTAACTTCCACCATTACGTCGTCGACGGGCTGATCTGGAAAGCCCGTAAAAAGAAAATTCAAGAAACGATGGAGATCGCCCAGTGAGCGCCAACGCCAATCCTTCGTTCTCACCGACCGAGATCGATCTGCCCAACTTCAAGCGTCAGGTATGGGAAACGTGCACCAACATTGCGATGGCGGCGTTTTTCTTCCGCTTCGCCTGGGTCCAGGGAGAAGCGTTCTTCACCTGGTACCGCTTAAGCACGTTCCTGATTTTGGTGAAGGTGTCGACCGACGTCTTCTTCTACCTGATCCGGAAACCGCCCAAGAACGTCTCGATGTCGCTGTACGACTGGGCCGTCGGTTTGATGGGCACCTACGCGGTGATCCTGTTCATGCCGGCCGGACAGACGCACGACTCCCTCTTTGGCCAGATCGTGCAGTGCACCGGCATCGGGCTGCAGATTTTTGCGATGGCTTCGCTGAACCGCAGCATCGGCATCGTGGCGGCCAATCGCGGCATCAAAACCGACGGCATGTATCGCTATGTCCGTCACCCGCTCTACCTCAGCTACGTCGTCGCCTACGGCGGCTACATGATCAACCAAACCAGCTACTGGAACGTTTCGGTCTACTGTGCCTGCGTCCTGTTGTGGTTGATGCGGATCATGGCTGAAGAACGCCTGCTGATGCAGGACGAACAGTACCAAGAGTTCGCTCAGCGCGTTCGCTGGAAGTTGATTCCGGGGCTGGTTTAGAAGTCGCCCTCGATCCCCGCAGGGCCGATAACGTCGGCAAGAGGCATCATTTCGCGCCTCTTACTAGTGCGGCGTAGTTTTCGCCGCGTCACGACGGACAGCCCCCTTTCGACGCCAACCGGGCTTGGATGCCTCCTGCGGCTGCGCCGCCGCGATAGCGAAAGCAATCGCGGCTAACCAGGATGCGTAGTCTACTCTCCATCCAAACAAAACTCGCGCAGCTGCTGGGCCGCTTCCCAGCGGCGGTCGTCTTCGTCGGCCAGCGTGAAGTACATCTCCAGCGTTTCGCGAGCGGCGTCCATTTGCTGGCACAGACAAAGCGCCCGGGCCTTGCCATAGATGGCCGGGACGAACCGAGAGTTGCGAGCCAGCGCCGTTTCAAACGACGCGACCGCTTCGGGAAACTGACCGAGCCGAACCAGGCATTCGCCCCGATTGGCCCACGCTTCCGGGAAGTTGGCCCCAAGTCGCACCGCGCGATCGATGTCTTCAATCGCTTCATCGTAGCGCTGCAATTGCGACAAGATCGTCGCTCGTTCGATCAACAGCGGCGGAAAGGGAGGATCGCTTTGACACTGATCGAGCAACCGCAAGCCATTCTCGGGATCGCCTAGTTCCGAGACGCAGATCCCCCGCCCCGCCAACGCGGCGCGGCTGTTGGGATTCAGCTCCAGCGCCTTCTCGTAACACTCGATCGCTTCGTCGTACTCGCGCAACGCACGCAGGCTGTTGCCGCGGTTCGCCCAAGCGTCGAAGTCGTCGGGCGCCAAACGCAGCGCCGTGTCGTAACAGGCGATCGCCTCTTCGGGCTGGCCGAGGTTGTCGAGCACGACCCCTTGGTTGATCCAAGCGTCCGAGTTCTCCGGCTCCATTTCGGTGACCGACTGGAAGCACTCCAGGGCCCGCTCGCCTTCGCCCAGATCGCGCAGACAGTTACCGAGATTGAATAGAATCAACGCCGCATAGGCCGGAGCGTACTGCAGCGATTGGAGATAACATTCGGCCGCGTCCCGCGTGCGGCCTAAATCGCCCATCACGCAACCTTTGACGAACCAGGCCTGACCATGTTTGGGCTCTAGCCCAATCGCATGCTCGAATTGTTCGAGCGCTTCATTACGTTTTCCTTGCTCCAATAGAGCAAGTCCAGTGTTGACCGCTTGCTGAGCATCCATCGAATTGTTTCCGCGCATGATAGGTAACCTCTCGAATGTAGCAATCTATCGATACGAGAGCAAATATTACTTACACCACCCTACCCCAGCTGCGGAACAACCCCCTGAAGGAACCGTGCCAGGCGATCGCTCGCTTTCATTGCGGTCTCGCGCAGTCGCCACATGTCCTGCACGCTGGAAGGACGATTGATGAACGCAGCCGCTGCGGCGCCGATCATCTTGGCGGTGCTGGTCTGTTCGACCAATCGCTCCAGGTTTTTCGGCAACTCGTCGTCGACGGCGTCGGTAATAACGCGAACCGAAAGGAACCGAGTCTTCCCCGCGGCGCACGCATCGGCCGTCGCGTAGGTCTCCATATCGACTGCGATCGCTCCGTTGGCTTCGCCCAGTTGCCGCTTTTGCTGTGGCGTGCGGACGATCTTATCGACCGTCAACAGGCGGCCCACGTGCAGCCCTGGCTGAGCGTGGGCTTGCTCCGGCGACATCGAAAGGGGAATCGCCAACTCTTCCCGCTCGGCCCGAACGACCGAGCTGGCCATGACCACATGCCCCTTTTTGACGGGCTCGGCCAAACCGCCGACGAATCCAGACGAGACGATCCACTGTGGCTGGCGAAGCTCAATGTATTGCTCGGTCGTTTTCCGGGCCTTTTTGCTGCCAACGCCCGTTTCGACCAGCGAGATCAGCCGCCCATCGAGCAGGCCCAGGTGTTCGACAAATCCGTCGTGTTTGATCGTTTGCGGCGACTCCAGCATGTCGTACAGCCCGCCTGATTCGATCCCCAAGGCGAAGAAACAGGCGACCTCGATCGTCTCCGGCGCCTCGACCGGCTCCCCTTCTCCGGCAACGCGGCCCGCCAGTTGCTGTTGAACGAGATCACGTCCCTGGTTTTGAATCCAATTGCCGACCAACCAACGCAACAGCATGTAAATCTCATTCGTTAGGCGAAAAAGGGTCAGGTCGCTTTTTCGCAGGCGAGTAATCGCCGATTGCTAAACAACTTCGCGAAAAAGAGACCAGACCCCGCTTTTCGCAGTCTTGACCGGGGCGCTGCGACAAGCCGAACCTGTCACGACCGCCCCGCTCTAGCTAAAATAACCGGTTTCGCGACCGCGACCTATCGTAAACTGAGTGACGATGTCCGAAATCATCTATCACTATGACGTACTGATCATCGGCGCCGGACATGCCGGAACCGAAGCGGCGCTTGCCGCTGCGCGACTTGGCGCCAAGACGGCCCTGCTGACGACCAACCTCGATACCGTCGCCCAGATGAGCTGCAATCCGGCGATCGGCGGCGTCGCCAAGGGACAAATCGTGCGCGAAGTCGACGCACTTGGCGGAGTCATGGGCCAGGCGATCGACGAAACCGGCATCCAGTTTCGGCTCCTCAATCGCCGCAAAGGTCCGGCGATGCACGGCCCCCGCGCTCAAGCCGACAAAAAGGCGTACCAAAATCTGGTCAAAATGCTGGTCGAGGATCAGCCCAATCTCTCGCTGCGGCAAGAGATCGTCTCGGATCTGCTGACCGAAGAAGTCGACGAACGCCAGCGCGTGACCGGCGTGTCGGTGCATGGTGGGGTTATCTACAAGGCGGCCCGCGTCGTGCTGACGACCGGCACGTTTTTATCAGCGATCATGCATACCGGCGAAGCGAAGACGCCCGGCGGCCGCGGCGGCGAAGGAACTTCGAGCGGTATCAGCCAAGCGCTGCGGCGACTCAACTTTCGGGTCGAACGATTCAAGACCGGCACGCCAGCTCGCCTGAACTCCAATACGATCGATTATGCGTCGACCACGCTGCAGCCTGGCGACGACGATCCGCAGCCCTTCTCGTATGTGACCGAGAGTCTGCAACTGGAGCAGATGCCGTGTCACATCACGTACACCAATGAAGCGGTCCACGATCTGATCCGGGCCAATCTGTCGCGGGCGCCGATGTACTCGGGCCAGATCCAGGGAAGCGGGCCGCGCTATTGCCCGTCGATCGAAGACAAGGTGGTCCGCTTCGCCGACAAGACGCAGCATCAGCTGTTCTTGGAGCCGGAAGGTCGCCGTACCCGCGAAGTCTACGTCAACGGCATCTCCACCAGTCTGCCGCGCGATGTGCAGGACGGAATGCTGAAATTGATCCCCGGACTCGAGAAGGCGGAGATCATGCGGTACGGCTACGCGGTTGAGTACGACTATTGCTCGCCAGACCAACTGCGGCCGACGCTGGAAACGAAGGATGTTGACGGACTCTACTTCGCCGGGCAGATCAACGGCACGACCGGTTATGAAGAAGCGGCTGCGCAAGGTTTGATTGCCGGCGCCAACGCTGGATTAGCCGCCGCTGGCAAACCGCCGCTGATCCTGTCGCGCGATCAGGCCTACATTGGCGTCTTGATTGACGACTTGGTGACCTGCGGCGTCGACGAACCATATCGGATGTTCACCAGCCGGGCCGAGTTCCGCTTGATGCTGCGGCAAGACAACGCCGATCGCCGCCTGACGCCGCATGCGCAGGAGTGCGGCCTGATCAGCGAGCAGCGGTGGCAACGTCTGCAGCAAAAAGAGGCCGATATCGCGGCGGCGCTTCAGCGGCTGCAAAAGGGACGCCTGGATGGGACCCCGCTCGATAAGTATCTGAAACGGCCTGAAGCGACCTGGGAAATGATGGTGGCCGCCGAGCCGCAACTGGCGCCGTTCAGCCGAGAAGTTGCCGAGCAGGTCTCGTACGACATCAAATACGCCGGCTACGTCGTTCGCCAACAGACCGAAGTCGCCCGACAACGGCGATTAGCCGACAAGCGGATCCCCGATTCGTTCGACTATGCGGGCCTCTCGCAGATGCGAGCCGAAGCCCGCGAGAAGCTGGCCAAACACCGCCCGGGGACGTTGGCCCAGGCCGAGCGAATCAGCGGCATCACCCCGGCCGATATCGCATTGCTGTTGGTTTATCTGGAAGGCCGGATTCCGGCGGCGTGAAATCGGCCGGCGGGGAGTTTTTTCCGACTTTCTGCACTATTACGGGGCCTAATCCGCAGTCGGCAAATAGGTCGCTTGCCGCACCTTTTTCGCTCGCCCCATCGGGTCTCTCTCGCCCGGTTCGCCTGATCGACGAAACCTACGCGGACAACAGGGTTTATGATCCCAGAATCACGCTAGAGGTGAATGCGTGCTAGCGCCATCACCGCTGGTCGCCAAACTGCCAGCGTCATCAAGATTCTTCGCGACGTATTACAAATTCGTTTCGCAAGTCCTTAAAACACAATACCTTGCGTCCTGAAGATCAATCTTGACGCGACCTTTCTGAGCGATATAATTCCCTCAGTTGGCAAATTCGGCAATCTCGGTATATCCGGATGGTCAGCGTAAATAAACGAGAACTGAAGGGTGTGGCGAATACACACCTTTCAGAGAACAAAGCGATCAGCGAGCTTTCGAGCTCGATTACCACGGACGAAGGAGCTGTATCACAAGCTCATTCACACTGGGCGGGAGATCTCTTTCAACCCGTACTGGGTGTGGCTAGGGAGAGGGTGTTACCTGATGAAGACTGTTTTCACGACTGGCGAAGCAGCCAAAATTTGCAAAGTCAGCCAGCAAACCATCATTCGATGCTTTGATTCGGGCCAATTGAAAGGATTCCGCGTTCCCGGCAGTCGTTTTCGCCGTATCCCGCGTGATCAACTTTTCAATTTTATGAGAGAAAACGGCATTCCGACCGACGCGTTGGAAAGCGGTAAGCGGAAGGTGTTGATCGTCGACGATGACCAGGATTTGGTCGAATTGATGGTCGATGCGTTTGAACGAGACGGGCGTTTCGAGATCAAGACCGCCAACAACGGTTTTGACGCCGGCATGCTCGTCAAAGAGTTCCACCCGGACATCGTCGTCCTCGACATTATGCTTCCCGATATCAATGGCAAGGAAGTTTGCCAGCGCGTTCGGGGAGACCGCACCATGGAGGACGTCAAAATTCTCTGCATCAGCGGTATGGTCGAGCAGGATAAGGTCTCGGACCTAAAAGACGCCGGCGCCAACGATTTCATCCAGAAGCCGTTCTCGGTCGAAGCGCTGCTCGACCGGGCCTGCAGCATGCTGGACCTGGAATCGGTAACGTCGATGTAACGCTGCTATGACGCGGCCAACGCGTCATTGCCGATGACGAACGACCAAGCGCGTATGCCGAGACCTGCTCAGCATACGCGTTTTCTTTAGCTTGCCCCATTTTGGCCGCACGATGCTGCAATCCGCTTCTGAGGATGATCCGCTGGTCGGGCGTTTGCTCGACGCTTTGCTGGCGGAATTGTCGCCAGAGTTGCGCGAGCAAGTAGCTGCCCAGTTGCAAACCAGCGCTACGCTGTCCCAGGCCTGGTCGACGCTCTTTCGCGACGCCAAGCTGGCCGCGCTGAAACAGTTGGCCTACGGAGCCAGCCACGAGATCAACAATCCGCTGGCCAACATCGCCAGTCGGGCCCAGTCGCTGCTGCGGGAAGAAAGCGATCCCGAGCGTCGCCGGCAATTGGCGACCATCTACGCGCAAGCGATGCGCGGGCATGCGATGATCGCCGACTTGATGTCGTTCGCCCGACCTGCCGAGCCGCAGTTCGCTCCGTTTGACGTCGTGATTGCCATCAGCGAGGTGATCGATTCCCTCAAATTAACTGCCGCCGCGCAGTCGACCTCGATTTGCTTTCACGCGCCTCCCACCGTCACGCTGATCGCCGATCGGGTGCAGATCTCTGCGGCCGTCGCCGCCGCCATCGAAAACAGCCTGGAGGCCATCACCAGCGATGGCGAAATCGTCGTCACCATCGCGTCCCAAGAAGACGGCTGCTTGATTACAATCGCTGATAGCGGACCCGGCGCCCCCACCGAGGTTCGCAATCAAGCGTTCGATCCCTTCTATTCTGGTCGCGAAGCAGGTCGCGGTCTGGGCTTCGGCCTGACCAAATGCTGGACGATCGCCCAATCCCATCATGGCACGGTATCTTTTCAAAATGTCGACAAGCAAGGAGCGCAGCTTTGCCTGCAGATCCCCTGGAATTTGTCGACCGTCGGCCATGAGAAAGCGGATTGATGGAACACCACGGCTGGATTAGCTTAATACCCCCTTTGACGGCGATCGTTCTGGCTCTGACGACCCGTCGCATTCTGATCTCCCTGTTTGTCGGCGTCGTCCTGGGCGCGCTGCTCGTTCGCGACGGTAACCCGATCGCGGCCGGTTATACGCTGGTCGTCGAGTACCTCGGCGCCAACCTCATGAACACCGACAAGCTGAAGGCCTTCTCCTTCACGCTGTCGATGGGCGCCATGGTGGGATTGATCACCATCACTGGCGGGATGCGCGGCCTGGTCGAACGGGTACTCCCCTGGGCGCAAACGCGCCGTGGCGGCCAGATCTTGATCTCGGTCTTGGGCTTGGCGATCTTCTTCGACGACTACGCCAACATGCTGCTGTTGGGCGGCACGACCCGTTCGCTGGCGGATCGCCTGAAGATCTCCCGCGAGAAGCTGGCGTTCTTGATCGACTCGACTGCAGCGCCAGTCGCTGGGCTCGCGCTCGTTTCGACCTGGGTCGCCGTCGAAATCGACTACATCGGCGAAGGACTGACCAACCTGCCGAGCGATCTCGGCATCGAGCCGATTCAACTCTTCCTGACGAGCATCCCCTACCGCTTTTATCCGCTGTGGGCCTTGCTATTCGTCTTTCTGGTCGCGGGACTCGATCGCGACTATGGGCCGATGCTGACCGCCGAACGGAAACGGCTGGAGGAAGAGCCGAGCGACGATCAATTGTTTGACGCGCCGCAGGAGACGTCCGGCGTCACCAGCCACTGGCTCAATGCGGCGCTGCCGATCTTGACCACCGTCGGCATGGTCACCTGGTGGCTTTATTACTCCGGCTCAATCGCGGTCCAGCAAGCTGGCATCGAGCCGACCTGGGCCAACATCTTCGGCAAGGCCAGCTCGTACGACGCATTGATCTACGGCGCGATCGCGGGCAACGCCGTCGCCCTGCTGATGATTTTGCCGCAGCGGATTGTCCCACCGCCGAAGGTCTTTTGGGGCATGCTGAAGGGAGCGATCGCGATGACGCCGGCGCTGGCCATTCTTTGGCTTTCTGGCGCCCTGGCGGCAACGACCAGCGACAAAGAATGGGGCCTGGGAACCGGTCTCTACCTGGCCGATCTGACCAGCGGCGCGATACCGCTCTGGCTGCTGCCGACGGTGACGTTTCTCGTTTCGGCGGCGATGGCCTTCTCGACCGGCACCAGTTGGGGCACCATGGGGATCGTGATGCCGCTGGCGATTCCGCTGACTTACAACTTGATGGTCGGCGCTGAACTCTCGCCGACGGATTCGCCGCTGCTCGCCGCGGTGGTCGGCACAGTGCTGGCTGGCGCGATCTTCGGCGATCACTGCTCGCCGCTATCAGACACGACGATCCTTTCTTCCCAATCGTGCGGGTGCAATCACATCGCGCACGTTAACACGCAAATGCCGTACGCGGTGACGGTGGGCGTGTTGACGATCGTGCTTGGCACGATTCCGGTGGCGATCGGCTTTCCGATCTGGCCCTGCCATTTGCTGGGTGCGATAGCATTGGTAGCGATCTTGCTTTGTCTCGGAAAGAGACAGGCTTGAAAGAATTACGCGCCTCACGATCGTTACAAGTGACCAGGTTTGCGCGCGTAAAACTTTTTTTCCCGCTCGCTGTCGCCAAGCGATAGCATGGCCAACCTCCTATCGCCGTTGCGTTTATCGGCGATTGTCCTTTCGCGCTATTCTTGTCGCGTTGTTCATAGCGAATCAAATCGCTTGACCGTCGGCATGCGCGTTGCACTATGTTTCCGTCGACGTGTAAACACGAAAAGGCCCTTCGCCACGGAGATAGAAAATGCGATCCACTACTTTGCTTGCACTTACCGCTGCTATCACGATCCCCGCGATCGCGAGCGCCCAGGCGCCACGGCCGGATCGCTTTCACCAAGTCGCTCCGCAGAACGTGCAACTGGTCGCACGCAATGTCGTGACCGCCAAGCCGGTTGGCACTTCGATCGGCTCGACCGCTTCGCCGTGGTACGAACAAGGCCCGCTGCAAACCTCATCGACTCCGCCTGGCGAAGTCCAGCGGACGATGTTTTATGCCAGCGAAGTTCAATCTTCGCCCAGCGACGCCAACGCGGCCGATTACGCTCCGTCGCTGGCGCCCAACAATCAATCTCCACCCAACTATCTGCCGCCGAAGGTTGTCGCCCCAGCCCCGTCGACCACTTATTCGGCGCCGGCGCCAGCAACGACGACGTACGCGGCCCCGGCACCGGCAGTTCGCGGGGTGAGCCCAGCGGTCTGCTACTCGACTCCCAATCCCGCTCCGGCGGTCGCCCCGGCCAGCTTTAGCGTTCCGGCGCCGACCACCACGGTCGTTACTCAATCACCGGTCATCACCGGTCCGACGGTCGTTTCTCCGCCGCCGGTTCGGTTCAATACGACCTATCGCCCGATCTTGCCGGTCGCTGGCATCCCCGCCGATTTCAGCGTCGGCCAAGGGATCTATGGTCAGCCGCGGGTTTACGTCGACAACCAGCCGGTCCGCAACTTCTTCCGCTACATTCTGCCGTAACACGCAGATTCCCCCCTCAATCCCAGGAGGGCGAAGCCGATGGATTTCTCCGGTCCATCGGCTTCGACTATTTCTTGCGGGCCAGAAAACCGGTTAGCCGCGATAGCTCTCGCGATCGGGGCTAAGATCCGCCATGAATAAAATCTCGACGATCGCGATGTTGCTGTCCAAGAAAGGTCAGCGCTACTCCGCCTTCGGCGATTCTTCCAGCAGCGTCCCATCGGCCGCATAGCCGTAGCGATCGAAGTACGGCTTCCAGCGGCGGTAGATTTCGGCGGCGAGTTCGTCTTCCATCTCGTGCTTGTTGCGGACGAACGAGCGACTTTCGGCCGTCGCCGCTTCCAGTTGGGGGCGAACTTTCTCGAAGTCACCCAAGCTGAGCGCCCCGTACATCTTTTCGATCTCGCCCACCGGATCGGCGACGATGTCCTCGTACCGCGTTTCGTAGAGATGCGCCGCGTCGAACTTGTCGACATCGCGGAAATAGGCGCCATACATCTTGTCGAAACACTCAAAGATGTACTGGCGATACTTGGGATTCTTCGGATGCTGCAATGACTGCACCTCGTCCATCGTCTGCCAGAGCCGCTCAGTCGAGGCGAAGATCTCCAGCGGATTCCGGGCAATGTGAATGAACCGGGCGTCCGGATACATCTCTGACAAAAAGCCGATCCGCCCCGTGTGGGTCGGCGACTTCAGGATTACCGGCTTGTCGCGTTGTAAGGTGACCATGCGAATGAACAGGTCAAGCGTCTCGCGCCACTGCTGTTGCTCTTCAGGGCTGATCCCCTCCATGTCCAGATATTCGGTCCCGTCGAAGTCGTGGTCAGGAAACGCCATCCGGTAGTAAGGCGAAGGAACGCCCATTGCGACCAACGCAAACTCATCCTCCTGCGGCTTGCTCCAGCCGACCTTCATGTTATCCATCGGCCGCTTGTCCGGCATGATGAAATTCATCCAGCGGCTAACGAAGTCCCCCATCAGCAGAAACTCGCACGGACCAAAGCATTGCATCGTCGTCGGCGAGGTGAACGCCTCGTCGACCGACATTAGCTCATGCAGATAAGTCGTGCCGCTTCGCCAGTGCCCGACAATAAAGACCATCGGCGACTTCGGATCGGCCTCGGCGATCTTCTTGCCATGCAATGCTAGCTGAACGCGATAGGCCGCGCTGTTGAAAGCGGTGAAGCCGGTGATGATCCCCGCCATCGTCACTCGCAGCGGGTGGCAATGAAAACGATGGCGTGCTAGCAGCCGGATCCAGGGCCGGAATCGCATCCCATGCCAGATGCGCGGACTGTACCAAGGATAGGCGTTCGCCTTTTGTTTACGAGAGGGTTTCGCAGCGGGGTCGGTCAACGGAGCTTCCTAAAGGACAAGCGGCAACAGGGCGTAAGCACTCTATGGTAGCTAAAAAACTTGACTTCGCGGCGTCACATTTCTCGGTCGGTAGCGTCATTTTCCCGAACAAGTCGCCATTGACACGATAAACATAACGCCATCAACGACTTTGCTCGCTTGATCGGCCTGGACTCGGTTTCTCGTTTTCAGTAGTTTTCGCCCCGCTTCACGCGGCGTTGAAACTCCGCGGCGCTCGTTTCGTCACCTCAGTCGATTGATTTCCGTGCATCCTGCCGTTGAAAGACTTCGAGATCTGATCCTGCCGGTCGGCATCATCGCCAGCGTTCTGGTGATCCTGGTGCCGCTACCGAACTGGCTCATGAACTTGCTTCTGACGGCGAACATCACCGCCGGGGTCATCATTCTGCTGACGACGATCTATGTGCAGACGCCGCTTGAATTCAACGTCTTCCCCTCCCTCTTGTTGGCCACCACGCTGGCCCGTCTGGTGCTGAACGTCGCGACCACGCGATTGATTCTGACCAAGGCGGCCGAAGACGGGATGGATGCCGCAGGCGGGGTAATCGAAACCTTCGGCGAGTTCGTCGCCGGAGATAAAATAGCCGTCGGTATTATTATCTTCGTGATCATCATCGTGATTCAGTTCATGGTGATCACCAAGGGCGCCACGCGCATCAGTGAAGTCGCCGCGCGGTTTGCGTTGGATGGTATGCCGGGTCGCCAGATGGCGATCGACGCCGACTTAAACGCCGGCATCATCGACGAGCACGAAGCGCAAGCCCGCCGGGCCGAGATCACGCAGCAAGCCGACTTCTTTGGGGCCATGGACGGCGCCAGTAAGTTTGTGCGCGGCGACGCGATCGCCGGCATTATCATTACGTTGATCAACATCGTCGGCGGTCTGATCATTGGTCTGCAAGCCGACATGTCGCTGGCCAGAGCGGCCGAGGTCTATACGAAGCTGACGATCGGCGACGGTCTTGTCAGCCAGGTGCCCGCCTTCTTGATTTCGCTCGCCGCCGGTCTGCTGGTGACGCGGAGCAGCCAGAAGACGAACCTACCGCTTGAGTTCGTCCAACAACTCTTGTCTCGTCCGGCCGCCTTGATGGTTTCCGGCGCCTTCCTCGGCTTGCTGGTCTTCACCGGCTTGCCGATGTTGCCTTTGCTGACGCTGGGCGGCGGCTGCATTGGTTTCGCCCTCTTCCTGCAGAAGCAGGATAAAAAGGACGAAGTCGACAAGGTAGAAGCCGAAGCGAAGAAGCAGGAACAAGAGCAATCGGCCAAGAAAGAAGATCGCATCGAGGACTATCTCTCGATTGATCCGATGGAGATGGAACTGGGCGTTGGTCTGGTTCGCCTGGCGGCGCCCGATCGCGGCGGCGACTTGCTGCATCGCGTGACCGGCGTTCGGCAGAACGTGGCGACTGAGGTCGGCATCATCCTGCCGAAGGTCCGCATCCGCGACAACATGCGACTCTCCGAAAACCAGTACCGCATCAAAATCACCAACAACACAGTCGCCGAGAATACGATCTATCCCGATCGCCTGCTGGCGATCAGCGGTCCCAACTCGCAAGGCAATCTGCCGGGCGAAGCGACCCGCGATCCGGCCTACAACCAGCCGGCCGTCTGGATCGAACCTGGCCTGCGACCGCAAGCCGAAATGCTGGGTTACACGATCGTCGAACCGTCGTCGGTGCTAGCGACCCACTTGCAGCGGATCGCCAAAAAGCACGCCGACGAACTGCTGACCCGCGACGCCACCAAACATTTGCTCGACGAACTGAAGGCCGAAGCGCCGGCCGTCGTCGACGAGTTGATCCCCGGCCTGATGAAGCTGGGCGACGTTCAAGCGGTTCTGCAAAGCCTGTTGCGAGAAGAAGTGCCGATTCGCCAGTTGGCGGTCATCCTGGAAACGCTCGGCGATCAGGCGACGCGGACGAAGGATCCGATCTGGCTGACCGAGTTCGTCCGTCACCGCCTGGCCCGCACGATCTGCACCAAGTATCGCGACCGCGAAAACAAGATGTACGTCATTCCGCTCGATCCCGCGATGCAGGACCGCATCGCCGCCGGCATCGACACCGAGCGCGGACCTTATGCCCGGATGTCGCCGCAAGCGATCGAAATGACCTGTCGCGCCGTCGCCGCGGGCATCGAAAAGCTGTTGACCGTCGGCAAGCCGCCAATCGTATTGGTCAACCCGCAGATCCGCCCGGCTCTGAAACAACTCACCTTGAATCACATCCCCGATTTGATCGTGCTAAGCCACAACGAAATCACCCGTGACACGCTGATCGAGTCGGTCGGCATCATCAGCGACATCGTACCGGGTAAATAAACGACGCCATGGACATCAAGACATTTCGCGCCAAATCGATGCCCGAAGCGCTCGAGCTCATTCGCAAAGAGCTGGGGCCGGACGCCGCCGTATTGCACACGCGAACGACGCCGAGTCGCGGCCTGGCGGGATTGCTCGGTCGTCGCGAGTTTGAACTGGCGGCATCGACCAGCGTGCCGGTAAAGAGCCGATTTTCGGTCGATTCGCCCGCCGTTCCGACGACGCCCACGCCGTCCGAAGAGTTCATCGCCAAGCGGTTTGAAGTCGAGCTTCCGGCAACGACTCCGGACATCCACCCTCCAGCCGACGCCGAAGATCACTCGCAACGTCTGGTCGACGGCCTGGTCGACGATCAGGGAGAGTCGATCCTCGAAGCGCTATCCAGCTACGCCGGACAATCGCTACGGAACTACTCGCCAATCGTCGCTCAACTGTATGACGAGCTGTTGGCGGCCGAGGTCTCGCCGCAAATCGCCGCCCAGTTGGCGGGTCATCTGGAGGAGATCGCCGCCGTCTCGCACGAACGTGATCTGCGCCAACGGATGCACCAGTTATTGGCCGCCACGTTTCGCGTTGGCGCCGACCTGGAGAGCCCGAATCACGGACCGCTGCGAATCGCGCTGGTCGGTCCGACCGGCGTCGGCAAAACGACCACCATCGCCAAGCTGGCGGCCCGCACTCGCTTCACGCAAAAATTACGCGTTGGCCTGATCACGATCGATACGTATCGTATCGCCGCGGTTGACCAACTGCGGGCCTACGCCGAGATCATGGACTTGCCGATGCGGGTCGTCTCGTCGCCAGCCGAGATGCGCGACGCGGTCGACCACCTGGCCGATTGCGATCGGATTTTCATCGACACCGCAGGACGTAGTCCCCGCGACGCCGTTCAACTGCAACAGCTGCAGTCGGTGCTGAAAGCGGCGGAAACCGACGTTCGTTACCTGCTGCTGGCGGCCACGACCGGCAATCGTTCGCTGCAGGACGCCGAGCGCCGCTTCGCGTCGATCAATCCTACCGCGATCATTACTACCAAACTAGATGAAGTCGAGTCGCTCGGAGCGATGTTCAACTTGATGAATCGTACGACGCTGCCGATCAGCTACGTCACCAATGGGCAAGACGTACCGCATTCGATCGCCGTCGCGTCGGCGGATGAACTCGCCAAACAATTGATTTAACCGCCGGGCTGCTGCGAACCACGACATATATGGACCGTCACTTTCCTGATCAGGCGTCGCTGCTAAGAATGCTTGCACGTCAAAACGCCAACTCCGTCGGCTCGCCCAGCGTGCCGCTCGCCGTCCTGTATGGCGCCGAGCGTAACGTCGGCGTGACGACGCTCGCGCTAAACCTAGGCGCCGCGATTGCGGAGTCGGGGCGGCGCGTGGTGGTGGTTGATCTCGATTTCGAAAGCGACGGTCTGGCTCAGCTGTGCGGCCAAGAGGCGGTCGCGTCGATTGGCGATCTGGCCAGTTCGCGGGTCGACTTGCACGAGTCGTTCCTGCCGGGCATCCATGGCGCGTTGCTCTTGCCGACGCTGGCCGAACCCGGCTCGATCCATGCGACCAGCGAAGCGGCGCTAGAGCGTCTGACCGATCAACTGCAGCGGCTGGGCCGTCATGCCGACGTCGTGTTGATCGACGCCGGCAGTCGTCCGACTCCACTGGCCGAGCTGCTCTGGCGCCGGGCGGATCACTTTGTGTTGACCGCTTCTTCGGCCCGCAGTTCGCTGACGGCCGGCTATGCGGCGATCCGCCACCTGCTAGAGAGCGCTTCGCGCGGCAGCTTTGGGCTGCTGCTGAACCGCGTTTCGGCGGCGCAGCCGGACGAACCGATCATTGAAGGCTTCAATCGAGTCTGCCAGCTGTATGCCGGCACGACCGCGATTGGCGTCGGAGCTATCCGCTACGCTCTGGAAGTGAGCGCAGCGCAAGCGTCAAGCGACGCGTTTTGCGTTCGCTATCCCCAGTCGGCGGTCGCCGTCGACTTGGCGCATGCGGCCAAACGATTTACTTCGTTGCTGCAAAGCGCCGTAACCGCACAATCAACCCGCCGCGCGGCATAAGAAAGGCTAGCTCTGACATGACAGCAAGCCTGGCTGCGACGCGAGTTTTTTTGACGACTTCGCGACAATCGGAAAATTCGGCTGAACATCAAAGTCGAGCGTTCCGATACCTAGATGTAACGCCGCGTACGCATGTGGCGGAACTGAATCGCGAATCACGTCAACCGAATAAACCGAACGCAACATGGCGCGCAACTACGCGGGCGTCCTGGGCCTTATCGCTTTCGTCACTGTCCTGGTGCGGGGTTACCTGGATATGGGCGGGATCGAATCGACCCTTCAAGTCGCTTGCATTGCGATGGCATTATTTGCGGCCACAGGCTGGTTCATCGGCGGCGCTGCGGAGCGCATCGTTGACGAATCGGTTCGCGAACGAGTCAATCAAGAGCTCGACAAATTGCAGCGAGAGCTGCAAGGCGAAAGCGAGAGTTCTGGAAATGCGTCGGCGTAAATTCGCTTCCACGTCCAATGCGGAGGGACGCGGCGAAGGAGCGCCAACCGACGGTTTTGAGCAATCATACCGGCGAAGGTTTTCCGGCTTTACGGCCGCAAAACGCGGGTCCTGAAGGATTCAGGCGAAACGAGAAGGATCTCACGAAACGTAGCCATTGACGGCGTTTCACGGAGGATTGCATGGCGACAACCACAGCAGTCGACGACATTGCGGAAGTCTGGAAAGCGTACAAAGCCGACCAGACGCGTAAAGAACTACGCAACCGCCTTGTTGAGCGATACCTGCCGCTGGTCAAATACAACGGCGAAAGAATCTGGGCTCGCTTGCCGGAAGGGGTCGAACTAGACGACCTGATCTCGGCGGGAGTCTTTGGTCTGATGGACGCGATCGACGCGTTCGACATGACGCGCGGCGTCAAGTTCGAAACCTACTGCGTTCCGCGTATTCGCGGCGCCATGTTGGACGAACTGCGTACCATGGACTGGGTGCCTCGTCTGGTTCGCTCCAAAGCGAGCAAACTGAACGAAGCGACCAAGCAGCTCGAAGCCAAGTTCGGACGGGCTCCGACCGAACAAGAGCTGTCGACGCACATGGGCATGACCGTCAAAGAGTTGGAGAAAATGATCTCCGACGCCAACGCGGTTGGGCTCATCAGCCTCAACAAAAAATGGTACGAGACTGACAGCTACAAAGACGTTCGCGAGATTGACATTCTCGAAGACGTCAAAGGGGAAGACCCCACGCGGCGGATCCAAAAGAACGATCTGATGCGTCTGGTCACCAAAGGCCTGAACCGCAACGAACGCCTGATCATCATTCTTTATTACTATGAAGAATTGACGATGAAGGAAATCGGCGCCACGCTCGACCTGAGCGAAAGCCGCGTGAGCCAGATGCACAGCAGCATTGTGCAGCGTCTGCAATCGCAGCTGGGTCGTCGTCGTCCAGAATTCGGCGTCGTCTAGACTCTCCCCGTCAGCTTATTGAAATCCAAAACGCTTCCCCACGTGGAAGCGTTTTTCTCTGCGCTATTCCACATTCTCGTTTGACCCTACAATAGGCCATGTGTAGGGCGAGCCTTCACTAGGCGGCGCTCATTGTCCTTCTCAGCGATTTGAACTCCTCCGGCGATGGACTCGCAACTCGAGAAACCTGAAGAATCCCAGATCCCCAGACTGCATCTGGATCGGTACGGCTGGGGCGTCTTCGCCGGCTTCCTCGTCTTGGCGACGATCTCCGCCTGGTTCAGCTGGCGGTATCAAGAGAGCCGCCGCACGATTCTCTTCCTCGAATATTCCCGCTCGCTTGAGCAAGTCGTCCAGCGACAGTTTGACGATATCCGCAGCGCCGCCGATCGGGCGCAAACCTTGTTCGTGTCCAGCCAGGTGGTCGAAAAGGGAGAGTGGGAGATCTTCGTCTCCCGGATGCGGCAGAGCGAGAAATACGCCGTCGTCGATCAGCTCTTTTTCGCCAACCGCGATTCGACCGACGAACAAAGTCCATGGCGCATCGTGCTGACCGAACCTGACGGCGACCTCGCATCGCGGGCCGGATCGCCCATCGAGAAGAACAGCCTCTTGTCCGAAGCGCTCGACGCTTCGACGCAAACCAGCGACTTGACGGTCGATGTGATTCCCCCCGACGTCAAGACGCCGCTGCCAGGTCCGGGATTGATCGCCTGTTTCCCGGTCGCCAGCGCCGCGACCGATGGCGTGACGCATCACGTCGGTTGCGTCGTGGCCTACTCTTCGGAAGCTTCGCTCGAAGAGTCGATCGCCGCCAAGATGCCCAACTATTTCGTGGTTCGCGTCTACGCAGCCAGTCCCCGCTCTCCCAAGCTCGAAATTATCGGCTTGAAATCGTCCGATGGCGACGTCAGCGAGAACTTCAGTCGTCATTCCATCGACAGCGTCGAATTTGACGGATTGCCGATGCAAGTCGAACTGGCGGCGACGCGCAGGTTCGCCTCGGAAGGACTCTACACGATGCCGGCGATCGTCTTCCTGTCGCTGCTGGTCGCAGGCCTCTTTTGCGGCGGCATCAACTCCTACATCATCGACAGTCGCCGCAAGGTTGAATCGCTGCTGAAGCAGGTCGAAATCCGTAACGCCGAGCTGGAACGATTCACCTACACCGTCTCGCACGATCTCAAGAGCCCCTTGATCACGATCCGTGGTTTCGTCGGCGCGCTGCGTGAAGATCTAAGGCGAGGCGACCCGAAGGCGATTCACGAGGACATGGAGTTTATCTCCAACGGTTGCTCGTCCATGAGCAGCTTGCTTGACGATCTGCTCGAGCTCTCGCGCATCGGTCGCGTCGTCAATCCGACCGAGCATTGCACGGTCCCAAGCCTGCTTAACGACGCGATCCGCCGGATCGATTTGACTTCGCCCGACAAGGGAATCGACCTCCGGCTTCAGGGGAACCCGGTCGAACTCGAAGGAGATCGCATCCGTTTGGTCGAGGCTTTCCAGAATCTGCTCGATAACGCCGCCAAGTTTGCCGATCCCCAGCGTCCAGAGATCGTCGTCAGTTGGATTTCCACGGCGACGCAATTGCGGATGACCTTCGCCGACAATGGGCCCGGCGTCCCTCCCGCCTTCCACGAGAAGGTTTTTGGTCTGTTTGAGAAGCTCGACCCCAACTCGGAAGGTACCGGCATCGGCCTGGCGATCGTCCGCCGGATCACCGAACACCACAACGGGCGAATCTACATGGAACCCTCCACCGGCGGCGCTCGGTTCGTCGTCGAGTTGCCCCTGCGGCAGCCGAAGTAAGCCCGATCGCGTTGCATCGTAGCCTGAGGCGCAAACGCCGTCGGAAATAGGAAAGACCGTAGCAGTCCGTTGATTTTCTCGACGGACTGCGTGATCGCACGGATGCGATCCCAAAATAACGACGTAAGTCGTTATTTTGCGAGCCGCGAAGAGCTATGCTCTGAGCCTGGCGAGGTTGGAAAATGCCACGATGGCATTTTTCAACAGGCTGGTAGGGTCAATCGCTAAGATCGTTGCATCAACTCGCCGACCCAGGTCACGACCCGCCAGTCCATCCAACGACGATCGGCGGTGACGTTACGCGGGGCGAGAAACCCGAGGTGCCCGCCGTGACTGGTCACTTCCAACATCACCAGCGGCGAGCGGGGATACTTGGCGAAGATCTCGCGCGGCACGATCGGATCGTCGCCGGCGGTCAGGATGTGGGTCGGCATGGCGATCTGCGAAAGCAGCGGCCCCGCACTCGCTTTCTCGTAATACTCGTTAACGCTGCCGAAGCCTGCCTTGGGCGCCGTGTACTCGGCGTCGAATTCGACAATTCTCCGCGGTCGCCGCAAGAAGCGGAAATTGGCCGCCTCTTCGTCATATTCCTTTTGCAATTCGACCCGGCGAATCAACCGCCGGACAAAATCGCGATCGTACAGCCGATTGAGACCTCGCGACATGTTGGCGCAGCAGTGGGCCAAATCGATCGGGGGCGCAACCGAGAAGATCGAGTCCAAACCGCCGCAAACGCCGGTTCCGACTTCGCCCCCCAGCTTTAGGACGACATTGCCGCCCAAGGAGAAGCCGATCGCCGTGCAGGGTGAACTTGGGCAAAGCGTGTGAATAAACTGAACCGCCGCGGCGGCGTCGTCACTGCAGCCCGCATGAAACGGCTTCTTGGCCAGCTTCATTCCAGCGCCGCAACCGCGCAAATCCATCCGAAAGGTGCGCACGCCCAGATCATTGAGCCGGGCCGCGATCCGCACCAGGTAAGGACTGGTATGGCAACCGCCCAGTCCGTGGATCAAGAGCGCTGTCCGATCTCCGTCCCGCCAACCTTCCGGAGCGTCGTCATGCAAAACGATCTTGTCGCCGTCGGCAAGTTCAACCTGATGCTGTTCGGCGGCGTAGGGAAACGAATGCCCTTTCCAATAGGCGCCGACAATGGTTTGTAGATGCGGTCCGCGCAAAATAGGATGCGGGCGGTATCCGCTGGTAGATAGGTCCCGATCGTCGATCCCACGACTCATCGTTTTAGGCCGTACTCATCCAGTTTTCGGTACAGGGTCGCGCGACTGACGCCCAGCAACTTGATCGTTTCCGAAACGTTGCCCCCGGTGCGTTCCATCGCCTCTTCGATTAGTTTCTTTTCCCAGAAGTCAAAACGCAAGGACTCCGGCTCGCCTAGTCCGGCGTCGCGCAGTCCCAGATCACGCGGCTCAATCATCGCAGCGTCGGCCAAGACAACCGCACTGTCCATCACATTGCGCAATTGTCGAACATTACCAGGCCACTGGTAGCTCGACAATTTTTTCTTGGCCGCGTCAGACAAAACCAGTTCGGGACGCCCATGTTGACGTTTGAAGTGGTTGAGGAAGTGGTTGGCGAGCGTTTCGATATCGTCGCCCCGTTCGCGCAGCGGCGGAATGTAAAGCTCGAAGACGCAGAGCCGGTAGTACAAGTCTTCGCGGAATCGCTTCTCCCGCACGAACTCGGCCAAGTCGCGGTTGGTCGCCGCGATCAGTCTCACGTCGACGCTCACTTCTTTGGTGGCGCCCAGCGGCAAAAAAGGATGCCCTTCCAAAATCCGCAGCAACTTCGCTTGGCCGTCGAGCGTCAGTTCCCCCACTTCGTCCAAAAAGAGCGTCCCACCGTCGGCCTGCTGAAAGAAGCCGACATGATCGGCGTCGGCCCCGGTAAAGGCACCTTTCTTATGGCCGAACAGCTGGCTTTCCATCAGCGACTCTGGCAACGCGGCGCAGTTGACGCTTAGCATCGGACGATCGCTGCGACTCGACGCCTTGTGCAGCGCCCGGGCGACCAGCTCTTTGCCGACCCCGCTTTCGCCGCGGACCAAGACGGCCCCGCCTGCTTTGGCGATGCGGGTAATTCGCTGCTTTAGTTCTTCCATCGGGCGGCTATCGCCGATCAGTTCGTCGAACGCGGCCGATTGTTGCACCAGACGATCGTAGCCGGCCTGCAGCTTGTTCAGCTCCCAGGCTCGCGACAACGCGATCACCAGGATGTTGGCGAGTGAAATCGTAAAGTCGAGGTCGTTCTGCAGAAACCGCTCTTGCTCACGATACAGATGCAGCGTCCCCAGCGTCTTCTTTTTGTCGATCAGCGGTACGCAGATCGCGTCGGCAAAATGCTTCAGCTTTTTCGACTCGTCCTGGTTGGTCTCGTTGGCAATCCAAACCGCATGCCCCTGCTGGCAGACCATCGCCGTCAGCGATTCGCTCAGCTTGAACGCGTCCTCGGTATCCTCTGGCAGTTGCCGTTTCAGCCGCAGCTTGCCATCTTCTGTCAGCCAGTGAAAACCAACGACCGCCGCCTTCGAGTGATCTTTCAGCAGGTCGAGCGCAATTCGCACGATCACGTCCGGGTCGTCGCACCCCAGCAACTTGATGGCAAACTGGTACAGCAAAATCAGCCGCTGCGCCTGCTTGTAGTCCTTCAGCTCGCGCAGGGCGATCAGATTGGTGTCTTGGGGATCGACCGGCAGGTCCCGGACGACCGTCTGGGTCATGTTGGTCGAGTCGGGATCATGCGAAGTGGGGGGTTGGCTGCTGCTGTTGAAATTGAACTCGGTCGCCCCTACGCGTAAGCGTCCACCGTCAAACAGCTTCCCCTCGGAAATCCGCTGGTCGTCCAGATAACAGCCGTTCCGGCTTTCGCAATCTTTGACCCACCAGGCGCCATCTTTTTGAAAAATCGCCGCGTGAACCCGCGAACAGAGGGGGTCGGTCAGGGTGATATGACATTCCAGACCGCGGCCGATCAGGTTCTCGACTTCGGCGTCGAGGGCGAAATTGGTGCCGGGACCGGTGCCCGAAAGTAACTTAAGATAACTGTAATTCGCCATATTGTTCCGCTCGGAGGCGCTTGGCGCCGGGCGTGATCTTTCGCGTTTAAATCGATAGCTTTCCTTATCTTACGTCAAACCTACCCAAAGAAGCCAGCCGCAATAGGGGGAGCGGCGGCCGGTTTTCTTTGGTTCTGAAAAATGAACCGCAAGAAAAACTTGCCGATCGCAACTATCACACGTAAAAATTGAAAACATCTCACCAGTACGGGGTTAAATCAGGCAAACCGCGTCAGCTTGAGTGACGTAGACCCTGTGGATAGGATCGGTTATAACCCCGTCCCAGCCCCACATTTGGCCCTCTTCGCCACTCCAACCACACACATACAGTTTCAACGTAAGGGATTGGCATGCACCCAACGACCGTTATTGGGAAAAGTTGGCGTCGCCCTGGCGCATTTCGCGTCTTGACGTTCGCGTCGTTTCTTCTCTCCTCGATTTTCGTATTTCTGCCGAGTCAATCGTCGGCCCAAATCGCTCCGAAAGTAAGCGAGCGCCGCGTCGCCTTCGCCGTGACGCAGCTGATGAAAAAGGATCACCTGTCGAATCACCCGATCGACGACGAAATGTCGCAGCGGGCCTTCGACCAATTCCTGAAGACCCTGGACCCGCTGAAGCTCTACTTCTATCAGAGCGACGTCGACGAGTTCGCCGCCAATCGGGACAAACTGGACGACATGATCAACGCTGGCGACGTCAGCTTCTCGCGGACCGTGTTTGACCGCTTCCTGAAGCGCGTCAACGAGCGAGTCGCGATGGTCGATCAAGTGTTGGAATCGGACCTCGACTTCGAGAAGAAGGAGATGTTCATCACCGACGCCGACAAGATCGCCTATCCCAAGAACGAACAGGAAGCGTACGACCGTTGGCGCCAACGCGTTAAATTCGACATTCTGTCGGAAAAGGCGGACGGCAAGACTCTGGAAGAATCGCGAGAGAAGATCCATCGCCGCTACAAAAGCTTCGCGCGTCGCATGTCGCAGACCAGCTCGGACGAGCTGCTCGAGATGTTCCTGACGTCGATGACTTCGTCGTTCGACCCGCACACCACCTACATGTCGCCGTCGACGCTGGAGAACTTCAACATCAGCATGCGTCTTCAGCTGGACGGCATTGGCGCCGCTCTGTTGTCGGAAGACGGCATCGTGAAGGTGACCAAGGTCATCCCCGGCGGCGCCGCCGACAAGTACGGCAAGATCCATCCGGAAGACACCATCGTCAGCGTCGGCCAAGGCGCCGATGGCGAAATGATGGATGTCGTCGACATGAAGCTGAATGACGTGGTCGACATGATCCGCGGCAAGGCTGGCACGGTCGTTCGCCTGGGCGTCAAAGCCAAGGGAACCGGCGACACGGTCATCCACAACGTGACCCGCGCTAAGATCGCGCTGAAGGATAGCGAAGCCCGCGGCGAGATCATCGATCACCAGACCGAAGATGGCCGCACGCTGCGTGTCGGCTGGATCGACCTGCCCAGCTTCTATATGGACATGGACGCCGCTCGCCGCGGATTGGGCGACTTCAAGAGCACCACCCGCGACGTTCGCAAACTGCTGGACGACTTCAACGACAAAGACGTTCAAGCGGTCATCCTCGACCTGCGTCGCAATGGCGGCGGTAGCCTGACCGAAGCGATCAACCTGACCGGGTTGTTCATCGATCAAGGCCCGGTCGTGCAGGTCAAAGACTCCAACGGCAACATCCAAGCCTACGACGACACCGATCGCGGCATGGTCTGGAAAGGCCCGTTGGTCGTGCTGACCAGCAAGCTGAGCGCCTCGGCCAGCGAGATTCTGGCTGGCGCCATCCAAGACTACAAGCGCGGCATCATCGTCGGCGACGAAGCGACCCACGGCAAAGGGACCGTGCAAAGCTTGCTCGACCTGGGCAGCCAGCTCTTCCCAGTTCCGAACCCGCCGAACTATGGCGCCCTGAAGATCACGATGCAGCAGTTCTATCGCCCCAACGGCGAAAGCACGCAGCGTCGCGGCGTTGAAGCCGACGTCGTCCTGCCGTGGATCACTACCCACATGGACATCGGCGAAGGCGACCTCGACTATGCGATCGCCTGGGACAAGATTCCGCAAGCTCAGTACACGATCTACAACATGGTCAGCAGCGACTTGCTGACGCAGTTGCAGGCCGACGCCGACGCTCGGGTCAAGGATTCGACCGACTTCCAGAAAGTCGAGAAGAACATCGTCCGCTACGTCGAGCAAAAGAATCGTAAAGCGGTCAACCTGAACGAACAGGAATACCTGGCCGAGCGAAAAGAGCTCGACAAGGAAAAGACCGAGCAGGAACAGTTTGAGGAAGACAACGACAACCCCGAAGAAGTGGTCAAGAAAGACTTCTACTTCGACGAAGTGATCGACGTCACCTCGGACTACGTCAAACTGCTGGAACAAGGTCGCGTCGCCGCCAACAAGTAGTGAGCGACATCGACTGATATACCAAAAGCCCGCGTGATAATCTCGCGGGCTTTTTTCGTGCGCGATGACTTCTTCGACCGCGGTTTCTGGATTTTTCTCTTCCGTTTTCGACATTTCCGCAATTTCTGGGAAATTGACAGGCTTGGCGGCGTCCTATCTATAAACCACGCGGGAGCAACGCCTTGTCGGAAACGCCCAATCAGCAACCCAAGTCTCGCCCGGGGATTTCCCGCGAGATCGGCCAGTTGCTCGATCGGTATACCGAAGCATTGACCCTGTACGCCCGGCAGCTCTGCCCCGATCCCGAAGACGCCGTCCAGTGCGCCTTCGTCAAACTGACCCGCCAAAGCTCGCCGCCGACCAATTGCGCAGCCTGGCTGTACCGGGTCGTACGCAACGAAGCCTTGACGCAAAGCCGCGGCGTTAGCCAAAGAAGGCCGGACTCGCTACCAACGTCCGTTGGGCGAAAGTCTGCCTGCCAGTAAGCCAGGCGACCTGAATTTCGCCGATATGACCGACGGCGCCTCCAATACGCTGGCGGTTATCGAAACGCCCGAGGCCGACGCGGTGATCTGGACTCGCCCCGATGACTTTGAGGTCGACCTCACCTTTCCGATGCAGTCCCTCTTGCCCGGCCCTGGAGACGGAATCAACGTCGCCCAGTACGACGGCAGCGTTCAATACATGGTCCGCGAGCAGCTAACCGACCAGATCCTGAAGGGCCTGCTGACCCATGCCGGCGGAGAGGTCGTCGAGCTGCGCAAGTAAGCAACGCGTACGTCCCAGGGACAGCTCGCGTCGTTTGCACGCAACAAGACGTGGGCAGTTCCTGGAGATTGGTAGTCGGCAGTTCTACCCGAGCGCAGGAGAATTGCATATTCCCTCGCAACTACTTCGTCGGCAGCTTAGCACTGATCATCTTCGTCGTGATTGGCTACCTTTCGGTTCGCGTCTCAACGACCGTACGACATGGCACACTGGACGAAGTGCAACGCATCGAAGTCTTCGCCCCAGCGCCACCCAAGACGCCCAGCACTTGGATCGTGCAACATTCGCCGCATTGGGTGAACGTCTCGGTGATGACGAAGATCGAAAGCCGAGAGCAACTGCTGGAGATCTTCCCCCTACTCCGTTACGAAACCGGTTTGCCCGGCGCCGATACTTTTTGCTCCCAGATTCCCGAAAGACTCCTGGAAACGCCTGAATCGAAAACCGCGTTCAGTGCGACCGATTCCTATTCTGACACCGCTCGCAATAGAACGTCGCCCGCTGCGCTTGCACAATGCGGATCACTTCTTTTTTCCCGCATGTCCGACATAGCTCCCCTTCGCGGCCATACACGCGATGACAGTTTTGGTAACCCCCATCCTTATTCAGCGCGTTGCGGTAGGTTCCATCGCCAAGGGTTGAGCCTTCGTAGCGAATCGCCTCTTGCAGCACGTCGATCATCGCGGTGTGGATCTTCTTCCAGGCAGCAGTTGAGATCGCATCGCATGGCGTTTCGGGATGAACGCCCGCGACATGCAACAATTCAGCCGCGTACAGGTTGCCGACGCCGCAGACCGCTTTCTGATCGAGCAGCGCCACTTTGACCGCCCGGCGGCTTTTCTCGAGGCGGCTGCGTAGCTCTTGCCAGCTGATGGCCAACGCGTCAGGGCCGATCTTGCCGCTTTCGGTGAACTCGGCGATGAATTCCCGTTCAGTGAACAGCCGGACTGATCCGAGCCCGCGACGGTCCCAGAACCACACTTTTTCGACCGCACAATCTTCCAGCGTCATCACCCACCGCAGATGGTCGCGGGTTGGGGGGTCGGCCAATAGCACCAGCCCGGTCATCCGCGGTTCGAGCACGATGCGATCTCCCCCCTCCAGAACGATCACCACCCGTTTGCCGACCCGGTCGATCGCGGTGATCGTCCGCCCGGCCGTGCGGCGACGGAATGCGGCGATCCCCGGTGAGAGCAAGATCGGACGGCGAGCACAGGGGGGTTTGGCGACATCGGCCACTTTGCCGCCGACGATCGAGAGAATCCCGCGGCGCATCGTTTCGACTTCTGGCAGTTCCGGCATGGCGTGGTGGGGGTGGGGAGAAATACAGTACAGGTATTCCTATTCTATGCGGGCGCCGGCGCCACGTCTTCGTGACAATGAATGCGGCCGCTATTCGAGTGACGCCAGCTCGAATTTGACACGTTGGATCTTAGTTTGGGCCGCATTCCCTCGGCTCGCGCCTCGGGTTAGTGTGAGCCGCTAGGCGCCAATGCCACCCGGACACTTACTCCCCTCTACTTGACCCCCCAAAAGCTTCCATTGATACTCGAACCTTGGACGGGCGACTTTGTCCACCTCTGTAAACGCCCCGCTTAACCCCTTTCCCCGCAAAGTGCGAATGAATCCTGCTAGCGAATCTGTCGGCACCGCCTCGGCGAATGTTCCGGACGCCACCGGTCGATATGGCGCCTTCGGCGGACGTTATGTGCCGGAGACGTTGACGCGAGCCCTCGACCAGCTGGCGGTCGAGTACGCCAAAGCGAAAGCCGACCCAGCGTTTCAGGCCGAACTTGACCAGTTGCTGCAAGACTTCGTCGGCCGCCCTTCCCCCTTCTATCACGCCAAGCGCCTTAGCGAAAAATGTGGCGGCGCCCAGATCTGGCTGAAGCGGGAAGATGTGAATCACACCGGCGCCCACAAGATCAACAACACGCTCGGCCAGGCGCTGCTCACCTTGCGGATGGGCAAACAGCGGGTGATCGCCGAAACCGGCGCCGGCCAACATGGCGTAGCGACCGCCACCGCGTGCGCCCACTTTGGCATTCCCTGCGTCGTCTACATGGGGGAAGAAGACATCCGTCGCCAAGCGCCCAACGTCTTCAGCATGAAACTGCTGGGCGCCGAAGTTCGCCCGGTCACGACCGGCTCTCGAACCTTGCGCGACGCGATCAACGAAGCGATGCGCGACTGGATGTCGTCGGTCGATACGACCCACTACATTCTCGGCAGCGTCGTCGGCCCGCATCCGTTCCCGCAGATCGTTCGCGACTTCCAATCGGTGATCGGCAGCGAAGCCCGCGTCCAGTCGTTGGCCCGCTTCGGCCGATTGCCCGATTCGGTCGTCGCTTGCGTTGGCGGCGGCAGCAATGCGGCCGGGATGTTCTATCCGTTCATCGAAGATAAAGAAGTCGAACTGGTCGGCGTCGAGGCAGGCGGCCGCAGCGACGGCGCCGGCGATCACGCTTCGCCGCTCACCTTCGGCAGCCCTGGCGTGTTGCACGGCAGTTACAGCTACGTCATGCAAGACGACGATGGTCAGACCTGCGACGTCCATTCGATCTCGGCGGGTCTCGACTATCCCGGCGTCGGTCCGGAGCACAGCTACTGGAAAGATACCGGTCGCGTTCGCTACACCGACTGCAAAGACAACGCCGCCCTCGACGCGTTTGACGCGTTGGCCAGTTGCGAAGGAATCTTGCCGGCGCTGGAGTCGTCGCACGCCATCGCGGCCGGCATGAAAGTCGCGGCCGAGAAATCGTCGGACCAGATCGTCGTGATTTGCCTTTCGGGACGTGGCGATAAGGACGCCGCCGAAATCGCTCGGCTGAAAGAAGAGCGGAAATAAGCAACGCCTCAACCCTTTGTCCGCTGGTACGGAAAGTTACCCCTACGCATGTCTTCGATCGACCAGGTATTCGCCGACCTTCGCGCCCAAAACCGCAAGGCGTTCATCCCCTTCGTCACCGCCGGCGATCCGTCGCTTGACGTCACTTCCGCTGCGCTGAAGGAACTTTCCAAGCGCGGCGGCAGCGTCTGCGAACTCGGTATTCCGTACAGCGATCCGATCGCCGACGGTCCGGTGATTCAGGCCTCTTACACGCGAGCCCTGCAGCGCAAAATCAAGCTGAGCCAAATCCTGGAGATGGCCGGCAAGACGACGCCGGAAATGTCGGCGCCGCTGGTCACCATGGTCAGCTACGCGATCATCCACCGTCACGGAACCGAGCAGTACATCCAAGACGCCAAAGCGGCCGGCATCGCCGGGGCGATCGTGCCGGACCTGCTGGTCGAAGAGTCAGGCGACTTCGCCAAGATCTGCCAGGCGAACGACTTCAGCCTGATCCAGCTGGTCACGCCGACCACGTCGCGCGAACGGGCGATGCGGATCGCGGAGACTTCAACCGGCTTTATCTATTACGTCTCGGTCGCAGGCATCACCGGCGAACGGACGCAGTTGCCCCCCGACTTGCTCGACAACGTCTCGTGGCTGCGGAGCCAAACCAAGGTGCCGATCTGCATCGGCTTTGGCATTAGCCAGCCCGAGCATGTCCGCACGCTGAAGAAAGTCGCCGACGGCGTGATCGTCGGTTCGGCGATCGTCCGCCGCATGGGCGAAATCGGCGAAAAGAGCGAAGAGCAAGTGATCGACGAAATCGGCGACTATGCCGAAACGCTGATCGAAGCCCTCAACGAGTAATCTGTCTCTAACCGCAGGTCGCCACCGCCGTGTCGTACGTAGCCATCGAAAACGGAACTCTGCACGACCCGGCCAACGACATCGACGGCGAAGTGACGACCCTTTGGTTGCGTGACGGCAAAGTGGTCGCGCCGCCAACCGAGCCGAACCCCGAGATCAGCCGCCGCATTGACGCTCGCGGCTATGTCGTGATGCCGGGTGGGGTCGATCTGCACTGTCACATCGCTGGCCCCAAAGTCAACGCCGGGCGGAAGATGACGCCCGAGTATCGCCGCGATCATCGTATCCCGCGAACCGAACATACCCGTTCCGCGACCGGCGGCTTGGTTCCCAGCACCTTCGGCGCCGGCTACATGTTCGCCGGGCTCGGCTACACCACCGCGATGGACGCGGCGATCCCAGGTCTGCATGCCCGGCACGCCCACGAAGAGTTGGCCGACACGCCGCTGATCGATAAAGGCTTTTACCTGCTGTTCGGCAACAATCACTTCGTGCTCGATCATGTTCGCGAAGGTCGCCGAGCCGAACTGGACGCGTATCTCGGCTGGTCGCTGCACGCCGCCAAGGCGTACGGCATGAAAATCGTCAATCCGGGCGGCGTCGAAAACTGGAAGCAAATCAGCCGCAAGTCGCTGCAGCAACTGGACGAGCCGGTCCCGCACTTTGGCGTTACGCCACGGCAAGTGGTTCGCGAACTGGCGGCGGCGGCCGACCGCCTGAAGTTGCCTCATGCTTTGCACATTCACTGCAACAACCTGGGGATGCCCGGCAACTATCGCACGGCGCTGCATACGATGGAGTCGCTGGAAGGTCACCGGGGACATTTCGCCCATGTGCAGTTTCACAGCTACGGCGGCGACGAAAACGATCCAACCAGCTTCGCCAGCAATGCCGCGGCGCTGATCGACTACGTCAACGCTCATGAGAACATCACGGTCGACGTCGGTCATGTGAACCCAGGACGAACGCTCGGCATGACCGGCGACGCTCCCTTCGCCCAGCACCTGGCCGAAATGACCGGCAACCGCTGGTTTGCGGCTGACTGCGAGCAAGAGAGCAGCTGCGGCGTGATTCCGATGGAGTTCCAACCGCAGAAGGCGATGGTCCATGCGGTGCAGTGGGCGATCGGGCTAGAGTGGTATCTGCGAATCGAAGATCCGTGGCGAGTCTGCATGAGCAGCGACCACCCCAATGGCGGCGCGATCTATCGTTACCCGGAGATCATCCACCTGCTGATGGACGCCGATTTCCGCCGCGAGGCGATTGGCCAGATGCATGATCAGGTCGGCGGCCGCACCACGGTGGCCGATCTCGATCGCCAGTACACGCTGCAAGAGATCGCCATCATCACCCGGGCAGCGCCAGCTCGCACGCTTGGCTTGGCCCACAAAGGACATCTGGGCGTTGGCGCCGATGCCGACATCACCATCTACTCGCCGCAAGACGACATCCGCACGATGTTCGAGCGACCACGGTACGTCCTTCAGGCAGGACGGGTAATCTGCAAAGAAGGGCAAATCATGGCCGACGTCACTGGGCGGACCGTTTACGCCGAGCCCGACTTCGACGCCGAATTTCTCCCCCATATTGAGAGCTGGTTCAACGAACATTACACGATCCGGTTCCGTAATTACGCCATCGCCGCCGAGTCGCTTGCCTCCGGCTCGGCCATCGCTTGCGGCTAACGGCCGCCAGGCATCAGCGCGCGCTGATCATCGGCGCCAGCACTAGAGCGACAATGCGCCCTCGGTGCGCTCAAAATTGCTCTACACCTTCCGAGGCATTTCTGACATACTCCGCGCCGGTCCTCGGTTAGCCAGGAAGGGATATCGCTGCGCATGCCCGAAATTTCGGTCATCATCTCCCAACGCAACTCCGGCGGTGCGTTGGTCGAACAGATGCCGGCTTTGCTCGACCAGCTCGATGCGCTCGACAAAACGTTCGAGATCATCGTGGTGGACGACGCTTCGCGCCCTTCGACGGTCGAAACGATCGAAAACCTATGCCGCCAACTGCCGCCGCTGCGAGCAATTCGGCTGGAACGCCGAGTTGGGCTCTCCGGCGCTATCGTGGCCGGCATTCGCGTGTCGGAAGGAGAAAAGCTGGTCTTTACGACGGCCGGCCTGGAGTATCCTCCCCACCAAATCAAAACACTGCTGGAAGCCCAGTCGCGGGGAGACCTGGTGATTGGACGGCGTCCTTCCAACAATTCGGCTCGCTGGCTAAATCGCATCGCGCGAACGCCGCGGCGGATGCTGTTGGGCATGGACGTCCGCGATCCCGGATCGCAGTTTTGGGCGGCTCGCCGCGAGGCGTTGATTCATACGCCTTTGCCGCGCGGGTCGTACTACTATTTGGCCGCCTTCGTCGCCATGCGCGGTTACCGCGTCGTCGAGGCGCCGATCGAGTACGATGCCCTGGCGGCGCCCGACGAGCCGCTACATGACGGCTGGCCCTCTCCGCTGAACCTGGCTTGCGCCTGGTGGTTGTGCCGGCGTTGGCAAGAGCCGAGCTATGCGGAACTGCAGCGGACCGAGAACCTTTTACCAGAATTACGGGTCGCTTTTTTTGACGACATGCGCGAACCGAAACGCGCAGGCTGAAGCGGATCAGAAGGAAGTACAATGAAGATCTTTTTCAGCGTCGGCGAGCCAAGCGGCGACTTACATGGAGCGAACCTGATTCGCGCCATGCAAGCGCGGCGCGGCGACTTGGAGTTTGTCGGATACGGCGGCCCCAAGATGGCCGACGCAGGCTGCCAATTGCACGCCGATCTGACCAAACTGGCGATCATGTGGTTCCTGCGGGTCTTTTTGAACCTGCATCGCTTCATCGGCTTGATGCTGCAAGCGAATCGCTATTTCCGCGAATCGCGTCCTGACGCCGTCGTGTTGATCGACTATCCCGGCTTCAATTGGTGGATCGCCGCCCGGGCCAAAGCGCATGGCATTCCGGTCTTCTACTATGGCACGCCGCAGCTGTGGGCCTGGGGCGGATGGCGGGTGAAGAAGATGCGCCGCTTCGTCGACCATGTGCTGTGCAAGCTGCCGTTTGAAGAAGCGTGGTACCGCGAGCGCGATTGCAACGCCACCTTCGTCGGACATCCCTACTTCGACCAACTGCGTCAGCACCGCATGCATGACGGCTTTCTGGCCGATCAACGAGAAAAGAAAGGGAAGCTGGTCGCGATCTTGCCCGGCTCACGCTCGCAGGAAGTCGCCGCCAACCTGCCACCCTTTTTGGAAACCGCCAAAAAGATCGCCGAGCAAGTTCCCGACGTCCGCTTCGCCGTCGCCGCCTACAACGAAAACCAGGCCGCCTTCGCGTTCGAGCAGATCATCGCCTCGGGACTCGATATCGAAGTCCAGGTCGATCGCACGCCAGAGCTGATCCAATCGGCCCACTGTTGCCTGGCTTGCAGCGGCAGCGTTTCGCTGGAACTTCTGTACCACGAAAAGCCGACCGTCATTCACTACAAGATCAGCCCGTTCGCCCTGTGGGTGCAAAGCTTCTTCCGCAAGGTGCGGTACATCACGCTGGTCAACATCTTGTCGACCGACAAGCCGTTTTACGACGACGAGTATTACACCTACGATCCCGACGCCCTTGGCGCCGAGCAGGTTCTCTTTCCCGAGTACCTGACCTGCGAAGATCGCACCGGCGATATGGCGACGCGCATCGTCAACTGGCTGCAAGATGATGACGCGCACGCCACCCGAATCCGCCAATTGCACCAGCTACGCGAGAAAGTCGCCGGCGGCGGAGCATCCGTCCGCGGAGCGGACTACATCCTGAATAAGCTTGCCGGCGAGAACGCCGCGGAAACCAAACGTGCGGCGTAGCTTGGTAGCGTCCGCTGTGCGGAGCAAACGCGTAGATTATTTCGCTCAAAACCCTTCTTCAATCCCGCCCGGCGGCAATAGCTCGCACAGCGGGCAAGTGTCGCACTTGGGCGTCTTCCGGCAATGGGCGTTGCCGACGCGGACGAGAAGCGCGTGATATTCGTTGTAAAGCGGTACCTCTTGCGGCAACTCGCTGACCAGCAAGTCCTGGATCTGGTGATAGTCCGCCTCTTGTTCGATCCAGCCATGTCGCTTTAGCACGCGCGCGGTGTAGGTATCAACTACGAAGGTCGGCAGCTCTCCGGCGTACAGCAGAATTGCGTCAGCCGTCTCGGGACCGATGCCGTTGAGCGCCAGCAGGTCTTCTCGTAGCGCAGAGAGACTGCACGCAAACATCGCGTCGAGATCGCCGTGATGCGTCTCTACGACATACCGCATCAGGTTCTGCAGCCGCTTCGCCTTCAGGCGATAATAGCCGGCCGGGCGAATGATCTCGGCCAGCCCCTCTTGGGGCGTCTCTTGCAGCTTGAAGGGGTCAAACAGCCCCTCCTCTTTCAAATTCAAAATCGCCTTCTCGACGTTTCTCCACGACGTGTTTTGCGTCAAAATGGCGCCGACCATGATTTCCAGCCGAGAATCCCCCGGCCACCACGCTTGAGGGCCATAGTGGGCGAGCAGCCGGTCGTAGACGTCCAACAAAGTTATCGACATGAGCGGATATACGGGCACAGAAAGGTGGGCTGGAGACGACCTCCATTTCCTCCGACAATATCGATATTCCCCGTTCCCCTGACAACCCGACCCACCACGTCTTGATGTCCGACGCCGAAACCGCACCACCCTCGCCCGGCTACTTCGCCGAATCGGCCAGGCCGCTGATGAGCCTGGCCTTCGTCGTGCCGATGCTGGTGATCTACGAGGTGGGGGTCTTCGCCCTGGGCCCGCAGGCGATCCGCAACGGCGTCGACGTCTGGCTGCGCGAACTGCTGATCGTGCTCGGCTTCGGCCAATATTTCCTGCTGCCGCTGCTGACGTGCGGCTGTCTGCTGGCCTGGCATCACCTGAAAGAGCAGCCCTGGAAAATCTCGCCGGGCGTGCTGCCGCTGATGTTGCTCGAATCGGCGGCGCTCGGTTTGATCTTGCTCGGCCTGGCCCATTGGCAAGCGGCGATGCTGAAGGCGGAGATCGCCGCGGAGAGCGGCTCGATTTTGCCCAGCGAAACTGTCCGCCAAATGATTGCGTATTTTGGCGCAGGAATCTATGAAGAACTGTTGTTCCGCTTGATGCTGATTCCGGTATTGTGGCAAGCCGCCACTTGGTTTGGCGCACCCAAGATGGCGGCGACCGCGATTGCGATTGTTGGCTCGAGCCTGATTTTTTCGGCCGCCCACTACGACTTTTTTACGTCCGCTGGCGAAGCGTTTCAGTGGTATAGTTTCCTGTTTCGCTGTTCGGCGGGACTTATCTTTGGCGTTCTGTTCAGCTTTCGCGGTTTTGGGATTGCCGCCGGCACGCACGCGCTTTACGACGTTTTCGTGGCGCTCGCCTAGCCGCCGCTGCTAGCGAGATCCAGCGCACACGAAAGGCGAATGTCAAGTCCTTGTGAACAAAGAGTTGCGGAACATAATCGTAACCTACAGAGACGCGAAAAGCTCTCTTTGTGACCGGTCGATACGCAACGTATAATTGGAGCGTCGAGCCGATCCGTCCCCTGGTTCGACAGCCGGCACTTTCACCACAAGGAAGCCTCCCGCGTGCTATCGATTCGTCCCAAAGTCGCAGAGCTGGTTTTCCAACTCTACAGTCGTTCGCTCCACCCCGAGTTGTTCGAGATCTACAAGTCTCGCACGATTCAGCGCGGCGGCTACACTTTGAAGCTCGATATCACCAGCGTCGGTCACATCATCACCTGGCGGTACGAAGGGATGACGCTGACTGAAGTCTGCGCCAGCGCCCATCAGCCGCTGCCGCAACGTCGCCGCGTGATCGCTTATCAGCTGAAAGGCCGCCGCGTTGACAAGCTCGATTGCCATGGCGGCGTCGGCTACAAGGCGGAGTTCGAGCTCGAACCGGTCACGCCGAAACTCTTTCGCATGTGCCAACGCGAACTGTCGTACGATCCCAAACAAGGACTCGTCCACCAGTTCGACTCCAGCGGCCGCATGAACTTCGGCGCCCTCAGCTACATCAACGCCGAGACCCGCAGCCGCAGCGTCTTCATCCAGGCCTTCCACACATTCCCCGACGACAACGCCATCGTCAAAACGGAATCGTACTTCCAACTGCCGTAAGCCGGTCTAGCTGGATCCCATCTCATTTGTAGGGTGGATGTAGTAAGCGCGATCGATTCTGATTCGATCGCCAGATGTCGTTCGCCTACGTAACCCACCTTTGAGCTTGCAAGCACATTGTTGGGCCAGCGCTGCGCCCAAACTACGCCGGATAGCTACCGCTCGCTACTTCCACCCTGCTGGACAAGCCAGCAGTGGCACACCTGGCTTCGCCCCTGACCGCAATTACGGTTCGGGGAACTCGCGCAGCGCCGGCTCGATCGACTGCTGATTCAAACAATCGATCAACATCCGGAACCGCCCTAGGCTGCGGCGGTTGAACTCGAATACCAGTCGCGGCAGCGGCGCCAGGTCGGGCTGGTCGCTTTCGTGCGGCAGCGGATCGCTCAATTTGAACTGGCCACGCACCAGAATGTCCTGGAACTCGGTCTGAATCTGTTCAAATAATTCAGGCGACGGAGCTTCCTGAATTCGCAGCACCAGCTTGTCGCGCACGAACCGCATGCTGTGGTAGTTGCGATAAAAACCGAGCGTCTCCTCGATCGCCTCGTCGCAATTGTCGGTCACCTTGTAGATCGCCAGGTCTTCGGGCGAAATCAAACGCTGCTTCAGCAGCGGATCGAGCATGAACTCGTGGAACCGTTTCCAGTAGTAGCCGCCCGGCTCGTCGACCAGCACAACCGGGCACATTTCGCGCTTGCCGGTTTGCAACAGCGTCAGCACTTCAAACGCTTCGTCCAGCGTACCAAAACCGCCGGCGAAACAGACGACCGCGTCGCACTCTTTGACGAACATCAACTTACGGGTGAAGAAGTACTTCATGTGGACGAGCTTCTCGTCCCCCAGGATCACCTCGTTGGCGTCCTGCTCGAAGGGAAGCATGATATTCAGCCCCATCGAGTTCTCACGGCCGGCGCCCAGATGTCCCGCTTCCATAATCCCGCTGGCCGCACCGGTGATGACCAGCCAATTTTTCTCGGCGATCTTCTTGCCAAATTCGAGCGCGGCTTGAAAACTTGGAGCGTCTTCCGGCGTGCGGGCCGATCCGAAGACGGTCACCTTACGGCGATGACGATACGGCGCGAAAACTTTGAAGGCGTAACGCAGCTCTCGGAGCGAACGACTCAGAATTTTTAGGTCGCCCCGTGAAGATTCGTCGGCCGCTAATTTATCCGCGGTATCCCGTATTTGCTGGATTAGCGCATCGGCGGTGATCACGGCACGGCGGGCGACCGCGTCCCCCTCCGCTTGCTTCGCCGAATTAGCAGCTTCGTCATCAGTATTGGTCATGTGATAATCTCCCACACAATCATAGCTGAGAGGGCAAGCTTCCCCTGTTGAATTGCCCACGAATTTCCGCAGCCAGAAAACCTAGCACTTTGGCAGGCGCCGCAACCCACACAGGAGCTACTCCATCCGGCAGGAGATGCATACACCGCTACAGATCCCACCTCGGCTTGCGGAACATCCGCAACCTATTTGGCATTAGCCGTAGGCGTAACTGCTTTCCGTTTAATGGGTTGTAAAATGAGACAGGCGAATGTAGACTGAAATCAAGATCGTTTTTTGAATTCTTACGGAAAACATCTGGACACCTAAAATGCCCTGCCTGTTCGCCCCTCTTATTTAGTTATCAACATCGTCTAATCGCGCGAGAGCAGTGCATCAAATTCAACATGGTTAACATCCTAAGGAAACGTGAAGTCACCGTCATTGAGTTCGGCAATGAGTACGACAGTCTCGACGAAACCAATCTTGGCAAGACCTCACAGCAGCTAATCGAAGTTGCAAAACATGCGGACCCGCCGTTGGTCATCTTTGACCTCACGTCGACCCGCTACTTCGGCTCGTATTTCATCCAGTTCTTAATTCGAACCTGGAAGCTGGTGAAGAAGAGGAACGGCCGTTTAGTATTGGTCGGCCTGGACGATCCTTGCTTGAGCGTGCTACGTCGCTCGAAGATCGATTCGCTTTGGGAGCGATTTGCGACCACCGACGAAGCGGTCGCCAATCTCCTCGGGGAAGCTTCGTAGATCTTCCCTGTCGGCCTAACTGCCTGTTGAAAAATGCCCTCGTGGCATTTTCCAATCTCGCCAGGCTCAGAGCATCGCTCTTCGCGGCTCGCAAAATAACGACTTACGTCGCTATTTTGGGATCGCACCCCTGCGATCATGCAGTCCGTCGAGAAAATCAACGGACTGCTAAGCTGGTGAGCCGCCAGGCGGCTTTCCTTTGCCCTCGCTGATATAGCTGGCGCGCATGGCGGCGTATTCCTCAGGCGTCGGCAGTTCGTCGCTGGTTTCTCCCGCAGCGACCGCTTGATCAAAAAGCCGCTGCAAGAAGGGACGGCACCAACCGCAGCCAGTCCCTGCGCCAAAACACTCGCTTAACTGCCCGACGCGTCGCGGTTTTTCAATCCGCAGGAAGTTGACCACTTTGCGTTTCGTCACATGAAAGCAAAGGCAAAGTTCGTCATCAGGCTGCATCGCTCATCTCCGCTTATTTCTGCGGCGGTTCGATTCCAAAGTCCTTGACCGTCAGTAGCGTCCGCAGCTTGTAACCGGCGGCGGCGAACGCCTCGGCGCCCCCTTCCAACCGATCGACGATCGCGATCACTTCGCGAACTTCCAGCCCGGCCGTTTTGACCTTTTCGATCGCCTGCAGCGAGCTGCCGCCGGTCGTAACGACGTCTTCGACGATCACGCAGGTTTGTCCCGGCGAGACCGGTCCTTCGACGTCGCGTCCGGTGCCGTGCGCTTTCGCTTCCTTACGGACGATGAATCCGGCCAACGTTTTTTGCTCAACCGCCGCCATCGTGATGACCGCCGCGGTGATCGGATCGGCGCCGATCGCCATGCCGCCGACGGCGTCCGGCAGATCGCCTTCCATCATCTCCAGGATTCCCAGCGCCACTTGCAGCGCCCCCTCGCTATCGAGGGTCACCTTGCGGCAATCCATGTAGTAGGAAGCTTTTTTGCCAGAGGCCAGCGTAAAATCGCCGAACTGAAGCCCCTTTTGACGTACAATCTCGATGAGTTTCGCTTTGTCGTATTTCATAGTTTTGGATTCCGTCGCCGCTAAGTGGATCAGCCCTTTATGGTAGCAAGCGACGCCTGCTTGCCGTAGTACGCCGCGCGACGCTTATTTTTTCGCCGCCGTTCGCTTCCCCTCAAAAAGAGATCGCGTCGTCCCATGATCGTATCGCTTGTCGTTTGCGCCCTGTTGGCCGCCGAAACGGAGGAGAAACCTGCCGCGCCGGAGCCGATCACCGCCTACCACCTGACGAACTACGAGGGGTGGGACGTCTACGTCAACAAACGCCTGCTCCGCGAAGAGAAAGAGTTGGGCGACCAGGCGACTCGCCTGTTGCAGGACAAGCTGCGCGAAATCTGTCGCCTGGTCCCGCGGCGTCCGCTGACCGAACTCCAGAAAGCGCCAATCTGGCTGGAGGTCGACGACGACAAGTTTGATCCTTGCGCCTGCTACCACCCATCGGCCGACTGGCTCCGCAAGAACGGCTTTCTCGACAAGAAGGCGAAGTCGGTCGAGATCTCCAGCGCCCAGAAATTTATCGACTGGTCCAAAGAACAGCCCTTCATGCTGCTGCACGAACTGGCCCATAGCTATCACGACCGCGTCTTTGGCTACGACGACGCCGCCATCAAAGCGGCCTATGACCGCGCCAAACAAAGCGGCCAGTACGAGAAGGTCCTCCGCTACAACGGCAAAGAAGAACGGCACTACGCGCTGCAGAACCCGATGGAGTACTTCGCCGAAGGAACCGAAGCGTACTTCGGTACCAACGATTACTACCCGTTCGTCAACGCCGAGCTGAAGCGACACGATCCGCAGTTGCACAAACTGCTGGGCGAAATCTGGCGCGATGAGTAAGCGGCGAAGGCGCTAACTGCCGGTTGAAAAATGCCATCGTGGCATTTTTCAACCTCGCCAGGCTCAGAGCATAGCTCTTCGCGGCTCCCAAAATAACGACTTACGTCGTTATTTTGGGATCGCATCCGTGCGATCACGCAGTCCGTCGAGAAAATCAACGGACTGCTAAATGTAGCTCCTTGCAGGGTGGGTGCAGTAAGCGCGATCGATTCTGATTCGATCGCCAGACGTCGTTCGCTTACGTAACCCACCTGTTGCTTGCAAACGCATTGTTGGGCCAGCGTTCCGCTGCACCCAACCTACGAAAGATCAGGCGTTCGTCCGCAAAGAGCGAACGCTACTCGCCGTTCCACGTCTCAAGCCGGGCGGCGACGTAGGCGAAGTCGGTCAGATGCGGGTGATCCTTGAGCGTCTTGGCGACGCGGTCCAGCGTCTCATCACTCAATCGCTTCCCTTCGAGTCCGCGATTGTCGGCGAGGATCTTGTTGCGGCACAGAACTACGCGGAGACCGCCGCCGCTTTCGGCGCTGAGCGCCAGCGCCATTTCGGTCACTTCGACCGAGACCTGCAGCAGTTCGTCCGGAATGGCGCCTCGTTCGCCGACGATGTGGCAACGTTCCAATAGTTCCACGGCGCGAGCGGTAAACGCGCCCCACAACCGCAACATTCCGCCGACGACGCGTCGTTCGATCGTCTTGTTGTCGTTGGCATAGCGAAACGGCGTCACCAGATCGATCACCGGATTGATCTCGTTGGCGGTATAGACGCCGATGTCTTTGCGCCGCGTCTCCATTAGCGCCCGCATGATCATCACGGCGATCGGCCGCTGCGCCGGCAAGCAGATGGCGCACAGTTGCGGAATCTCAAGCACCCGTCGCCAGGCTTCGATGGTCGAAAAGCGGGGCGAAGCGTAGGCGGCCGGATAGACGATCAGCGGCGCCGATCGCCCGACTGCCTGCAAGAGTCCGACCAGATCATCGCAGGAACCGGCGTTAGCGTCATCCAGGGCGACGGCGATCGCCTGAACGCCGCTCTCCTTCAATTCGACGGCGGTGGCCAGCGCCTCCGCTTCAGCGACTAGCGGAATTCGCAGCCACGGGTGGTAGTCATGCTTTTCGGGCATAGCGACCAGCGACGCTAGCAGTTCGCGTCGCAGTTCGGCGGAACCACTCGTAAGATCAACGACGGCGCCCCCAGTCCCGGCGGTCGCGTAATAGCGCCACAGCGTACGCTGCCGGTGCGGATCAAATTGACCATCGGTAGCGGCGATAGGCGCGATCGGCAAGCAGAGCCCCTCGCGCAGGCGATCACGGGTGGTTGTATCGGAATCCACGAGATGCATCTCGTTGAACGTTAAGCGAGATCAAGGCGCCAAAGTGAAGCGTATTCTTTTTGATCGTCCGGGATGCTACTGTTCTAGAGATTTTTCCCACAAATCCTCAATTAGCGTCTACGGACGCCGGAAAATGCGGTCCGCGACGAATCTGGCGACCGCGTTGGCGCTTCCCCAAAACCAATCGCTGCGGTAGTAGGCGACGAACCCGAAAATCAAACCCAGGACATAGATAAAGAAGGCGTCCGAAAACCACAACGCCGCGGCGACGACGCCGAAGACCAGAGACAGCACCTGCATCGAGGAATCGAATCCCCACGACCAGATTGCATAACAAACCAAAAAACTGACCCCCCCCCCGACGAGGAAGCCGAACGCCGGTTGAGCCGCTTCGCTGGCCCGAGCGATCGCCAACATTGCCAGCGGCACAAGAATCAACAGCCCCAGCAGCAGCAACAGCAGCCATGCCAGCCATTTCTGAAATCGGGAACCGCTTGTGCGATCCGGCGGTGCGATGTTCGTCATACGCAGCAGCGACTGAGCCGTAGCTGACGGCTCGCTTCGCTGGGGGGCTGCGAAGAAGAGCCGAGGTTACTCGAACTTGGCGGTCCGCGCCTCGCGAACCGCTCTGGCTGTATTGTCGGCGAAATTGTCGATCTGATTCAACCCTCGCAGCAACATAGCGTGCCCATCGACGACCACGTCCTCCAGCTCCGACTCTTCCATCGAGCGGACCAGGCTTGAAAGCCGAGCCGCTTGTTCGCGCAGCCGATCGACCACTCGCGTAATCCGTTCGCTGGAGTAAGGCTCCTTCCGCCGGACGCGATCCGCTCCTTCGTCCATCCGCGTCGTCTTTGGCTTGCCGTTCTTTTTCGCCATGGCTTTCGTTCTCCTCCCCCGTTTCCAGACGCTTGGCCTTCGATCGAAACAGGCGATTCGTAATTATTAAACAGTTCTCGCGGAATAAACCACTTACTTTCCAGCCAATTACGACAAGTCGTCGATTTGTTTCTCGCCGATCGATTCGCGACTGTTAGAAAGATTCTCAGAATAAGGGGCGAAACGACATATTCCGTTTAGTTTGCCGCAGGTTTTGGTTAAGATCCCCAAAATCTCGGCGTTTTTTTCTGCGATCGCTCGCATCCGCAGGGGCGGAGTCTCCGCTCTTGCCTTCGCGATTCATGGCCAGCGACGCTTCGATTCTGTACAGTAGCGGCGTATTTATCCCTTCCCCGCTCGAACCAGGGAGCCGTTCGCTTTGGAATTGCCTATTCTCATGGCCCAGTTTCTGGGTTTGGCGATCGTGATCGTTTTCGCCGGCAGCTTCATGACCAAAGCGGCCGACGTCATCGGCGAGAAGTCGGGACTCGGCAGCTCGCTGGCCGGGCTCGTGCTGTTGGCGGCGGCGACCAGCCTGCCCGAGTTCGCCATCAACATCAACGCAGTGCAACTGCCCGACTACGCCACCGGCGTCGATCTGGCGATGGGCAACATCCTCGGCAGTTCGCTCTTCAACCTGCTGATCCTCGGCATCATCGACCTGGCGTTTCGCGCTAAGCAGCCGATGTTCACCTCGGTCTCGGCGGCTCACGCCCTCTCTGCGCTGGCCAGCATCGCGCTGACGGCGATCTTGCTCCTCTTCTTTATGCTGCACCATCAGCAACAAATCGGCGTTCCGCTGTCGGTCGGTTGGATTGGCGCCGGATCGCTGGGCGTCGGGCTGTTTTACCTGTTCTCGCTACGGCTGATTTATTTGGATCAGCAGGTCGCCGCCAAGTTGGAAGCGCCGCTCGTGGCAGAGGCGCAGGAAAACAAGATGTCGCTCACTCGCGCGATCGCGACCTACCTGATTGCGACCATCGTGATCTTTGTCGCCGCTCGCTATCTATCGATCGTCGCCGATCGCGTGGCGACGGTTACCGGCCTGGGGGGCAGTTTCGTCGGCAGCACGTTCCTCGCTTTGACGACCAGCCTGCCCGAGATGGTCACGACGGTGGTCGCCGTGCGGATGGGCGCTTCCGATATGGCGATCGGCAATATCCTCGGCAGCAACGCCTTTAACATCGCCATTGTGTTGCCGGTCGATGCGTTCTATACCCGCGGCGCGATCTTGGCCGACGCCAGCGGCGTGCATGCGGTGACGGCCGGCGCGGTGATCTTCGTCACCTGCGTCGCAACGATGGGCATTCTCTATCGCGCGGACCGGCGTTACATGCTGGTCGAACCTGACGCGCTGCTGGTCGTGCTGCTGGTACTCGCTTCGCTCTACTTGATCTATCGGCTGACCAATGGCGAAGTTGAAGCGGCCGAGCCAAGAGCGCCCGCCGCGATCGAAGAAACCTCGCTCCGCTGGGGCCCACGCTTAACTGTCGGTTGATTTTCTCAACGGACTGCTAAAAGAGACCGTCTAGCGGTTCACGTACTCGGGACGCATCGGCCATTTGCCCAACGTCACCGTCAATTCGATCGGCTGGTTGTCGCGGAGGATCTTCATTTTGATCTTGTCCCCGACGTCCTTGTCCCGCAGGACCTCGGTCAGCGCCGTGAAGTGCGGAACGTCTTGGCCGTCGACCTGCTGGATCACATCGCCTCGCTTGACGCCGGCCGCGAAGGCGCTTCCTTCGCGCGGTACGTCTTGCACCGTGCAAGGCGATTCGGCGATCGTTTGCCCCTGCACTCCCAAGAAGGCGCCGTTGCGGATATCCATCCGCCGCGGATCATTCCCAAACTGGGCGAACAACTCAGCCTTGCCTTTGTCCGAAAGCTCGGTCCCATACAGTTCGGCTTTGATCAGCCGTCCCATCTTGCCAAACATCGGGATCACCTGATCGCCAACCGGCAGATAGTAGAGCCGGATGTTTTCGAGTTGGTGCAACAATGGGCCGAGCGCGGCGAGCGCGTCGCCATCGACGTTGGGCGTTTCTTTCAGCGTCAGCAGCCGCACGTTTTCCATCAAAGCGACCTGCTTCAGGTACTCGGCGGTGATCTTCTCGCCCGACATCTGCACATCTTCGATAAACCGCAGCTGCCGCAGATAGTAAAGCTCTTTGGGGCCGCCCTTGTAGGTTTCGTCAATCGTGACGCTCGGCCCCCGCGACGGATCGACAAAGCCCGGCGCCGGCATGTACTCGCTGAACTTCATCCCCAGACTCCGCAGCACCCGCCGCGAGCGTTCTTCTTGCAGCGTCGCCACCCGGTTGAGCGTATCCTGGGCGTATTGCGATACGCCGTCATTGCCCGACGCCGCGATCAACTCCAGCCGCTCGGTCGCGGCGATCTCGGCGTTGATGTCGTCTCCCAGCGTAAAGCGTTTCAATATGTGGATGCAGCGGATCGACTTTTCGAGACTGCCGCTGGCGACCGCCGCGGTCAGCTCGTCGATCGCTTCTGGCCCGGCGTGCGACAATTTTTCGGTCGCATCTTCGCGAATCAAAAACCGCTCGGAATCGAGCTTCGCGATCAAACGGCGCACCTCGGCGGCCGACATTTCGGGCTGCTGGGGCGTTGGCTGGGCGGCTGGCGTCGATTCGGCCGGGTCTTGCGCGAAAATATCGCAGGCGACAAACAGCAGCAACACAAACGAGATATAGAGGAGAGACGGTCTCAACGGCCGTTCCTTGATTAGCGGCATTTTGGTAGGCGGTCTTTCGTATTCTCCCCCGATCTTCACAATAATGCCAGAGGAATTCAATCAACCACCCCGAATCTGCCGCCGCCGTTTTGTTTACGCCCGACCAATATCAACTTCTCGACTTCGGCGAGGGACGCAAATTAGAGCGTTTCGGGCAATTTCTGCTTGATCGCCTCTCCCCCGCCGCCGAGACCGCCCGCTGCAGCCATCGACCCCAGTGGCGGGAGGCCGCCTGTCGCTATCAGCGGACCGACGGCGACCGCGGCGTCTGGCATCCGGCCAATGTATTGCCGGCGACCTGGACGATCTCGCACGGGGCCTGCACCTTTGAGCTGAAACCGACCGATTTCGGACACTTGGGCATTTTTCCGGAACAAGCCGAGAACTGGGACTGGTTGGCCACGCAGATCGCCGCCCGGCCGGCAGCAAAGGTTCTCAATCTGTTCGCCTATACCGGCGGCAGCACGCTCGCCTCTGCCGCGGCTGGCGCCGAGGTCGCGCATGTCGACGCCGCCAAGAATGTGGTGCAGTGGGCCCGCCGCAACGCTGAGCTTTCCGGTCTAAGCGAAGCCCCGGTCCGCTGGCTCGCCGAAGATGCCCGCAAGTTTGTTCGCCGCGAAGTGAAACGGGGCTCGCAGTACGACCTCATCGTGCTCGACCCCCCCAGCTATGGACATGGCGTCAAAGGCCAGGTCTGGCGCGTCGATCAGCACCTGCCGGATCTGCTCAGCGACCTTCGCACCCTCTCGACCGACGACGCGGCGATCTTGCTGACCTGCCATTCGCCGGGGCTTGGTCCGGTCGAGTTGCGACAGATGCTCGAGCGTCATTACTTCGGGCGGCGGATGCCGCAGATCGAAGCGCGTCCTTTGTCTATTCTCGCGGCCGACGACCGGCGCCTTCCCAGCGGCATCTTGGCCCGCTGGTCCCCCTAACCTGGAACTTTTCGATGCCCGAGCGGATCACCAGCGTTCAAAACCCGCGAATCAAAGCGGCCGCCAAGTTGCGCCAGCGCCGCGCTCGCGAGCAACAGGGGCGCACGATCATCGATGGCGTCCGCGAAATCGAACGCGCCCTGGCGAAAGAGTTCCCGCTGCTCGAACTCTTCCTCTGCGACGAACTGCTGGTCGGCGCCGAAGCGGACGCCCTGCGCCAGCGCGTCGCCAGTCAGCCCAACTTGCAGGTCTACGACATTCCCCGCGACGTCTGCGAGAAGCTGTCGTTTGGCGAACGTTCGGAAGGCGCCGTCTCCGTCGCCAACTATCCGGTCACCTCGCTTGACGCCTGTCAGTTGTCTAGCACGCCGCTGATCGTCGTTTTGGAAGATGTCGAGAAGCCGGGCAACCTCGGCGCGATCCTTCGCACCGCCGATGCGGTCGGCGCCGACTGCTTGATTGCGGCCGATGCCCGGACCGACCTGTTTAACCCCAACGCCATCCGCGCTAGTCTCGGCACCATCTTCGCCGTCCCCACGTTTGAAGCGACCACCGCCGAGACGATGGCCTTCTTGCGAAAGCATGGCGTGCAGATGTTCGCCGCCCGGGTCGAAGGCGCCGTCTCGTACGAGCAAGTCCGTTTCGACGGCCCGACCGCGCTGATCCTCGGCAGCGAAGCGGAAGGACTCTCCGATCGCTGGCTCGCCGACGATGTGACCAACATCCGCCTCCCCATGCGCGGCATCGCCGACAGCCTAAACGTGTCCACCACCGCCGCGGTCCTCCTGTACGAAGCCGATCGTCAGCGACAAACCTGATGGTTAGCCGCGAAAGCTCCGCTTTCGGGGCGGCGCAGCCGCAGGAGGCATCCGTTCGCTGTTCGTAGCGAATCGACGCGTTGCCTACATTTGCGGCAAGAACACCGCCGCATTCTCCGATTCCCCGGATTGATGCCTCTTGCCGACGCTGTCGGCCCCGAAAGCAGAGCTTTCGCGGCTAACCATTGGATTCAAGACTGCGTGAATCCCCCTCCTCCATCAACTACAATCAAACCAAACTACTTCGCTCCCCTCCCACCATCCGCCAGGAACCACCCCATGCCTTTTCGTCCTTGGCTCGCCGGAATCCTTGTCGCGCTCGCCGCTTCTTCCCTGTCGGCCGCCGACGGCAAATACAACGTGCTGTTCATCATCTCCGACGATCTTTCGGCACAGTCCCTCTCGTGCTACGGGCATCGCGAGTGCCAGTCGCCGAACATTGACGCCCTCGCCAAACGCGGCGTCAAGTTCACCCGGACCTACTGCCAATACCCGGTCTGCGGGCCTTCGCGAGCAGCTCTGATGTCAGGTCTGCACACGTCGACCATTGGCGTGATGAACAACAGACAGTCGCACAACTTCACCAAGAACCTCGGCGACCGGGCCAGCATGTCCCAGCACTTCCGCAATCACGGCTACTACGCTGCCCGGGTCAGCAAGATCTATCACATGCGAATCCCCGGCGACATCACCGCTGGCGTCGATGGCGACGACCACGCCGCTTCGTGGGACGAACGGTTCAACTGCCAGGCGCCTGAGTGGCACAGCGCAGGGGAAGCGGCCGTTTACAGCAACGAAAAATTGAAAAAAGATCCCAGCAAACATTACGGGCTCGGCTTCGGCACCGCCTTCTATGCCGTCAAAACGTCGACCGACGGCAGCGAACAAGCCGATCATCAGGCGGCCGACAAGGCGATCGAACTGCTCCGCGATCACCAAGACGAACGTTTCTTCCTGGCGGTCGGGATGGTTCGCCCCCATGTGCCGCTGGTCGCGCCGGCCAAGTTCTTTGCTCCTTACCCGGCCGAAAAGATGAAGCTGCCGGCGAAGATCGATGGCGACTGGAGCGACATCCCCAAGGCGGGCATCTCGCGCAACAGCAAAGCGACCGGCATGACGCGCGACGATCAGCAGCAGACGCTGACCGCCTACTTTGCGTCGGTCGCTTACATGGATCACCAGGTCGGCCGCATCCTAGACGAACTAAAGCGGCTCGGCCTCGACAAGAACACGATCGTCGTCTTCACCGCCGATCATGGCTATCACCTGGGAGAACATGACTTCTGGCAAAAGATGAGCCTGCACGAAGAGTCGACCCACATCCCGCTGATCATCGCCATCCCAGGCCAACAGCCGAAAGTGGTCGACGCCTTGGCCGGCCAGATCGACATCTACCCCACCCTGGCCGACCTGTGCGGCCTGGAAGTCCCCGACTACCTGCAAGGCGTCAGCCAAACCGCCGCGATCAACACGCCCGGCGCAACCGCCCGGGAGGAAATCATGTGCGAAATGAACAAAGGCAAACTGCTACGAACCGACCGCTACGCCTACATCCAATACAAGGACGGCAGCGAAGAGCTGTACGACATGCAAACCGACCCGCACCAATACACCAACCTGGCCCAAGACCTGGCGTCGCAAGACGACCTGGTCAAGTTGCGCCAGCAACTCAAGCAGCAAACAAAATAGTAGCCCGCAGCGCAACCGAGGGAAAAGCGGTCGGAAGAAAAGCGGAGAGCTGAAAGCGGATGGAAGCTTTGCTCTAGCGTTCAGCTCCTTCGTATTTCTTCAACTGCGTCAGCGACTACCTTTACCTTCTCAAGATCGGTCAACCGCCGCCAAGCCACATGCGTGACATGGCGAATATCAACCTCCACCATGCGTGGCGGTTCGGTCGCTTCCCAATTCTCGATCTTGGCGGCGTCGCACCAGGGGCAACGCGGCATGCGACCAATCTGCAAGCGAGTGCCGTCCGCAGCGGGATCACAGGCGACGCCAAAGACCAACTGAAGCAGGTCGGAACGTTCCAGGTCACTGCGCGGCACCCCAGGCATTTGGCGGAGAATCTGACCGACCTCTTTGTAGACAGGATCGGCAAGTCTTTTTAAATACTACGTTTCCGCTTGGGCTGCGTTGCGTAAGAGAAATTCGCCGTAGACATGCGGCGCCAGGTCGTGGCCTTCAAGCCAACGCCCGCAGCTGCCGCATTGTTGGTATCGATAGACGAGTAGCTTTATGATCAAGAACTAAACACCGTTCGTCTTAGGAAATGTCATCGAATTCGCCGAAATACCGCAAAACAAAATGAGAGGTCTGCGAGGCCAATATGGACGGGGCGAAAAACACTCCTGTCCTGCTATCGCTCAGTAGCGTTTTCCCCAACCCAATGCTACACGGAGACAATATCGAAGTCATTTCCCTTGGAGTTCAAACACCAGTTGCTTTCGACCGTATGATCCTCGCCAACCATTTGAAACAAATTGGCAATCAGTTCGATCGGGACTTGAAGCAACGCTTTGTGACGCTGACGATCCGAGGCAAGTAGAATGCCATCTAGGCGATGGTTTTCGTCGAATGCCGCCATGAACACGAAACTATGAACAAACTGATGACACAAGAAAAGAAGATCGTGATCCTCAACGTTTCCGGATTCGAAATCATAGAGCCGTTCGAGGTTATGCCAATTCAGTTTAGTTACGTTCCTGCCGAGCCACGGATAAACAACGAGCGCTACTGAACGACTCATTGTATTGGTGGAGAGTTTCGCGGCTTCGTGAAGCTTACGAACGCCGTAGAAACCCAACATCAGGCTCTGTTCGAGTCTCGCGAGACTCGATTCAGGCCATCGTCGCTGTGAGCGTCGTTTGCGAAGGTCTTCAGCCTTCCTGAGAAGATCGTCCTTCCAATAACGAGATTCCCAGATCATATCGAACTCCGGAGTGTTTTTGTGAGAGCGAATCGGCCTTAGATTATGACATGATCGTGTCACAATTGGTTCGTAATTTCTCCAAACATCGTCTACAAGTAAGCCCATTAAAGGACACAAGTACTCCGATCCATCGGAAGATTAGTCCATAAATTCGGAGCCCTACACCACTCACGTAAACACAATCGCCGCCCCATGCTCGATCGAATGCCGGGCCGCCTGAATCAGGTGGATGCAGGAATAGCACTCCATCCCGTACCTCCGCCACCCTTCTCCTTCGCCTTGGCTTTCGGCCGCGTCGAAAAAGACTTCGTCCTCGCCATCGAGATCGGTCGGCATTTCGAGCGCCTTGGCCAGCGTCAGGCACTCCTGGAGCAGCTTGACCGACGAGCCGGCCTGGACGCCATAGAGGCCGAGATCCTCAAAGTCGAACAGGACCTCGTCAAACTCTAGCGGAACGTAATACCCTTCCGCGTCGCTGTGGCAGAGGAGATGATCGAATCGTTTCCACTCCGGCGAGCGGGCATCCTGCATGGTGGCGATTTCGTCATAGCAAGCCATCATCACGGGATCGTCTGTCGGTCGCCGATCGACGCATGGCTCAGGAACAGCGCCATTGACGATGAGGTGGGCGGCGACCCGGCGGAGATAGTGCAGTCCTGAGTAGCCGAACATGGCGCCACTGAAAACCGGCATCTCTTCCGGTTCAACATGCGGGGGCAATTGATTCTGAGCCAACAGTTGGTTGAGCAGATCGAATTGCACCTTGAAGTGGGCGAAACCTTCCTCGTCGGCTGTTTTTAGATCGGCCAGAATGCCAACTTCGAGCGCTAGTCCCATACCGTCCCTTTCACAATCAAATTTGCAACTTCACGCCATGGCGAGATGACATCCGCCAGAAAGTCGCCGATTGGCATTGGCCGAGATTCTAATGGGTGGCCTGTTGGCGTGCCATCGTTTTGACCAAATTCGCGTGCAACTGCTGGCCAACAAACTTGCTTGACAAAGCACACGGAATTTTGGTCGATTGCGGGGTGCGAATGACCTTCATCGCAGGCGTCTGCGGTTGGGGGGAGCGTCGTTTGCTTTTTGAAGATTTGGATGCGAAGCGAACGCGAAAAAAACGTTGCGGTCCAGTCCACCAATAAAGCGTGGTGGATGCGTTGGGCTTGCCGGGAGGAGGATCAAAAAAACGTGCGCCGGTGGTCCAGTTTTTGGGTCGTGGGCGATTCGGCAGGACCAAGACATGCTCTTCTCGCGTGCGACGCGATAAGAACATGGCACCAAAAAATGGTCGACGGCGGTCCAGTCCGTCCCCGCAAGAAAATGCGCGCGAGCGGTCCAGTCCGGTCCTCAGCCCGGAAGGGGCGAACTAAAGTAGCCCGGGGTGGAGTCGCCCCCGGCGACGTAACCCTTTGTCACGACACGATTAAGAGCGGGGAGCCCTGTAGGGACGGGCTTAACGGACGACCAGACGTTTAAAAAAACGAAACAGTCCGGTCCAGTCGGTCCGGTCTATCGAACCGGCGGGCGGTTCGCGTCAGATCGATCCGGTGGGGCTGAGAAAAAAACTCGCGCGAGCGGTCCAGTTTTGGAATCGTGGGCGATTCGGCCGGACCAAGACATGCTCTTCTCGCGTGCGACGCGATAAGAACATGGCACCAGCGAAGGGGCGAAGACTTGCTTCAAGCCGGCGAAGACTTGCTTCAAGCCGGCGAAGACGCCGCAAGAGCATGGTGCCAAATTGAAGAAAAAACGTGCGCGGGTGGTCCAGTCATTCGGACTTGATTCGACATTCGTCATTAGACATTAGTCATTTCCCGCCTGCCACTCGGCAGCACGGAGGGTGTTTTCCATCAGCATCACAATCGTCAGCGGGCCGACGCCGCCGGGGACGGGGGTGATCGCGGAGGCGACCTGCTTGACGCTGTCGAAATCGACGTCGCCGCAGAGGCCGTCTTCGGTGCGGTTGATGCCGACGTCGATGACCGCGGCGCCTGGTTTGACCATGTCGGCGGTGACGAACCTTGGTTTGCCGATCGCGGCGATCACGATGTCGGCGGTCCGGCAGATCTCGGGCATGTTGGGGGTGCGGCTATGGCAGACGGTGACGGTGGCGTTGGCGGCCGACGATCCGCAGGTCGAGTCCTTTTGCATCAGCATCATCGCCATCGGCTTGCCGACGATTTCGCTGCGACCGATGACGACCGCATGTTTGCCGGCGGCCGCAATGCCGCTGCGGTGCAAGATCTGCATCACGCCGTGCGGGGTGCAAGGCAAAAATCGGGGACGCCCCTGCGAGACGAGACCCACATTATGCGGATGGAAACAATCGACGTCTTTGGACGGGTCAATCGCGTCCAAAATCAGCGTTTGATCGATGCCACCAGGCAACGGCAATTGAACCAAGATGCCGCTCACCTGGGCATCGGCGTTGAGTTGGGCGACCAGCTTCAACAGCCCTTCGGCGGTCGTATTGGCCGGTAGGCGGTGCATGAAACTGGCGATTCCGACTCGCTCGCAGGCTCGCTGCTTGTTGCGGACATAGACCTGGCTGGCTGGGTCTTCGCCCACCAAAACGGCCGCCAAACCGGGCTGACTTCCCGATTTGGCCGTGAAAGCGGCGACCCGCTCGGTGATTTCGAGTTCGATCTGCTTGGCGATCGCCTTTCCGTCCAAGATTGTGGCCGCCATGTCGAGCTCCTTACTACTTCGCCTAGGATCGCAGAACTACCGTAAAAACGGCTATCAGAGAGAGGTCGCCATTGTATCCGCGCCTCGCATTGGGGGTATCCCCCGGCTTTCGAGCCGAAATTGAAAAAAAGATAAATCAATTTCCAAGCGCCCCGTTTCCAGAGGCCTGATCGACGTTACGTTTAGCTCGGATAACCGATATACTACCCCATTACTGGCCGGATCGCCGTAATCTGCCTAGCTCCACACACTATCTTTCACCCCTACTGCAACGGATCACGATGTCGACGGATCAAGCCCTCAGCCCGGTGGACGAATTCAAACGGGACAGCAACTACCTGCGTGGCGAAATCGCCCAGGAGTTTGTCGACGGTACCGACCACTTCGGCAAATCGAGCATCCAGCTGATGAAGCATTTCGGCATCTATCAGCAGGACGATCGCGACGCCCGGGCGAAGAACCGCGCCGCCGGCGGCGGCAAGTCGTACATGTTCATGATCCGGACCCGCATCCCGGGCGGCGTGCTGACGGCCGAGCAAATGCTGGTCGAGCTAGACCTGTGCGACAGCGTGGGGAACGAAACGCTGCGGATCACCAGCCGCCAGGCGTTGCAGCATCACGGCGTGATGAAAGACGATCTGCCGACGCTGGCCAAACAGCTGCGTCAGGTTGGCCTGTCGACGCTGGGCGCGTGCGGCGACGTCAACCGTAACGTGATGTGCTGCCCGGCCCCGCTGTATGGCGACAGCGTCCGTCGCGAGATGCAGGAAACGGCCTCGAAATTAGCCGATCACCTGGAGCCGAAGACGGCCGCCTATCGCGAGATCTTTTTGCAAGATCCGGAGACAGGCGAAAAAGAAAAGATCGCCAGCGGCGAAGTGATCGAACCGCTCTACGGCCAGCAGTACCTGCCGCGCAAATTCAAAATGGGCATGGCCCTGCCGGAAGACAACTGCATTGACGTCTACACGCAAGACCTGGGCATGATCTGCGTCCACGAAGATGGCAAGATCCTGGGCTACAACATCCTGGTCGGCGGCGGCATGGGACGCACGCCGAGCGCCGACAAGACCTTCCCGGCGTTGGGCCAGCGGATGACCTTCGTCACGCCGGATCAGTTGATCCCGGTGATTGAAGCGGTCATCAAGGTGCAGCGCGACTTCGGCAATCGCCAGGATCGCAAAGTGGCCCGCATGAAGTACCTGATCCACAACTGGGGCCTGGAGAAGTTCAAGGCCAAGGTCGAAGAGTACTACGGCAGCGCATTGCCCGAGCCGCACCCGGCCGACGTCCATGGCTTTGACGACCACAAAGGTTGGCACGAGCAAGGTGACGGCAAGTGGTTCTACGGGCTGAACGTCGAGAACGGCCGCATCAAAGATGACGAGACGATCGAGCTGAAGACCGCGATTCGCAAAATCTGCAACCAGTTTAGCCCGGGCATCCGCCTGACCAGTCACCAGGACATCATGTTCTGCGACATCGCCGCAGAGAACAAACAAGTGGTCATCGACATCCTGAAAGAGCACAAGGTGCCGCTGACCGAAGAGATCTCGACGGTCCGCCGCTGGTCGATTGCCTGCGTCGCCTGGCCGACGTGCGGTTTGTCGATCACCGAAAGCGAACGCGCGCTGCCGGGCGTCATCGACGGACTGGAAGGGGAACTGGCCAAGCTGGGTCTCGACTCGGAGAAGTTCACCGTTCGCATGACCGGCTGCCCCAATGGATGTGCGCGGCCGTACAACAGCGACGTCGGGCTGGTCGGCCGGGCGAAGGAAAAGTACACGATGTTTTTGGGGGGCCGCTTGCTCGGCAACCGCTTGAACTTCATCTACAAAGACATGGTGCCGGCCGATCAGGTTGTGCCGGAGCTGACCAAGGTTTTTGGGTTTTACAAGACGGCCCGCGAAGAAGGCGAATCGTTTGGCGACTTCTGCCATCGCCAAGGGAAAGAAGCGATTGAAGCGGCGGTCGGCGATTAATCGCTGGCCAGCGCTGTCGCGCGACGATAGACTATCGACGCGTCAGAAATCCTTCTAAAACTTGTAGCTGCCCTCTTGGTGGGCGGGGTCTTGGGCTGGGAACGCGTAAAGCGTCAGAAGTCGGTGGGCCTGCGTACCTATATGTTAGTCTCGCTAGGCTCGGCGGTGCTGATGATCGTCGGCATGCAATTGCAGGAAGACTACGGCGACACCGAACTGCCGTCGGTTGGGCTCGACATTACCCGCGTGTTGTCGGCGATGGTGGGCGGCGATGGTGCACCGCACCTGGATCGACATTCGCGGCTCGCAACCGTGCGATCACGTAGTCCGTCGAGAAAATCAACGGACTGTTATGCGATCTTGGCCGAGGCTGAAGCGGGCGAAGACCATATCAAGCACGCCTACGAAGACGCCCTGAAGGAAACGGCCGGCAGCGCCATGAACGACGTGCTGCAGAAGCAATACGCCCAGGTCAAACAGGGTCACGATCGCATCCGCGACATGCGTGACGCCTTCAAGGCCAAGTCGCAACTTTCACCCCCCCGGTTTCGCCGGCGTCCTCGTCCAAATTCGAGGACGCCGCGTAGTCGGCGCTAACGAAGCGCCTCGTTCTCTCACTCAGGAACCACTGTCATGCTTGGAACCAATCCTGCTCATTGTGTTGATCTTACTATTGGTCGGCGCCGTGCCGGCTTGGCCGCACAGTCGGCTGGAAGATCGAACGGTCGACGAGCTGCGAAAGCTGGCGGCCGGTCGCGACCGGCCGCCAGCTTTATTTCTAGAGGGTCGCCGGCAGCAAAATCTCGCCGCGCGCCATCTCGACCGCACTACCCGAATAGAGCCGGAACTCACCTTCGAATCGCTCTGCCGGCAGCGGCAGTTTCCGCAGCGCCAGCTCTCGCTTCAGCAGCGGCATCATGGGCGGACGAAACTGACAGTCGTACGCAAAGTACTCCGGCAGCGAGTCAATTTCTCCGAGGGCGATGATCGTTCCCCGCTTCATCCGCATCCCGGCGCGACGACTCAGCTTGCCGCCTACGATGATGTTGCCGGCCAACATCCGATACCCACACAACTCCCCCACCGAGCCCGCGACGGCGATCATGCCACGTCGCATCCGGACGCCCAGTTCCCGGCCTGCATTGCCATGGATCGAGATCGAGCCTCCTTGCAGCCCCCGCGTCTCGCCAGGGTTAGGGCCGCCGACAAAATCGGCGGCATCGCCGAGAATCGTCAATTCGCCCCCCTGCATGGCAGCGCCGGCATGATTGCCGACACTCCCCTCCACCGTCATTTGGCCGCTTGTCATTTCGGCGCCGACAAAATCGCAATGGGAGAAATCGCCGACCAATCGCAGCTGTTGATCGGCGGCATCCCCCGCTACCTCAAACAGCTCCCCCAATTCGAGCCGATCGGCGCCGCAGGAGAGCTCAAGCTTGGCGATCTCTTGCGCAGAAACAGTGGCGAGCCGATTTGGCGTAACGCCTCGCAATTGGTTACTTGGGTAGATATCCTGGACAAGCGTCAGGGTCAGCGGCATTGTCGATCGCTTTTCTTGTTGACCGCAGAATTTGTTCGTTCATTTAAGATAGCCGCGAATCTGTCGCGGGTGAACCAGGATGCAAGCCCCAGTTTCTCGCTCGGCCGCCATCGTGTTGTGCGGCGGACAAAGTCGCCGGATGGGCGCCGACAAAGCTTCGTTGCCCTTTGGCGATACGTCTCTGATCATGCACACGTTGCTCCAGATCGCTCCGGCGGTAACCAAGCTGGTGGCCGTCGCTGCGCCCGATCAAGAGCTTCCCAAATTGCCAATCAAGGTGAGCGTCGTGCGCGACGCGACGCCACGCCTTGGTCCCTTGGAAGCGATCCGAGTGGGTCTCGACTCGCTCGGCCCGCAGATCGATAGCGCGCTGATTTGCGGCTGCGATACTCCGCTGGTGACGGAAAAGGCGGTCCGAATTTTATTCGAAAAGTTGAGTGACGATTGTGACGCGGCGATTGCGGCCGACATCGAAAGAATGCACCCGACCTTCGGCGTTTATCGGGTTCATGCCGCAGGCGTCGCCGCCAGACAGTTGCTGGTTGGTGAGCGTTCTCTGCATGGTTTTGTGAAACATCTCTCTATCACGGCGGTCTCGACGCGCGAGCTCGGCGGCGATCATTTGTTGCACAACGTCAATACGCCGGAAGAGTACGCCTCTGCGCTGGCGGCCGCTGGCTTGCCGGCCGCAGAGATTCCACCACCCTCTGCACCCTAATTCGAGTAAGGACCCGCTTATGCCGGAAGCCGCCGCTTGGGAAGCTGTCAAAAAGAACGTATCGATGAGCTTTCGCTTGTTCGATAACCACTTGGACGAAGTCGACAAAGCCGATTGGTTTCGTATGCCGGGCGACGTCACGCATGTTGCGTGGCAAGCCGGACACATCGTCATCGCTTCGTATGGCATCGGCATTCGCCTGCAACGAGGTGAGCGCCCCGCCGACGCCGAACTCTATGATCTCGCGAAGTACAAAGAATTGTTTGGCCAAGGATCGACGCCGACGCCTGACGCCAGCAACTACCCTTCGCCCGACGAACTGCACGCGACGCTGAAGAAAGTCTTTGCTCAAGTCGAAAAAGAAATGGCTGAGTACGACTTGAAAGATCTCGACAACGCGTTGGATCCGCCGCATCCGCTGTTCAAGACGCGATTCGAGGCGATGAACTTCCTGCCGTCGCATAACTTCATGCACTACGGCCAAGTTTCGCTGCTTCGTCGCCTGCTCGGCAATCCGCCGACGCGATAGAAAAAGAATTGGTCGCCACGGCTCTGAGAGCCGTGGCGTCCTCCCTCTTTCTTTACAACACCGCTTTGATCGCGCTACAGAGTTTCTCGACGTTCGACTCTGAGATCCCCGCCACGTTGATGCGGCCCGAGCCGACAATGTAAATGGCGAACTCGCTGCGCAGCTGGTCGACCTGCACCGGGTTCAGACCGGAGAACGAGAACATCCCCTTCTGATCGGCGATGAACGAGAAGTCGCGATCAACGCCGACCTTCTTCATCGTTTCGACCAGCAGCGTGCGCACGCCGTTAATGCGGTCGCGCATCGCGGTCAGTTCGGCTTCCCACTGCGATCGGAGAGCGGCGTCCGACAAGATCGTTTCGACCACGGCGCCGCCATGAGTCGGCGGGTTGGAGTAGTTCGAGCGAATCACGTTCTTCAGCTGGCTCAACACCGCCGTGGCGGCCGTCGCGTCGGCGCCGACTGCGGTCAAAGCTCCAACGCGCTCGTTGTACAGACCAAAGTTCTTGCTGAACGAACTGCAAACGAGCAGCTCTTGTCCCGGCTGAGCCAACGCGGCCAGACCGGCGCCGTCTTCGCAGAGCCCGTCGCCAAAGCCTTGGTAGGCGAAGTCGACCAGCGGCAGCAACTGACGCCGCTGGACCAATTCGGCGATCGCTTTCCACTGCTCCAGCGTCGGATCGATGCCGCTGGGGTTGTGGCAGCAGCCATGCAGCAGCACCACGTCGCCGGCCGGAGCCTTTTCAAGCGTTTCCAGCATCTGATCAAACGCCAGACCGTTGGTCGCCTTGTCGAAGTAGGGATATCCGACCGTTTCGATGCCGGCGGCGGCGAAGATGTTCGGGTGGTTCGGCCAGGTCGGCTGGCTGAGCCAGATGCGGCGACCCGGCAAATTTTTCGCCAAAAAGTCGGCCGAAACGCGTAGCGCACCCGTACCACCGGGGGTTTGGACCGTCACGCCCCGCGATGCGGCGATGATCTCGTGATCGGCGCCCAGCATCAGTTCTCGAACCAGACGGCAATATTTGGGCCGGCCGTCGATCGGCAGGTACGACTTCGTCTTTTCGTCCTTAACAAGGCGGGCTTCCGCCTCTTTCACGCAATCCAGAACCGGCGTCACTCCGTTGGCGTCCTTAAACACCCCGACGCTCAGATTGATCTTTTCGGAGTTCGGATCGTTACGGAAAGCCTCATTCAGGCCAAGAATCGAGTCGGGCGGCGCAGTTTGAACGTTCTGAAACATACCTATGATTCGCGGTTTGGGGGATGTAACGGAGTGGTCGGCAACGTTGGACGCGATTGCGCCCGCATGGTTCGCTTGGCGACGCAAATTCAACAGGATTGCCGACTTCTGTCGAGCCACCCGCTTGCGCGTCCTTGACGAACCGAATTAGTCGTGCCAACAATTAAATGGTACTTGCGGGCGTCTCTTCCAGACAGACCCCACCGGATCGGCCGCTGTCCTCTTTTACATTGGGCGGCCTGCGGAACTTTGCCCGCTCGTTTCCGATCGACGGGCCGCTCGGCAAACCTTCCTTCCTACCTCCTTGAAAGACGATTGACGAGATGGCTGCTTCTCGAGTCGGTATTTGGCTAATTGGGGCTCGCGGCGGCGTTGCTGCGACGACGATTGTTGGTTTGGCCGCGTTGCGTCGCGGATTGGTCGACACGGTCGGCTTGGTCAGCGAGTTGCCGCAGTTCGCCGAGCTTGGACTGGCGACTTGGGAGAACATCGTCGTCGGCGGTCACGAGATCCGCAACGTCACCCTCTACGAAGCCGCCCAGCAACTGGTCGACGTCAGTCGCGCCCTCGACCCGCGCCTGGTCGCGGCGGTCAAAGAGGACCTCGATACGATCGACGCCAACATCAAGGACGGCACCCTGCTGAACGTCGGCGCCAAAATCGCCGGTTTAGCCAAAGACGAACTGCGTGCAAAGACCGAAACGCCCCGCCAGGCGATCGACCGCATCCAGGCCGATATCTCGGCCTTCGCCAAACAGCACGAATTGTCGGACGTTGTCGTGATCAACGTCTCGTCAACCGAACCGCCGTTCGACGAAAGCCAACTGCCCAGCAGTTGGAAAGAACTGGCGCCGCTGCTCGAGTCAAGCGAGTGCCACTTGCCCGCCAGCAGCTTGTATGGCGCCGCGTCGCTAGAACTTGGCTATCCCTACGTCAACTTCACGCCGTCAGTGGGCGCGTCGCTGCCAGCGCTGTGCGACCTGGCCGAGCAGAAGAAAACCTGCCACATGGGTCACGACGGCAAGACCGGCGAAACGTTGCTCAAGAGCACGCTGGCGCCAATGTTCGCCCATCGCAATCTGCAGGTGATGAGCTGGGTCGGCCATAACATCTTTGGCAACATGGACGCCATCGTGCTGGACGATCCGGAAAACAAGAAGACCAAAGCGACCAGCAAAGATCGCCTGTTGGGCGAGATCTTCGGCTACCATCCGCAAACCCTGGTGACGATCGAACGGATCGACAGCATGGGGGACTGGAAGACGGCGTGGGACCATATCCACTTCAAAGGCTTCCTCGGCACGCCGATGGTAATGCAGTTCATCTGGCAAGGCGCCGACTCGCTGTTGGCGGCGCCGCTGGTGATCGACCTGGCCCGCTTCGCCGAGCTTGCGCATCGCCGCGGCGATACCGGTCTTGTTACCTCGCTAGCTTGCTTTTTCAAATCGCCGCATGGTACCGGTGAAAATGATTTTGCCAAGCAATTCGACATGCTCGAGGCCTGGACGAAGTCGTAGCGCCGTTGCCACATATGCAGTTACGAAACCTAAAGAAGGTTTCATGTGGTTTGGCATACGAATTCTTGGAATTTCGATTTTCCTTTTCTGAATACGAACCCTATAGTTAGCTCTTGACTGAGTTGTCGAACGTCGACGACTCTTTGGGGCACTTACGGTTTGTTTTCGCCTATGCGACGCTTGGTCACGCAAACCCTGGTTTGGTTGGTGGTCGTCAGCCTCTTCGCGACGCCTCCAGCCTTCGTTTCTGGGCTGAACTTCTCCGGCTCGTCCAACATCGCCGCTACCGGCGACTTGGCTGGCGCTTCCGCTGCGGCGGCTGAGAAGCAGAACCAGAATCGCACCATCGCTGGCCAAGCGAACCTAGCCTACTTCTATTACGAACGCACGATCGCCGAAGAGGCGGTCGACTCGATCGAGCAATCGACAGCTCTCGCTCCCTACGTCGCCACGTCGCCAAGCGTACATGCCAGCGCGGCGCGACGACTTCTCGATTTGGTATGCCGAGATGATCGTAGCGTGCCGGTACCGCCGCGCCATCTTCGGTTGTAATTCCCTTCTGCCGTCGCTTCCTTTCGTACTCGCTGCACCTGTCGCCTAAGCGTAGTCCTACCTACGCCGCGCGATCCGAATTGCTGCGAATAGCGCATGCCCTGGCGTGAATGCGAAAGGCAATTTTCTCGTTCGTCCAGACGATCGTTCGCCGCTGCTACGTCGACGTCGGCTGGTCCGTTTAGCCTGCACGGAAATTCCCAGAGAGAGAGAATCCTAATATGAATCATCGCAACCTCAACGTCCTTGTTAATCGCCACTTCACCTACTCGTACGGCCAACCGACCGACCCGATCGACGACCTGATTTCGGCAGTCGACGATCTGTTGAAGATGGATTGCGCCGACGAAGCGTTGAATTTGCTTCGTTCAACCGAGCATGCTTCCGATCCCCGTCTGACCAACGCTCGCGGCGTTTGCCAAATGCGGCTAGGCCTGATCGACGCGGCGGTCGCCACCTATCGCACGCTCGTCTTGGAACCGGTCGGCTCGTTCCTGGCCGTTCGCAATAGCCTGCATGACGCCTACAAAACCAACCTGGCGACCGCCCTGATGCTGAAAGGGAACGTTCCTCACGGCGAGCAGGTCCTGGAAGAGATCCGGAACAAGAACTATCCGATGATCGACAAACTGCGCAGCGTGGTCGCCGTCTGGCGACGCGAGCTGTCGCCGTGGGAAAACATCGAACATCAACTTGGCTTCACCACGTTCCGTCCCGTCTCGTTGCCCTTCAAGCCAGGCGAACTCGTCTGATCCGGCAGGAGACCTGGAGGGGACGATCACGCATCGCCCCTCCTTTTTTCTTTTTTTCGAGCGATTTTGCTCCCCCTGCCGAGCAGCGGGTCGCCTCCTTCGAACCCGCAGAATCGTCGAAGTCGACCGGCGAAAACCGTCTCTCGAGCGATCGCAACGCGTAGTCCGCGCGGCCCTGGTCCACTACGATAGAGGCTTGCTCCTCACCTTCTCTAGAGAGACGCCGTATGAAACGATCACGACGTGAGTTCTTGACCGCCGCGACTGCCGCCGCCGCTCTTTCGCCTTTGGGCCATGTCGCCGCCGCTGAACCGGAAGCGACGCAACCGGCAGCGCCCGCCGCTAAGAAGATCTCGAACCGGATCGCAATCTCGACCTATTCGTTTTGGCAATTTCGGCACAAGCATCTCCGCGACATCGAAAAGTGCATTCAGCTTTCGGCCGAGATGGGATTTGACGCCGTCGAGATTCTTCATCGCCAGATGACCGACGAGTCGCCCGCCTACCTGCAAAAGCTAAAGCGGACGGCGCTGGTCAACGGCGTCGATCTCTGCGGCTTCTCGACGCACCAAGGTTTTCTTTCGCCTGACAAAGAGAAGCGTCAGCGGAACATCGACGAAACGATTCGCTACATTCGCCTGGCGTACGAGATGGGCATCCCTACGATGCGGGTCAACACCGGCACCTGGGGAACGAGCAAAGACTTCGACGACCTGATGGCGAATCGCGGTATCGAGAAGCCGATCGAAGGCTACACCGACGAGGATGGCTACAAGTGGGTGATCGACAGCCTGGAGAAGTGCCTGCCGGAGGCGGAAAAGTGCGGCGTGCTGCTTGGCCTGGAGAACCATTGGGGCCTCGGCCGCACGCCGGAAGGCGTGTTGCGGATCGTCGACGCCATCGACAATCCTTGGCTGCAGGTGACGCTCGATACCGGCAACTTCCTTGAGGATCCGTACGACCGCCTGGCGATGATGGCGTCGAAAGCGATCTACGTGCAGGCCAAGACCTACTTCGGTGGTGGACTTTGGTACACCCTGGATCTGGACTACCCACGAATCGCAAAGCTTTTGCACGAAAAGGGTTACCGCGGATATGTGGCCCTGGAGTTTGAAGGGCGCGAAGATCCGCTTGCGGGAATTCCCCAAAGTTTATCTCTACTTCGCAGTGCTTTCGCCTAAACAAAGGACGATACTGCACCTATAATACTGCCTGAAGGGAAGAGAATGCATTCTTGGTCGCAGACCCTTCCTTTCGGACCACGACCGATCCCGCCGGCAGCGAGAATGGCCGGCCTTTTCGGGGACGAGTCGCGGGATTCCCTGCTCACGAGACGTGAACCCACCCCGATCCGCTCGGGTCTTTTCGATTGGGCGAACGTCTTCCAACGCTGAACCTTGCCATGAATCTGGAAACTGAAAACCAACCTCTCGAAGTCGTCCTGTCGGTCACCGGCAAGACTTTCATTAACGGCGTCGAAGCGCTGCTGGACGCTCATTTGCGCCGCCTCTGCTCGCAAGAAAGGTGTGCACGCAGCGTGCGCATCGTCGCCGGCGAAGAATGCCGCTTTGATCATGTGGCCGAGATCTTCCGCGTTTGCCGTCACTGGGGCGTCGCCGACATCTCGCTCGCCAGCTAGACGAGCGTTGCTTGCGGCTGACAGCGGCTAGATCTGTCGCGTCGTAGGCTGGAATAAAACCCAGCAGCAGGGCGGTGACGTTTCGATCGCCGGATCTCACCCCAGCCTGCACAGAGCCGATAGCGAGGCGTGACGACGCTATCGGCGTTAGTGCGTCGCTTCCAACAGGCGCGAGCGTAGATCGGCACAGACTTCGCGGAAGTCGCGAGCCGGCTCAACCATGACATCCTCTTCCTTGATGATGGGCACGACGCGATTGCCATCGTAGAAGTAGCCCCGATTGCGGCCCCCGGTCTTGGCGGCGTAGAGAGCTTCATCCGCCTTGGCGACCAACGTTTCTGCATCCGCCGCGTCGCCGACCTGGGCGACGCCGACGCTAAGCGTCAGCGGAATCTCAATCGCCCCTTCACGAAACGTCTCGGCTTGAATCGCCGCGACGATCCGCTGGGCCGCTTCGTTCGCTTTGTCGAGATCGGTCTCCGGCAGCAAAATGGCGAATTCCTCGCCCCCGTAGCGCGTCACATAGTCGGCGTCGCGGGTCGTTTGCACCAAGTTTTTGGCGACGGCTTGTAAGACCAGGTCGCCGATCTGATGCCCATGCTTGTCATTGATTTTCTTGAAGAAGTCGATGTCGGCCAGCATCACGCAGAAGGGTCGGCGTTTACGGCTCCACAGCGCCCAACGCTTTTGCAACTCTTCGTCAAACGCGCGGCGATTGAACAGCTTGGTCAATGCATCGGTCCGGGCTTCCGACAGCGTCGCGGCCAGTTGCTCGGTCTGTTCGTTAATCAGCGTTTCGGCTCGCTTTAGCCGTTCTTGCAAACCGTCGTTCGCGTCGTTCATCACTTTCAGCAGATCGATGGCGTGCTCTAGCGACTTCGATCCCGATGCGGTGCGGCGGGCTTCGCCGATTCGCTCTTCGATCGTCGCCATCACGTCCCGTTGTTCGTGCACGTCGCCAGCCAAGCCGCGCATGTACTGCGACATCCGCTGCATGATCAGGGCCGCTTTTTCAACCTCGCCGCTGGTATCGGTGGGCGGATTGTGATCGCGCATCAACTTGATGCCGATCCACAAACCCGCCAACAGGGGAAAGACGCCACAAGTGACGCCGATCAAGAAAGTCGAGAACTGAATCGTGGTGACCGATTCCATGGTGGCTTGCCGCGTGGTTAACAGAATCAAAGTTGGGTGATCAATCCAAAACTAGAACATTGCGGAAAAAAACGGAGCAAGTTGGCTTTGTTTTCTGGCGATCCTTCGGTAGAACGCAAAGCTTGGGCTCTGGATATTCCGGTCAGGAGGGCCAGATCGATCACGCCGACTACGCTAATTTTCGTTGAATTCGCTCGACTTGCGGCCAGGAATGGGGGGCGCCGCCGTTGACCCTCCCCGACAGGGCGCCTATCGTATCGTGCTGAGCCGCATCTTGCCGGTAAGGTAGCCGCCGTCCCGCACCTGAATCGCGGCTTAGAATGGGGAATGAATCCCTTGCATATGAATATCGTTCTGTTTGAAGACGCCGACGTCGCCAAACTCTATCCGATCACCGTCGGTCGACCGGCGTACGCCGTCAGTTGCGCCAGTTACACGCTGGTCGATCTGCTGACCCCCTGCTGCACAGCGATCCGGGGGGTAGTACGGCCCCATCTAATCGAACCGCAGAGGTTTGATCGCCCTCCCCTACACCAAACCCAGTTGGACGACGCGCAGCCGACGCTATTGGTCAGCGCCGTCGTAGCGCCGACCGCCGCCAATCGCCGCACGCTGGTCGAGTGGGCCACCAGCGGCAAGTCAGGCGCCATCTACGCCGGAGAGCGTCTGCTGGCCGCTTTGCTGCCTGCCAAGACGCCGTTGCCGGCTCGTGAGGCCAACGCCTATGAGCTGCGCGACTATCTGGCCGGTCCGGCAATCGCCAAGCTGCCGGCGGCTGCGCATCAGCTGACCTGGTTCAATTACCCGCACGACGTCGTCCAGGCGAATCTCGATACGTTCGCCGACAATCTCGAGTTGCGGCTCCAGGAAGGCGACTACCAGCAGCGGCAAGATGGCGTCTTTCTGGCCGGCGAGGCCAATATCGGCGACCATGTCGTCTGGGATTCCTCCTCGGGACCGATCATCGTCGAGCCGGGCGCCACGATTGGCCCCTACTGCTACGTACGGGGGCCGGTCTATATTGGACGTGGCGCCCGCATCCTGGAACATGCGGCGATCAAAGATTCGGTCTCTCTCTCGCACACGACCAAGATCGGGGGCGAGGTCGAAGGGACCGTGATCGAACCTTATTCCAACAAACAGCATCATGGCTTTCTGGGACATAGCTACCTGGGAAGCTGGGTAAACCTGGGTGCCGGAACCTCCAACAGCGACCTGAAGAACACGTACGGTACGGTTAAGATGGAGTACCGTGGAGAGAAGGTCGCGACCGGGATGCAGTTCCTGGGGGCGATCGTCGGCGATTACGCCAAGACGGCGATCAACACCGGCATCTTCACCGGCAAGACCGTCGGAGTCTGCAGTATGCTGTATGGCTTCGTCACCACCAACGTCGCCAGCTTCGTCAACTACGCCCGGCTGTTTGGCCAGGTGACCGAGTTGCCGGCCGACGTGATGATCGCCACGCAAGAGCGGATGTTCCTGCGGCGGAAGGTGGAACAGCGGCCCTGCGACATCCAGCTGATCCACGACATGTATTTACTGACGCAAGACGAGAGGCAACTAGCCGGCGAACCGCTGGCTCTTTAAGCGAAGCTCCCACACTATGAATCTCGCAGACTATTACTCGCCCGGTCGACTCGGGCTGTCGTTCGAACTCTTCCCCCCCAAGACCGACAAGGGGGACGCGTCGCTGATGCTGCACGTCGAGAAGCTGGTCAAGTTCAAACCAGACTACATCACGTGCACCTACGGCGCCGGCGGTTCGACGCGCGGCAAGACGCTCGACATCGTCGAAAAGGTAAAACAGGTCTTCGGCGTACCGGTGGCGTCTCACCTGACGCTGGTCGAATCGACCGTCGCCGATCTGCGGCTCTACCTGGCCGAAGCGGAACGTCGCGGCGTCGACTACATCGTCGCCCTGCGCGGAGACCCGCCGCAAGGTCAGAAGAAATTCACGCCGGCCGCTAAGGGGCTGAGCTACGCCTCGGAACTGGTCGAGCTGATCAAAGATGAGTTCCAGGAGTTTGGCGTCGCCGTCGCCGGCTATCCCGAAAAGCACCTGGAAGCGGAATCGCTCGAAATCGATATCGACCGTTTGAAGCACAAGGTCGATTCGGGCGCCGACATCATCATCACGCAGCTCTTCTATCGCAACCAAGACTTCTACGAGTTCCGCGAGAAGTGCGTCGCCAACGGCATCAACGTACCGATCGTCCCCGGCATCTTCCCGATCGTCAACGGCGCGCAGATCCAACGGATTGGCTCGATGTGCGGCGCCAAGATCCCGCGGGTGCTGGTCGAAGCGCTGCAGAAGAAGCCGGACGACACCGAATACCACATGCAAGTCGGCGTCGAATATGCAACCCGTCAGATCCAAGAGCTGACCGAAGCCGGCATCCCGGGCCTACACTTCTATGTGCTGAATCGCTCGGAAGCGACCGCCGCCATTTTGGCCAACGTCCGCTACGCCAAGAGCCGCAGCTAAGGCGTCCTTTGTAAAATACTTGTTCGGCGACGACGACTAAAACAGAAAGCCCTATGCCAAGGTTGGCATAGGGCTTTTTCTATCTATCGACGAGAAGAAATGACGAATCATTTTTACTCGTGCTTTCCTTTGGATTGCATTAGCTCGGCGAAATCTGGCCAACACATTTTGAATCCATATGTCGCTGCCCCCTGAACCCAAACTATTGATCCATTTGAGACCTTCAAGCGACCAAATGGCTTTACGTCTCGCTTAACAGCAAATTCTACATCAGCTCGACCGAGAGATCGTTTAGGAATCGTAAAATCAACTTCGTGCTTGGCCATATTGAGTCTCGTCGACAAGGGTGTAAAAGGGATTGAACACGCTTATACGACATCACATGAATGACTGCTATTAGCTGACAAAACAATTCAACTAATCCTTTCCCTCCCTACCCCAGGTTCGACCACAAATCCTCAATATCCTTCTTCATCCGCCCCATCTCTCCCTTCAGATCCTCGATCTCCTTGCGCAGTTCGCGGACCAACGGGCTTTCATGGGGCGCGTCGGTCGCTTCAACCGGCGGTTTGGCCGTGGCGACGGCGGTGGCGCCCGTTTGGCCGACTGGGTGCGCTTGGACGACCGGGCGCTCGGCGGCTAGGGTGGTGACGGTCACTCCGCCGCCAAGTGTGCGGCGCTGCTCTTCCAGTTCTTTTTCGCAGTAGAGCCCGTGCGTGACGATCTGGCCGCGTCCTTCCGGGGTGAGCGGCACGACCAGGCCTTTCTCTTGCAGGCCCCGCAAGATCGGCGTCAGCGACGCCATGTCCGGAATCTTGCCCATCCGGGCGGCGCGACCGCGCAGTTCGCCGACGGTCTGCGAACCGCGGAGGAGCAACTCGGCCATGACCGCCAGTTCGTTTCCTTCACAGGCGAGCCAGTCCTTCATGTAGTGACGAAACTTGACGACGCGGCCATCGCCATGCACTTCGGCCACCGCGCCGATCTCACGCAGTTGGTCGAGCGCCTCTTCCACGTCGTCGGCGTCCAGGCTCATCTGCGGATCGCGGTTGCTCTTTTGATTGCAACCGGTCGTCAGCCCGTTCAGGGTCATCGGATAAGCGTCGGGCGTCGTCTTCGCCTTTTCGATCAATACGCCTAGGATCCGCCGCTGTACTTTGTTGACGGGGCGCCATTGTTTTTCGCCGCCTGAGTTTTCTTGGTCCATTTCCGCCTTAGCTCCTTCCAATCGAGATGCATTTTCTCGTCACGCCGCAGAATAAAGCGCCTTACGCGTTAGTGCAAGTCGACGCATGGCCACAAGCCCGGCCGCGCGGTACAAAGGACCTTTTACCCTGCAAAAAATCTCCGAGGATGCGATGAACGAAAGCAAGCCCCTCAGCGGCAAACGAATCGTCATTTTCGTCGGCGACATCTACGAAGACCTGGAACTGTGGTATCCCCACCTGCGGCTCATCGAGGCGGGCGCCCAGTCGGTGCTGGCCGGTCCCGACGCTGGCGCCACGTACGCCGGCAAGAATGGCTATCCGGCGAAAAGCGACGTCGCGATCGCCGACGTCGACCCGAATGACTTCGACGGGGTGATCTGCCCCGGCGGCTTCATGCCAGACAAACTGCGCCGCGACGACAAGGTAAAAGAGATCATTCGCCACTTCGATCAGAAACAACAGCTGATCGCCGCGGTTTGCCATGGCGGCTGGATGCCGATTTCGGCCGGCGTCTACAAAGGAGTCCGCACGACCGGTTCGCCGGGGATCAAAGATGACCTGATCAACGCCGGCGCGATCTGGGAAGACGCCTCGGTGGTGGTCGACCGGCATCACGTCAGCAGCCGCAAGCCGGACGACCTGCCGGACTTTTGCGGCGGCATCCTGCAGGTTTTGGCGAGCCAATCGTGATGAGTCTGGCCCACTTTACCGTCGCCACCCAAGACGCCGAAACGACCGCCGAGTTCTTCACCCAGATCTTTGGCTGGCAGCGCATCGGCGTACCGCGCAACACCGGCGTCTTGGCGATCTGGCTCGACATTGGCGACGGGCAGCAGATGCACGTGCTGCAGATCGAAGGGTTTGAAGTCTCGCCGTTTGAAGAAGAATACGGGCGGCACTTCGCCTTCTTCTTTCCGGCGGCCGAACTGCCCCAAATCCGCGCGCGATTGGCGGACGCCGGCGTCGAAGTCATCCCGCCGATTCGGCCAACGCCGTTCGAGCGATTCTTTTTCCGCGATCCGACCGGCTACATGTGGGAAGTGATTGACCACGATCATTTTGTTCGAGAGTAACGTTTCTCGGGGTTGTAACGAAGAAGTAAGGGACCTTCACCAAGTTTTTGCGCAACAGTTTGCCTGATCGGCTTTGTTGCGGCGAACACTTGAGTGTGTAAAAAGCCCCTACTCCCCACGTTTACCAGGCAACCCCATGGATCGCCAACAAGCCGTCATCATTGGCGCCGGACCTGCCGGCCTGACCGCCGCTTACGAACTGCTGACCCGGAGCAACATCAAGCCGATCGTGCTGGAGATGTCGGACATGGTCGGCGGCATCTCGCGAACCATCAACTACAAGGGGAACCGCATCGACATCGGCGGGCACCGCTTCTTCTCGAAGTCGGACCGCGTGATGGACTGGTGGGTGAACATGCTGCCGATCGAGGAAGGCGCCAAGGCGAGTTTCACGATCAAGTATCAGAATCAAACCCGCGAGGTGAACAACAACGCTGGCGGCGAAGCCCGGTGCCTGGATCCCGAAAAGACCGACGACGTGATGTTGGTCCGCCCCCGCAAGAGCCGCATCTATTTCCTCCGCCGTTTCTTTGACTATCCGATTTCGCTCAGCACGCAGACAGTCACCAACCTGGGACCGATGCGAATGGCGAAGATCGGCGCCAGCTACATGCAGGCCCGGGCCTTCCCGATCAAAGACGAACAAAACCTGGAACAGTTCTTCATCAACCGCTTCGGCCGCGAGCTATACCTCACCTTCTTCAAGTCGTACACCGAGAAGGTCTGGGGCGTGCCGTGCGACGAAATCAGCGCCGCTTGGGGCGCTCAGCGGATCAAAGGCCTGTCGATCACCAAGGCGATCATGCACGCCGTGAAGAAGCCGTTCCAGAAAAAATCGTCCGACGTCAGCCAGAAGGGAGTCGAGACCTCGCTGATCGAGCAGTTCCTCTATCCCAAACATGGCCCCGGCCAGATGTGGGAAACGTGCGCCAAGAAGATTGAAGAGCTTGGCGGCGAACTTCACTACAAGACGAAAGTCGACCAGCTCCACATCGAGGGAGACAAACTGGTTGGCGTCACCGTCGTCAACGAACAAGGCGAAAAACGTCGTATCGACGGCGACTACGTCTTCTCGACAATGCCAGTTAATGAACTGATTCGCTCGATCGACGCGGACGTTCCGGAGAACGTCAAAGAAGTCGCCGCGGGGCTGCAGTTCCGCGACTTTATTACCGTCGGCATGCTGGTCAACAAGCTGAAGATCAAAGAGTCGACGCCTGAAGGAGAACAACTGGTCCGCGACAACTGGATCTACATCCAAGAGCGCGACGTGTTAATCGGCCGCCTGCAGATCTTCAACAACTGGAGCAAGTACCTGGTCGCCGATCAAAACACGGTTTGGCTCGGCCTGGAGTACTTCTGCTACGAGAACGACGAGTTGTGGAAGAAGTCGGATGAAGACATGGCCGAACTGGGCCGCCAGGAACTGGCCAAGATCGACATCATCGACGCCGACGACGTGCTCGACTCCACCGTGATTCGCGTTCCCAAGACCTATCCGGCCTACTTCGGCACATACGATCGGTTCAGCGAAATTCGTGAGTATGTCGACAGCTTCGACAATTTGTTCCTGATCGGCCGCAACGGCATGCATCGCTACAACAACCAGGATCACTCGATGCTGGCCGCGATGACGGCGGTCGACAACATCTGCGCCGGTTCGACCGAAAAGAACAACATCTGGGACGTCAACACCGAGCAGGAATATCACGAAGAGGCGAAGAAGTAGTCGCGTTGGCGACGCTTTAAGCTTCGCGGATCACTTCTCGCACAATGCGACGCAGTTTTGGCTCGGCCGCCTTCGCCGCATTGATCACGTCGTACTTGCCGACCCGGCCCAGGTCGTCGGGCAGGCAGATGTTGGTGACCGTCGACAAGGCTAATACCTGCAGTCCGCATTGCCGCGCGACGATTACCTCCGGCACGGTCGACATGCCGACGACGTCGCCGCCGATCTGCCGTAAGAATCGGTACTCGGCTCGGGTTTCGTAGTTCGGGCCGCTCATCGCCACGTACACCCCTTGGTGGAAGCGGATTGACTCTCGCCGGGCGACTTTGGCCGCCAGCTTCAGCAGCCGACGATCGTAGGGAGACGACATGTCGGGGAACCGCTCGGCCAGTTTCCCTTCGTCGGTGTGACCCACCAGCGGACTGCGCCACATCATGTTGATATGGTCTTCCATCAGCATGATGTCGCCCGAGTGATAGTACGGGTTCATCCCGCCGGAGGCGTTGCTGACGACCAGCAGCTGAGCGCCCAACTCTTGCATCACGCGGACCGGCAGCGTGATCTGGTCGAGCGAATACCCTTCGTAGAGATGGAAGCGGCCTTCCATCACCAAGACGTCGACGCCTCCCAGCTTGCCGCAAATCAAGCGACCGGCATGGCTGAGCGCGGTCGCTTGCGGGAAGTATGGTAGATCGTCATAGGCGATCGAGGCCTCGACGTCGATGCCATCGGTCAGACTGCCGAGCCCGGTCCCCAGGATGATGCCCGCCTTGGGACGCCGGTTCCAACGGCGACGAACCGCGGCGGCGGTTTCTTCCACTTCCACAGACAGTCGAAACAAGCTTGGCCTCTCCCTCAGCCTACCGATCACAGCGTCGACGTGACGTTACTAGCCCGCTTGGACGCGCGCCAAAACTCCCTTGACCAGCGTGCAAAGCCGCGGCTGCGCCTCGTTGGCGGTGGCGATGATCTCTTCGACGTTGGCCGGCTTCAGCGCGTCGGGCAGGCACATGTCGGTAATGATCGACAGCGCCACCACCTTCATGCCGCAGTGGACCGCGACGATCACTTCCGGCACGGTCGACATGCCGACCGCATCGGCGCCGATCTGACGCAGGAAACGATACTCGGCGCGGGTTTCCAGGTTCGGCCCGGCGACCGCGACGAAAACGCCCTTGTGGGCGACGATGTTTTCAGCGCGGGCGATTTCGAGCGCCATGTCGACCAGCTTCAGGTCGTACGGTTCGCACATGTCGGGGAACCGCGGGCCCAAGCGATCGTCATTGATCCCGATCAGCGGGTTGTCCCCCAGCAGGTTGATCTGATCTTCGATCACCATGATGTCGCCGCAATTGAAGTACGGGTTCATCCCGCCAGAGGCGTTGGAGCAGACCAGCAGCTCGGCGCCCAGCGCCTTCATCACGCGGACCGGCAGGGTGATTTGCTTCAGCGAATAGCCCTCGTACATATGGAAGCGGCCTTCCATCGCCACAACCGGCAGGCCATTCAGCATCCCGTAGACGAGTCGGCCGCGATGGCTAATCGCCGTCGACGTCGGGAAATTCGGAATTTCCTCGTATTCCAGCGACGCTTCAATCTCGATCTCTTCGACCAGGCCGCCCAAACCAGTGCCCAAAATAATGCCGGCCGCTGGAACTTTGTCCCACTTTTTGCGAATGGCGGCGACCGCTTCTTCGATTTTGTCGAACAGGTCGAGCATGGACGGTTCCTCAGAAGTCGTGCGAGATGTGGTGCGATAGACAAACACCGATTATGCGGATTGAGGACCGCGCCACAAGTAGCGGCCCAGCGTGGGCCAAGAGAGCGAAATGAAGTCTGATGAAAATCTGAGGGGGGCGGTCAAGTCGGCATAGGGGCAGCAACGCCGACCTGAATTCCCCCCCCTCAGCAGCAGGCAAACGAATCGCTCCTTGTGGGAACGAGGGTTGAGACGCAACAACAGTTCAAAACGTTCTGCGTTAGTTCTCAACAAATCATAATCTTTTGTATTGATTCAGCTGGGCAACTCTCTCAATTTTCCTTCTTCCGCACCCAATTGTAAACTGGATTACGAAAGGAGAACTGCAAATGTACTCTGCGTGCTCCTCCGACGAAATGGCGAAATACGCTGCGTTGCGAAAGGAAGTGGTTATGCGGCAACTTCGTGGTCGTGATATTCGGGATACCGCAGTCCTGTCCGCAATGGGGGACGTCCCAAGGCACGAGTTCCTCCCACCCCGCCAGCGGCGTCTCGCTTACGACGACTGCGCCGTTGCGTTGAGTTCGGGACAAACGATTTCGCAGCCCTACATCGTTGCGCTCATGTCGCAATTGGCCGAGATCCAGCCCGGTGCGCGCGTCTTGGACATCGGCGCCGGATCGGGCTACCAATCGGCGGTGCTGGCCGAAATGGGCGCCGAAGTCTACGCGATCGAAATCTTGCCGGAATTAGCTGCGGCGGCCAAGGAGCGGCTTTGCAGGCTCGGCGATGGCGACGTTCACTTGAGGCAAGGAGATGGCTATGCCGGCTGGCCAACCGCCGCTCCGTTTGACGCCATCTTGATCGCCGCCGCCGCTCCCAAAATCCCGCCACTACTGCCTGCACAGTTGGCTACCGGAGGTCGCTTGATCTTGCCGGTCGGTGAAGGCGCGCAAGTCTTGCAATGCGTGCACAAGCTGGCCGAAGACAAATTCGAGTGCCGCAACGTTTCGGCCGTGCAATTCGTCCCGATGGTCGGCCAGGTCCGCCAATAGCAACGCTGTTCGTGCTGGCGATCCCCTGACGACGAGGAGCGTCAGCATAATTTCTTGCCCTCGGCGAAACCAACGTTCGGTTAGAGCATCGTAGTGAGAAGTAACGCTCCGCCTCCGGCCGCGGACGACGACCGCTTCCACCTGTAACCGAGGAACCATCCATGAGTTTTGAAATCAATGGCAAAGTCGCTTTGGTAACCGGCGCCAACCGGGGCATTGGAAAGTCGATCGTCGAAACGCTGCTGGCCCATGGCGCAAAAAAGGTTTACGCCGCCGTTCGCAATCCTCAGTCGGCTCAGCCGCTGGTCGAAAAGTACGGTGATCGAGTCGTTCCGGTCGAAGTCGACTTGCAAACACAAGAGACCATCCAGGCGGCGGCCAGTGCGGCGAGCGACGTCGAACTGGTCATCAACAACGCCGGCGTCTACAAGTCCGAGTCTCCCCTCTCCTCCGCTGCATTTGACGCCCTGCAATTTGAAATGGACGTCAACGTCTACGGCCTCATACGCGTCGCCCAGGCGTTCGCCCCCGTACTAAAGAACAACGGAGGCGGCGTCTTCGTCCAGCTTAACTCGGTCGTGTCGATCAAAACGTTCTTAAGCGCCGCCACCTACTCGGCGTCGAAGGCCGCTGCCTACTCGATCACCCAGGCGCTGAGAGAAGAATTGGCAGGGCAAGGAACGGCCGTCATGAGCGTCCACCCCGGCCCCATCGCCACCGAAATGGCCGATCACGCCGGCTTCACCGACATCGCGGAACCACCGTCGGTCGTCGCCGAAGCGATCGTCGCGGCGCTTGCCAGCGGCGAGTTTCACGTCTTTCCCGACGCGATGGCCAAGCAGTTTCACTCCGGCTACGAAAGTTACGCGAAAAACTTCATCGAAGCTGACATGGCTGAAGCGTAAGCATTTCGCCGTTCCCAAGCTATCCTCCACGTTAGGACGCCTGCTTCCCTCCAGGCGTCCTTTTTCATGCGCTGCCGATCGTCGCAAAATGCTGGAGGCTTCTTTCGCTAGATTGTAGAATGCGACCAGTTCTTCCTCCTCTAGTCGAAGTAACCTGACGATGTCGCGGTTCTACCGATATGTGGCGATTGGCGGACTTTGCTTGACGGCGATTCTGTTGGTGCGTCTGGTTTGGATCGCCGCTCATTCAAACACCAGCGGCGAACTTCTTTCCCGGCAGTGGCGGCATGCGACGCTTGGCTGGTTTTCGCCAACCCCTGCGCCACTGAGCATACAGCGTCCACATAATCTGGGGCAATTTTGGACGGCGGAAGTGGAGCGAGTTTTGGGCGACTCGCCGCAAGACGCCCAACTGGCGATGGGCGCCGCGCTGACGCTCGACAATCCACCGGCCGAAAGCCTCGATTCGGACAGGCTTTGGCTGCTTGATCTGCCAGGGCTACAAGTCGCCCGCGATCCGGAAGATACCAACTGGCTCGATTCGCGGATCAGCTTCGAGCAGCAATGCGCTAGACCACGCGGCCGGTTGGCCGACGCCGCGATTCGCCTGGCGCCGGAGAACGTCGCTTGGCGGCGCAATCGGGCGATGCTGCTACTCTATTCTGACGTTGTGTTCTCCTGGGACGATCGGCGCGAAGAGAATTGGAAGCAGGTTCTCGAAGAATGCGCGGACGGCGATCCCGACAATGCGTTGTACGACTACGTGGCGGCCCATTTCTATTGGCGGGCCAGCAGTTTTCTGCACAAGAGCAGCTTGAACGCGCCGACCAATACGCTGGACCTTTCGATCCATAACGAGGAGTTATTCGCGGAAGGAATCGCCTATTTCGAGCGAGCGCAGCAGAAGCCGTTTTGCGCCGTCGATGAAGTCGACTTCGCGGCAGTCGAAGCGTTCCTCGATCAAACGTCCCTCTCCCGAGCTGACCAAATGGCGATCTTGTCGAGTCGCGACAACCGTGATCGCGAGATTCGCCTGCTTTGGAAACTGATCTCGATTCAACAGGCCCGCGCCGAGCAGATCGCCCAAGCGGGCGACTTCGCCACGGCGGCCGCCGAAATGCACAAGTGCGACCGAATTGTCGACCAGTGGCGATCCGTCGATGCCCCCACCCACATGCACAGCCTGTCGGACGCCAAGTATGACAACGCGCTGCGACTGTTGGTGATCGCGGCCAGTACGTCTGACCCGCTCGCCAAAATGCAGCTAGAAGAAATCAAGCAGGCGACGATCGACGCCTACATCGATGAACTACTCCTTGATCGAGCGATCAGCAACCTGACGCCGGCCACGGCGCCACGTGGCAGTTGGAAATCGTTTTCGGAAGAACTGAACAGCGGAGCGGCGATTCTGAGCGGTTGGCTGGCGTTGGCGATTGTGCCCCTGCTGCTGTGCGCGCTGGTCAGCTATATGGGGGCCAGGCGGTTTCCGCGACGAGAACTAGCATCCATCGGTCCGCCTGTCCGTTTTCTGCCGCTTCTATTTCTGACGTGTCTAACAATCATCGTCTTTGGGATCGCGCCCGCGCAATTGATCTCCGAGACGGTGCAGACCTGGGTGCTGCTGACGGCGTTCGTCTTGCTAGTCCTGGCGTTTACGGCGCCGGGCGTTTGGGGGTTTGCGTTTGGGCGAGACTCGTTGTTGAGTCGACGCGGACTAACGATGATCGCCGCGATGATCTTGGCGCTGGTCGCGGTGCGCGGTCTGGCCGCTTATTCGCCCGATTCGCTCCGCGTTTGGCCGCCGCGACTTTGGATTCCATCCGCCGTATTTAGCGACCTGAACCGCTCGGTTTATCAGGAACTGGAAGCCGACGATCGCTATTGGCAAATCGTTTTGATCGAGTGGAGCTTTTATCGTGGGCCTTATCTGACGCTCGGAATCTGGTTGCTTTTGATCGGCATTCTCGCGTTTCTGGCAAGTAAACGTGTTCCAGCGAATGAAACGACGCCAGCTACACCGGCCGAACGCGCTGGCGCCACGCTGCGCACGCTTGCCCACAGCACCGCCGGACTGGCGCTGGCTCTGGGAATCGCATACCTGCTAATGGCGCCAATTGCGATTCAAACGTCGGACCAAGCTTATAAGCGGCAGCGCAGCTTGATTGCCGCTGGCGACCCACTAGTCGCCCAGCTGCCTGCGGAGATTGCGGCGATCACCGCCGCCGAGACGCCACTCGCGGAAAAAATCATCCGCGATCGTCTGTCGTTAATGATCCAAGAGACGCCGCAGTCAATCGGCGACGAGTCGATGTCGGACTTAGAACCGAGCCTGGACGAAATGGACGAATGACAAACGCGACAACGCGATTCAATTGTTGCTTCTGGATCGGCGGTCTTGGCCTGGTGCAGCGACTGGTTTGGGTGGCGAGCGCAATCCCGCATGCGTCGCACAACGTGTGGATGCAGTGGCGACGCCGCAACCGCGCAGCAAAAAGGGAAGCTCTTTTCAGAGCTTCCCTTTCATATCGCCAGGTTACCGGCGATCGTAGCGCACCGTAGCCGTTTGGCAAATGCCGGCTTCTGGCCCGTGCGCGAGCCAGTCGCCATGCTTTGTTACGGAAGTTCCGTCTTTCCCATTAGGAAGCGATCACACTCGCGGGCGGCGCCGCGTCCTTCGTTGATCGCCCAGACGATCAGGCTTTGACCGCGGCGGCAGTCGCCGGCGGCGAAGACCCCATCGACGTTGGTGGCGAAGCGGCCATACTCGGCCTTGAAGTTCGACCGTTGGTCGGTTTCCATCCCCAGTTTTTCCACCAAGGTTTCTTCCGGACCAAGGAAGCCCATCGCCAACAAAATCAAATCGGCCTTCCAAACCTTGTCGCTGCCGGGAACTTCCTGCATGTTCCAACGGCCATCGTCATTCTTCCACTCGACGTTGACGGTGCGGATACCGGTCAGGTTTCCTTTGTCGTCGCCGATGAATTCTTTGCTAAGCACGCAGTAGGTGCGAGGATCGTGGCCGAACTTCGCTTCCGCTTCCTGGTGACCGTAGTCGACGCGGAAGATCCGCGCCCATTGCGGCCAGGGATTGTCGGAAGCCCGCTGTTTCGGCGGTTGCGGCAACAGCTCGAAGTTGACGACGCTCTTGGCGCCATGACGGATCGAGGTTCCCAAGCAGTCGGTTCCAGTATCGCCGCCGCCGATGACGATGACGTCTTTCCCTTCGGCCGAAATGTAGTTGCCGTCTTTCAGTTCCGAGTCGAGCAGGCTTTTGGTATTCGCCTTCAAAAACTGCATGGCGAAGTAGACGCCATCGAGATCACGTCCCGGAATCGGCAAGTCGCGCGGCTTGGTGGCCCCGACCGCCAAGACCACCGCATCGTTGTCTTTGCGGAGATCTTCCATCTGGACGTTGACGCCGATGTGGGCGCCCGTGACGAACTCGATCCCCTCGGCCTTCATCAGGTCGACGCGTCGTTCGACGACCCGTTCCTTTTCCAGCTTCATGTTGGGGATGCCGTACATCAGCAAACCGCCGATGCGATCGTCCCGTTCGTAAACGGTGACCTGATGGCCCGCCTTGTTCAACTGATCGGCGGCGGCCAAACCGGCCGGGCCCGAACCAACGACAGCGACCTTTTTACCGGTTCGCTTGGTCGGCGGCTTCGGCGAGATCCAGCCTTCTTCCCAGCCGCGATCGATGATCGAGACTTCGATATTTTTGATCGTCACCGGCGGTTCGTGAATGCCAAGCACGCAGGCGTTTTCGCACGGCGCCGGGCAAACGCGACCGGTGAATTCCGGGAAGTTGTTGGTCTTGTGCAGACGGTCGAGCGCTTCGCGCCAACGTCCCTTGTAGACCAGGTCGTTCCATTCCGGAATCAGGTTGTCGACAGGGCAGCCAGTCGCACTTTGGCAGAACGGCACGCCGCAGTCCATGCAACGAGCGCCCTGCGTCTTCAGGAACTGCTCGTCAACATTGACTTGAAACTCGTCGTAATCGTGGATGCGTAGAAGCGGATCCCGATAGGGGATCGTTTCACGCTTGAATTCCATAAATCCGGTGGGCTTACCCATGGCTTTCCGCTCCGCTCAGTTGTACGTCTTCTTCTTCCTCATGCTGCATGCGTTCCATGAGCACCCGTTTGTAGTCAATCGGCATCACTTTCACGAAGCGATCGATCTGGTTGTCCCAGTCGCCAAGGATTTGCTCGGCGATCAGCGAGCCGGTGTATTTCTGGTGAAGTTGGATGAGCGTGCGGACCTCGGTAATGTCATTGACGTTATCGAGACGTTCTAGCTCAACCATGCCAAGGTTGCAGTTCTTCAGCAACTTCTCTTCGATATCCCAGATGTAGGCGATGCCGCCTGACATACCAGCCGCAAAGTTGCGTCCGGTGCTGCCCAGGCAGATCATCCGGCCGCCGGTCATGTATTCGCAACCATGATCGCCGACCCCTTCCACCACGGCTTGGGCGCCGCTGTTACGCACGCAGAACCGTTCGGCTCCACGTCCGCGGAAGAAGGCCTGACCCGAGGTGGCGCCATACAAGCAGACGTTGCCGACGATCATGTTATCTTCCGCCTTGAAGGAGCTGACCTTCGGCGGATAGATAATGATGCGACCGCCCGAGAGTCCCTTGCCGACGTAGTCGTTGGCGTCCCCTTCCAGCTCGAGCGTCACGCCGCGGGACAAAAACGCCCCGAAGCTTTGCCCGGCCGAACCGGTGAAGTCGATATGGATCGAATTGTCAGGCAAGCCGGTCTCGCCGTAACGCTTGGCGATTTCGTGGCTCAGCGTGGCGCCGACCGCACGGTTGATGTTGATGATCTTAGAATCGAAACGGATCGGCTCACGCGACTCGATCGAAGGCTTCGCCTTCTTGATCAATTCGTTATCGAGCGCGAATTGCAGTCCGTGATCCTGCTTCATCGTGTTGAAGACGCCGACCTTGTCATGCGCCTTCTTGGGCGGCGTCAGCAGCGGCGTCAGGTCGATGCCGTCGCTCTTCCAATGCTGGATCGCGGCGTCGGTTTCGAGCAGATCGACGCGACCGATCAATTCGTTCAGCGTCTTCACGCCCAGGCTCGCCATCAACTGACGGGCGTCTTCGGCCACCATGAACAGGTAGTTAACCACGTGTTCCGGCTTGCCGTTGAACTTCTTCCGCAGCTCAGGATCTTGCGTCGCAATTCCGACCGGGCAGGTGTTCAAGTGGCACTTCCGCATCATGATGCAGCCGAGCGTGATCAGCGGCGCGGTGGCGAAACCGAATTCCTCGGCGCCCAGGATCGCGGCGATCACCACGTCGCGGCCGGTCTTCAGACCACCGTCGGTCTGCAGGATGACGCGGCTACGCAGGTCGTTCATCACCAGCGTCTGGTGCGCTTCGGCGATCCCCAGTTCCCATGGCAAACCGGCATGCTTGATGCTGGTCAGCGGCGAGGCGCCGGTTCCGCCGGTATCGCCCGAGATCAGGATGTGATCGGCCTTCGCCTTCGACACGCCGGCGGCGACCGTACCGACGCCGACCTCGGAGACCAGCTTGACGCTGATGCGAGCCGAAGGATTGGCGTTCTTCAGGTCGTGAATCAGCTGCGACAAGTCTTCGATCGAATAAATGTCGTGGTGCGGCGGCGGGCTGATCAAACCGACGCCCGGAGTCGAGTGCCGAATGCGGGCGATGTTTTCGTCCACCTTCTTACCCGGCAGTTCGCCACCTTCGCCCGGCTTGGCGCCTTGCGAGATCTTGATCTGCAGTTCGTCGGCGTTGGTCAGGTAATTGATCGTCACGCCGAACCGGCCCGACGCGATCTGCTTGATCGCCGAACGCTTCGAGTCGCCGTTGGGCATCGGCGTAAAGCGAGCGACGTCTTCGCCCCCTTCGCCGGTGTTGCTCTTGCCGCCCAAGCGGTTCATCGCGATCGCCAGCGACTCGTGCGACTCGGCCGAGATCGAGCCGAAGCTCATCGCGCCGGTGCAGAACCGCTTGACGATATCGGCCGCCGATTCGACTTCTTCGACCGGAATCGGCGTCGGATCGTCTTTGAACTTCAGCAGCCCGCGGAAGGCGCACCGATTGCGGGCGTCTTCGTTAACCGTGCGAGCGAACTCTTTGTAGGCGTCGCGGCTGTTGGTGCGAGCGGCGACTTGAATGCTGGCGATCGCCTGGGGGCTCCACGCGTGTCGTTCCCCTTCGGCTCGCCAATGGAATTCGCCCTGGTTCGGCAAGATCGGCAGTTTGACGTCGTCCCGTTCGGGGAAGCCCAAACGATGGCGGCGGATGTGCTCTTCGGCCAAGACGGCGAAGTCGACCCCTTGCACGCGGCTGGCGGTGCCGGCGAAGCAGCGGTCGATCACTTCGGTCTGCAGACCGAGCGCTTCAAAGATCTGGGCGCCCTTGTAGGACTGCAGGGTCGAGATGCCCATCTTGCCCATGACCTTCAGCATCCCCTTGGCGACCGCTTTGCGATAGGCCGAGACGATCTGATCGTCGGTCTCGAACTCGGCGTCGCACAAGCCGTCTTCGCGGGCTTGCCACAGCGTCTCGAAGCCGAGGTACGGGTTAATCGCATCGGCGCCGTAACCGACCAGCAAGCAGAAGTGATGCACTTCGCGGGCTTCGCCGGTTTCCAGCACAATGCCGATTCGGGTCCGCTTGGCGGTGTTGACCAGGTGATGGTGAACCGATCCGCAAGCCAACAGCGTGCTCACCGGGACGCGATCGGCCGAGATGCCGCGGTCCGAGAGCACGATCAGCGAGAAGCCGTCGTCAATCGCCCCTTCCGCCTCGGCACAAATGCGATCGAGCGCGGCGGTCAAACCAGCTTTGCCTTCGGCCAGCGGGAAGGTGATGTCGATCGTCTTCGACTTCCACCCACGCTTGTCGATATGCTGCAGCGCGGCCAGCTCTTCGTTAGTCAAAATCGGATGCGGCGCCAGCAAACGATGCGCGTGTTCCGGCGTCGTTTCCAGCAGGTTCGCTTCCGGACCGATGTAGCACTCCAGCGACATCACGACTTCTTCGCGAATCGCATCGACCGCCGGGTTGGTGACCTGGGCGAACAGCTGCTTGAAGTAGTCGTACAGCATCCGCGGCTTGTCGCTCAAACAGGCGAGCGCCGAGTCGTTGCCCATCGAGCCGACCGGGTCACGCTTTTGATGGATCATCGGCAGCAGCATGAACTGCAGCGTTTCGGTCGTGTAACCGAAGGCCTGCATCCGCTGCAGCAGCGTGTCGGGATCAAAACCGTGCGGTTCGTCGTTGGGGCTCAATTCGGCCAGTTCGATCCGCTGTTCGCGAAGCCACTGGGCGTACGGACGCTGCTTGGCGAACGAGCTTTTCAGCTCTTCATCCGGAATCAGGCGACCTTCTTCGAAGTTGATCAGGAACATACGCCCCGGTTGCAGGCGTCCCTTTTCTTTGACGATCGCCGGATCGACCGGCAGCACGCCCACTTCGCTACCCATGATGACGCGGTCGTCGTGGGTCAGGTAATAGCGGCTCGGACGCAGACCGTTACGGTCAAGCACGGCGCCGATGTATTGACCATCGGTAAAGACGATCGACGCCGGTCCGTCCCACGGCTCCATCAAGCAGCTGTGGTATTCGTAGAAGGCCCGCTTCTCTTCCGACATCGTCTCGTGCTTCTGCCAGGCTTCGGGCACCATCATCATGACCGATTCCTGCAGCGAGCGTCCCGACATCAGCAGGAACTCGAGCACGTTGTCAAACGACCCCGAGTCGGAGCAGTCAGGCTCGACGATCGGGAACAGCTTGCTGACGTCGCCGCCGTAAACGTCGCTATCGGCGACGCCCTGGCGAGCCGCCATCCAGTTTTTGTTGCCGCGAAGCGTGTTGATTTCGCCGTTGTGCGACATGAAGCGGCACGGCTGGGCGCGGTCCCACGAGGGGAACGTGTTGGTGCTGAACCGCGAGTGGACCATCGCCAGGTGCGTGGTGAAATCTTCGTCCGACAGGTCGGGATAATAAGGTACCAACTGAGCCGGGGTGAGCATCCCTTTGTAGATGATCACTTTGGTCGACAAGCTGCAGACGTAGAACATCTTGGCTTGCGGCAGATTGTCGTTGGCCCGCAGTTGGCTGGCCCGCTTACGAATGGTGTAAACGCGACGCTCGAACAGCTCTTGATCCAGCTTCTCGTCGCCCGAGGCGATGATCAGCATCTCCATGACCGGTTCGCACGCCAGCGCGGTCGGGCCGATGTCGGCCTTCTTCGAGTCGGTCGGAACGGGACGCCAGCCGACCAGCTTTTGCCCACCTTCCTCGATGTACTTTTCGACGGTCGATTTGCAGTGAGCCCGCGACGCTTCGTCCTGCGGCAAGAACACAACGCCGGCGGCGTATTGTCCGGCCGGGGGCAGGTCAGCGTCCAGATCGCGTTTGGCGACTTTGGCGATAAAGTCGTGCGGCAAAGCCGTCATCATACCGGCGCCGTCGCCGGTGTTCGGTTCGCACCCGCAAGCGCCGCGGTGATCCATGTTGATCAGGATCGTCTCGGCGTCGAGAACCATTTGATGCGAGCGTTCGCCTTTGACGTGGGCGACGAAGCCCACACCGCAGTTTTCGTGCTCGAAAGCGGGGTCATACAAGCCTTGTTTGCTGGGTCGTTCAGTGCGACCCAGCGGACGCGGCGAATCACTCGCAGAAGCCATGCCTACAACCTTCGTTTGGAAACTCATTCAACTTCGTGTGTTCGTGGGAACGCCAACCGTGGCCAGTGGCGCCGTGTCGGTAGAGACCCCGACCGCGAAAGATTCGCAGGCCGAGACCATCCCGCTCGGCAGCCTACGCGCGACTCGAAACTCCGTGTTCGACGTCGCTTTCCGCAGCGGGAGTGTCCTCCGCGGCGGAAAACTGTTCCGATTCGGCGAAGAGGGGAGCCGAATCGGAAGCGACTTGATCTTTGGCCGTTTCGCTGGCCTCGGCCTTGTCATGCAACAGTTGGATAAAGCGCCGAGCCGTTTTGCCCAACTCTTTACCCTGTCGCGTGATAATGCCCAGAGGACGAACGAGCGGGCGGCCCTCCAGTTCGACGCAGACAAGCGTGCCTGACTGAACTTCGCGGACGACCGTGGATGTCGGCAACAAGCTGATGCCGGCATTGATCTCTATAGCGCGTTTGATGGTTTCGATGTTGTCGAACTCCATCACAACATGCGCTTCGGCGCCGTGAGCCGATAAGACGCGATCGATCTCGCGGCGAATTTGCAGCTCCGTGTCGAAACCGACGAAGTCTCGTCCGTCCAACTCGTCCAGCCAAACCGACGCCCGAGAGGCGAGTTCGTGCTGGGGAGAGCAAACCAGCGCCATCGGCTCTTCTCGCCAGGCGACCGCTTTGATCGTTTTCGTATTTCGGGGATAGCTGACCAGGCCAAAGTCGACCTGATCGGCGGCGACCATCCGCACGACCGTTTGCGGATGCTGATATTGCAGCCGTAAGTTCGCTTTGGGGTGCTTCGAGAGAAACTCCTGCATGCAGTCGTTCATGTGGCTCAGCCCGACCGAATAGATCGAAGCCACCGCGACGCGTCCCCCGACTTCCGCATGAAACGTGCGAATGTCTTCTTCGAGCGCGTAATACCGCCGGACAATCTGGCGACAGCCGTGGTAGTAGAGTTCGCCTTCCGGAGTCGGCACCAAAGGACGCTTCGACCGGTCGATGAGCTTCACGCCCAGGCGTTCTTCTAATTGATGAACCACCTGGCTTGCGCCCGACTGAGAAATGCCGTTTTCATCCGCCGCCCGTGAAAAACTACGCTGCCCGACGACGTCGCAAAACACTTTGAGCGATTTGACGTGCATGGACAGATGTTCGTTCGGGACAGGGGCAGCAACCAGTATTTTTAAAATGAATACTGTGACGGATGCAGAATTAAAAACAGACATACGAACCTATTCGTCCCCCCACCGACCGTCAAGGATGCTGATTGACATTTTCGGCAACTGGATGCTCATATTGCGCATTACTGCCCCATAACCTGTTACTAGAAAACAGGTTAGACCGTGTTAAAAAATGCCCAATTTAGGCCTCAGCTACGCGGAAAAGATACAAGAGGCCCCTTTCCTGGAGGGGGTCAAGGGAAAGCAGACAGACACCGTTATGCAAAAGATGACTGATAAATGCAAAAAAAAAGCCGCAACAGGGAGCTGTTACGGCCACGAATCGTGATGCTAGCAATGTTAACTGCCTGTTGAAAAATGCCCTCGTGGCAATACTGTTCGGCACGCCCAGTCGGCATAAACAGATTTGATCCCGCCGCGAACTCTTCACGCATTTTCGCCCCGCTGCTGGACCGTGCAAGCTGCCGTTCCATTTTCCACCTGCGCAGCATCAACCGAGAGACCGCTTCGACGGCGGACTCCTTACTGCCTGCTACGATTTTTTCTTCGCTGTCGTGGCGGCTTGCTTTCGAATCTTGGCGATGTGAGCCAGCATCTCCGCTTCGTTGGCCAGGCCGGTGAAGTAGTAGCCGATCATCTCGAAGGTCCGTTTGCTCGGCTTGCCGCCGATCCACAGGTGGATCAACAGGCAGGCGATCATCGCGCAGTAAACCTGAATCTCGATGCCATTTTTGCTGTGACTGATCAGGTGCGCGCCCCCCATCAGTTGCTTGTAGAAGCGGAAGAAGATTTCGACCGTCCAGCGGTACGAGTACAAGATCGAAATAATTTCGGCCGGAGCGAACGGCATGT